>JBKQRS010000325.1:0-30550 GCA_052143915.1 Bradyrhizobium sp.
AAATGCGTGGAGTCCGGCGGTCCGGAGCCCGGCGTAGGCTGCGCCGGCCGTGGCGTCATCACCTCGATCAACTTCCTCGAAGAGAACGGCGCTTACGACGGCGTTGATTACGTCTCCTACGACGTGCTCGGCGACGTGGTTTGCGGCGGCTTCGCCATGCCGATCCGCGAGAACAAGGCGCAGGAAATCTACATCGTGATGTCCGGCGAGATGATGGCGATGTATGCCGCCAACAACATCTCCAAGGGCATTCTGAAATACGCCAATTCCGGCGGCGTGCGCCTGGGCGGGCTGGTCTGCAACGAGCGCCAGACCGACAAGGAGCTGGAGCTTGCGGAAGCGATGGCCAAGAAGCTCGGCACCCATCTGATCTACTTCGTGCCGCGCGACAATATCGTGCAGCACGCCGAACTCCGCCGCATGACGGTGCTGGAATATGCCCCGGATTCGGTTCAGGCCGGTCACTACCGGAGCCTGGCCGAGAAGATCCACAACAACGGCGGCAAGGGCATCATCCCGACCCCGATCACCATGGACGAACTCGAGGACATGCTGATGGAGCACGGCATCATGAAGCCGGTCGACGAATCCGTGGTCGGCAAGACCGCTGCCGAACTCGCCGCCGAAGCGGCGATCGCCGCAGCCTGAGGTCGATCATTCGAGACTACCCGGCCCCTCGCAAGAGGGGCCGGCACTACCAACGGCATCCGTTTTGATGAGATGCGGCTCACATTGCTTCGGGATCAACGGATACGCGCAAGATAGTTGGGGGCCTAACAACCGGCTTTGGAGCGGCTTGTGACGACGGCGGCACCGCGAGAGCAGTCAATCGATGCGGGACCAGCGCTCCACGCTTTGGAGCAGTTGGGCACGCCACGCGATCGCGGGCATGTCGGAACCGCGGCCTACCGGGTGCTGACAGGTTGTCACCCAGCTGACGCTGCGGTCGACGATGATTTCAGTTTTGACAGACATGTGCTGGCTTCGATCCTGGCGGTAGCGGCCATGGAAGAGGGTGCAATGGCCGCGCGGGCCGGGCTCGCGGCGGCCGACCTTGTCAGTCTCATGGCGCAATGGTTTCCGGTGGCGGGCAGCTCGGGAATCGCCTGGTTCACACAGGATAAAGTTGCCGACGATGACGAGGTCGCCATGGTGCGCGACCTCTTGCTTGCGCATCGCTCGAGCGAGGGCGACGTCGGCCGCTGGCTTGCCGCGATGATCGCACGGCGCGCGATGGAGCCGAATCATCTGTGGGAAGATCTTGGCCTGCGGGAACGCTCCGAATTGACTCGGCTGCTGTCGCGGCATTTCGCCCCTATCGCCGCCCGCAACACGCAAAACATGCGGTGGAAGCGCTTCTTCTATCGCGCGCTTTGCGAGTCCGACGGCTTCGTGATGTGCACGACTCCGGTCTGTACCGAATGCCGGGATTTCGATCTTTGCTTCGGCGACGAGAGCGGCGAGAGCCGGATGGCAGACCGGCGTCGTGAGGTGGCTTTGCAGGCGGCACTCTCCGCGACCGGAGCGTCAGCGTCCTGGTCACCGGAGTAACGCGTGATGGACGTAACGACGCTTTCCCTGGAATCGTTCTCCGCTGTGGAGACAGAAGCTCCGTCCGAACCCATTTTCGGGGAGGGCGAAAAGAATATCTTTCGGGACGACTGCATCGATTTGCTCCGCCGTGCTGGCCTGCGGCCGACGCGCCAGCGGTTGATGCTGGGCGAGTTTCTGTTCTCGAAGGGTGGGCGCCACGTCACCGCGGAGATGCTTCACGCCGAGGCGGTCGATGCCAATTTGCAGATCTCGATGGCGACCGTCTACAATACGCTGAACCAGTTTACCGAAGCCGGCCTGCTGCGTCAGATCGGTGTCGATGGATCGAAATCATTCTTCGATACAAACCCGACCACGCACCACCATTTCTTTGTCGACCACGAAGACAGGTTGCTCGACATTCCCGAACCGGGTGTTGTGATCGACCAGCTGCCGCAGCCGCTGCCGGGCTACGAGATCTCCAGGGTCGACGTCATCGTCCATCTGCGCCGCAAGCAGGTCTGACGACACCGATCAAGCGTCGCATTTACGACGCTGTCGGGATCACGACAATCAGCGGCTTGTGCTAAAAGTTACAAATAAATCAATATGTTAAGCCCCTTAAACCGCGATGGCACGGCGGTTGCTCTAACCCTGATGCGGGGGACCCATCGGTGGGATCGCCTCCTCCGATGAAGCCGGTGAGGATCCAATGATCGATCAGCCAACGCCGCTCGCGCCAATCGTTCTCAACGATACCACGCTGCGTGACGGCGAGCAGGCGCCCGGTGTCGCCTTCACGACAGAGGAAAAGGTTGCGATCGCGCGCGCGCTGGCTCGCGCCGGTGTTCCGGAGCTGGAGGCGGGCACGCCGGCGATGGGACGCGAGGAGATCACCGCGATCCGCGCCATCGTCGAAGCGGAATTGCCCCTGACCACCATCGCCTGGTGCCGGATGCGGACCGAGGATGTCGACGCGGCGATTGCGGCGGGCGTCTCGATGGTCAATGTGTCGGTACCGGTGTCCGACGTGCAGATCGCGGCCAAGCTCGGCGGCAAGCGATCCAACGCGATCGACATGGTCAAACGCGTCGTCGGATACGCGCGGAGCAAGGGCTTGGCCGTTGCCGTCGGCGGTGAGGATTCGTCGCGCGCCGATGTCGATTTTCTCATCGAGATCATCGCCACCGCAAAGGCCGCCGGCGCGCGGCGGTTTCGCATCGCCGATACGCTGAGCGTGCTCGATCCGGATTTGAGCTACGCGCTGATCTCAGCTCTGCGCGCGACAACTGACCTCGAACTTGAGTTTCACGGCCATGACGATCTCGGCCTTGCCACGGCCAATACGCTGGCCGCCATCAAGGCCGGCGCCACGCATGCCTCGGTCACCGTGATCGGGCTGGGCGAACGCGCAGGCAATGCGCCGCTGGAGGAAGTCGCGGTCGCTCTCCGGCAATTGTACGGCCGAGAAACGGGTATCGTATTGTCCGAGCTCGGCAACGTCGCCTCCGTCGTCGCCGCGGCCGCGGCGCGCAGCATTCCGCTCAACAAGGCCATCGTCGGCGAGCATGTCTTCACCCATGAATCCGGTATCCATGTCGATGGGCTATTGAAGGACCAGCGCACCTACCAGTCGCTCGATCCGGTGCTGTTCGGCCGCGCCAATCGCATCGTCATCGGCAAGCACTCCGGCCTGTCGGCCATCACTTCGTTGCTCGCGGATCTGCAGTTGAAGGCAAGTTCCGATCAATTGCGCGGGATTCTCGCCCGCGTTCGGGAGCACGCCGTCTACAACAAGGGCCCGGTCGCGCGCGAGACCGTCACACGCATCTGGCGCGAGGTTTGCGATCCCAGGCTCCCCAATTGCGCGTGAGGTCGCCAGAGGTTGTCATGTCCGATGCCGTAGATTCAGAGGTCGGCGTCCCCTTAACGGATGTCCAGCCGCGCCGTCCTTCGCTGTTGCAGTTGATCAAGGAGGATGTCGGCTGCGTCCGCCTGCGGGATCCCGCCGCCCGCAGCGAGCTGGAAACTCTGCTGACCTATCCCGGCGTTCACGCCCTGATTTGGCATCGCATCGCGCATCGTTTGTGGGGGGCCGGCTGGAGGTTTCCGGCGCGGCTATTGTCTTGGCTTGGCCGCTTCCTCTCCAATGTCGACATTCATCCGGGCGCCAAGGTCGGCCACCGGTTCTTCATCGATCATGGTGCCGGTGTCGTCATCGGCGAGACCGCCGAGATCGGCAATGACGTCACGCTTTATCACGGTGTCACGCTGGGCGGCACATCGTGGTCGCCGGGTAAACGCCATCCCAGCCTGGAAGATCGCGTGGTGGTCGGCGCCGGCGCAAAGATTCTCGGACCCATCACCGTTGGACGGGGCACGCGGGTAGGGGCCAATTCGGTCGTGATCGAGAGTACGCCGCCTGACGTCACCGTGGTCGGCATCCCGGCCAGGGTGGTGCGGCCGGAGCTCAGCCACCGCCGTGTGGTCGGCCGCATCGATCTCGACCACCATCTGATGCCTGATCCGGTGGGAGAAGCGATCTCCTTTCTGGTGGACCGGGTCGAGTTTCTCGAGGCACGGCTCGCGCACCTGCAGAAGCGCTTGCGCGATGGCAACGGTCTGACACGGGAAGGCACCGACGCATCAAACCCCGGCCCTCGTGCCGTAGAACAGGCTTGAAGGAGATTGGAGATGAGTGGTGCACCTGTTGGCGTGCTCGAACAGTTGAACAAGGCCTCTTCCGCGGAGGATTTCTTCGCGCTGCTTGGCGTCGAGTATGATCCCAAGCACGTCAACGTGGTGAGGCTGCACATTCTCAGGCGCATGGGGCAATATCTGGTGAGCGAGGATTTCACGGGGCTGCCTGACGAAGTGGTGGCGGAACGCTGCAAGGCGGTGCTCGAGCAGGCCTATGCCGATTTCCTCGCGTCATCGCCGCTCGACCAGCGCGTGTTCAAGGTCCTGAAGGATGCGGTGGCGCCGCCGAAGCCTCCCGTTTTCGTGTCCCTCACCCCGCTTAAATAATCCTGCCCTACGTTCGGGCCGGATCCTCGGTCTTGTCGCACAGACCGGAGGTCGGCGCGCTGTCTTGGCGGCCTTTCTTCCTTTGCTTCGTCGTATCGCTGTCGTGTTTGCGACGTGTCGGAATTGTCCCTGTCAGCGATAGCAGGATAACTTCAGGCCTGAAGCCCGCCTGTCCCTTCAAGTCATTGTCTTAACGTCGATATTTTGTCCCAACCGCGATTGGTACGGCACTTGCTCTTACCCCTTTGGGGCCATCAGGCAGGTTCGGAGCCATCGCATGCACATCGTCGTCTGCATCAAGCAAGTTCCGGATTCAGCACAGATCCGCGTTCATCCCGTGACCAACACGATCATGCGCCAGGGGGTGCCGACCATCATCAACCCCTACGATCTGTTCGCGCTCGAAGCAGCCCTCGAACTGCGCGACAAGTTCGGCGGCGAGGTTACCGTGCTCACCATGGGGCCGCCTTCGGCCGAGGACAGTCTGCGCAAGGCACTGACCTTCGGGGCTGATCGCGCCGTCCTGCTGACGGATCGTTTCTTCGCCGGCGCCGATACGCTGGCGACGACCTATGCGCTCGCCACCGCCATCCGCAAGATCGGCGAGACCTACGGCGCACCGGACATCATCTTCACGGGCAAGCAGACGATCGACGGCGACACCGCGCAGGTCGGTCCCGGCATCGCCAAGCGCCTCGACCTGCTGCAACTCACCTACGTCGCCAAGATCGGCGCGCTGGATCTTGACGCGCGCACCATCGAGGCCGAACGGCGGTCAGAGGGTGGCGTGCAGATTCTGCGCACCCGGTTGCCCTGCCTGATCACCATGCTGGAGGCGACCAACGAGATCCGGCGCGGCGCGATGATCGATGCGCTGCGCGCCGCGCGCGCCACCATCGTCAAATGGAGCGCGCAGGATGCGGGGGTCGAAGACATCGCAAAATGCGGGCTGCGGGGCTCGCCGACCATCGTCAAGAAGGTCTTCGCGCCGCCGCCGCGCGCGGAGAAGGCGGTGCTGATCGACTTCGGCAGCCGGCCACCCGCGGAGGCGCTGATCGAAGACATTTTCAAGCGGCAGCCCAAGCTCGAAGCGGAGCTCGTCGCGCTGGCGCGCGGATTCTAACGGATTGATACGGGAGCTGAGCCGATGAGCGAACCTGCTAAAACACCTACCCCGGCAGGCCGTGCGGCGACCAAGAAGGAGCTGCCTGAGCATTTCAAGGGCTACAAGCACGTCTGGGTGTTCATCGAACAGGAACGCGGCCAGGTCCACCCCGTGTCGTGGGAACTGCTGGGCGCCGGGCGCCAGCTTGCCGACAAGCTCAAGGTCGATCTCGCGGCTGTAGTGATCGGGCCTGAGGGCGAGACCACACGGCAGGCCGCTGCCGAAGCCTTCTGCTACGGCGCCGATCTGGCTTACATCGTCGCCGACAACTTGCTCACCGACTATCGCAACGAGTCCTACACCAAGGCGCTGACCGACGTCGTCAACACCTACAAGCCGGAGATCCTGCTGCTCGGCGCCACCACGCTCGGCCGCGACCTCGCCGGTTCGGTGGCGACAACGCTGCTGACCGGGCTGACGGCCGACTGCACGGCGCTGGACGTCGATACCGACGGCTCGCTTGCCGCGACCCGCCCGACCTTTGGCGGGTCGCTGATGTGCACAATCTACACACTCAACTACCGGCCGCAGATGGCAACCGTGCGCCCGCGCGTAATGCCGATGCCGGAGCGTGTCCAGCGCGAGCCCGGCCGTATCGTCACCCATCCGCTTGGCCTGGTTGAGGCGGATATCGTCACCAAGGTGCTTTCATTCCTGCCCGACCGTGAATCCGCGAAGTCGAATCTCGCTTATGCCGACGTCGTGGTAGCGGGCGGCCTCGGGCTCGGATCGCCGGAGAATTTCCAGCTCGTGCGCCAGCTCGCTTCCGTGCTCGGCGCGGAATATGGCTGTTCGCGCCCGCTGGTGCAGAAGGGATGGGTCACATCCGATCGGCAGATCGGCCAGACCGGCAAGACCATCCGGCCCAGACTCTACATCGCCGCCGGAATCTCAGGCGCGATCCAGCACCGGGTAGGGGTCGAGGGCGCCGATCTCATCGTTGCGATCAACACCGACAAGAACGCGCCGATCTTCGATTTCGCCCATGTCGGAATTATTACCGATGCGATCCGGCTGTTGCCGGCATTGACCGAAGCCTTCCGCGCGCGGCTATCGCCGCATGCGCGCGACCGGATCGCCAGCTAGAGGAGCTTGCCATGATCGAGGAAAGATTCGATGCGATCGTCGTCGGCGCCGGGATGGCGGGCAACGCCGCTGCGCTGACGCTGGCCCAACGCGGCCTGAAGGTGCTGCAGCTCGAACGCGGCGAATATTCGGGATCAAAGAACGTTCAGGGCGCGATCCTCTACGCCGATATGCTGGAGAAGTTGATCCCGGATTTTCGCGAGGATGCGCCGCTCGAACGTCATTTGGTCGAGCAACGCTTCTGGATGATGGACGACCGCGCCCATGTCGGGCTGCACTATCGCTCCGACGACTTCAACGAGGAGCGTCCTAACCGCTACACCATCATCCGCGCGCAGTTCGACAAATGGTTCTCGTCCAAGGTGCGGGAGGCGGGGGCGGTCGTCCTCTGCGAGACCACGGTGACCGAACTGGCGCAGGACGCCTACGGCCGGGTGATTGGCGTGCGCACTGATCGCCATGACGGTGAGGTGCACGCCGACGTGGTCGTGCTGGCCGAGGGCGTCAACGGGTTGCTCGGCACGCGGGCCGATCTGCGTGCGAGGCCGAAGCCCGACAACGTCGCGCTGGCGGTCAAGGAGATGCACTTCCTGCCGCGCGAGACCATCGAAGCCCGCTTCAATCTCAAAGGCGATGAAGGCACCGTGATCGAGGCGGCCGGCACTATCTCGCGTGGCATGACCGGCATGGGCTTTATCTATGCCAACAAGGAGTGCGTGTCGCTCGGCATCGGATGCCTGGTGGCGGACTTCCAGAAAACCGGAGAGACGCCCTACGGTCTGCTCGAGCGGTTCAAACGTCATCCCTCGGTGGCGCCGCTGATCGAGGGCTCCGAGGTAAAGGAGTATTCCGCCCATCTCATTCCTGAGGGCGGCTACAACGCGATCCCGCAGCTCTATGGTGAAGGCTGGGTCGTGGTCGGCGACGCCGCCCAGCTCAATAACGCCATTCACCGCGAGGGTTCGAACCTCGCCATGACCTCGGGCCGCATAGCCGCGGAGGCAATCTTCCAGGTCAAGTCGCGCAAGGATCCGATGACGAAGGAGAACCTGGCGCTCTACAAGAAGATGCTGGATGACTCCTTCGTCATCAAGGACCTGAAGAAGTACAAGGACATGCCGCAGCTGATGCATATCCAGTCGCAGAATTTCTTCCTGACCTATCCGCAGCTCGTCTCCAAGGCGATGCAGAATTTCGTGCGCGTCGACGGAACGCCCAAGATCGATAAGGAGAAGACCACGCTGCGATCCTTTGTCAAGGCGCGGTCATGGACTGGCCTGTTCGGCGATGCATACCGCTTCGCCCGGGCATGGCGATAGACGGTAGTGCGAAGTGTTGAATGCGGTCCTAACCCTGGAGATCGAATATGACGACTGAGCTCGCGGTGCGTGTCGAGGACAAGCTGTTCTACAACCGCTATCTGGTTGATGCCGGCCGCGCCCACATCAAGGTGCGGCCGCACACAGTGCCGTCGCCGGCGCTGCTCACTTTGCTGAAAGCTTGCCCGGCGCGGTGCTACGAACTCAATGACAAGGGCCAGGTGGAGGTTACCGTCGACGGCTGCGTCGAATGCGGCACCTGCCGGGTGATCGGCGAGCCGAGCGGCGATATCGAGTGGAGCTATCCGCGCGGCGGCTATGGCGTGTTGTTCAAGTTCGGTTGATCGATGTTGCGGCGGTCCGTGGCAATGTCGCCAGGCTGAGAGGAGAGCGGACATGATCGATATCTCTGTAGCGCTGCAATCGGCAAGCATCCTGCTGCGCGAAGGCGTCGAGGCGATGCTGGTCATCGCCGCGCTGGCGGCTTTTCTCCGCCGCTCCGGAGCGTCAGTCGAATTGAAAGCGATTTATTTCGGCGCCATGCTCGCCATCCTCGCCAGCGTGCTGGCGGCGGTGGTGTTCAACGTCTTCCTGGGCGGTGCCCATGATGACCGGCTCGAAGCCGCGGTGATGCTGCTCGCCTCCATGCTGATCCTTTATATGAGCGGTTGGCTGTTCCTGCGCCAGAATCCCGCGGCCTGGAATGCGACCTTGCATCGCTCGGCGGAGCACGCGATATCGTCGGGCACCTCGCTGTCGCTTGCGTCGATTGCGTTCCTGGCCGTGTTCCGCGAAGGCGGCGAAACCGTCCTGTTCCTGCACGCGCTCGCCCGCTCGAGCGGCGGTTGGAGCGCAGGCCTCAATATCGGCCTGCTTGCGGCGTTCGCGGGTCTGTTCGTGCTATATGTGGCGATGCAGTGGCTTGCCTTCCGCCTGCCGTTGCGACCGGTGTTCCTGCTGACGTCGGCGTTTCTTTTCCTGATGGGACTGCGCTTCATCGGTGGTGCCGTCCAGGAATTGCAGGAGCAGGCGATACTGTCCTATGATGCGCTGGCTGCGCCGGACTGGTTGATCGCCCTTGGGGCCAATCCGACTTGGGAGGCGGTCACTGCACAGCTGGCTGTTGCCGCTATTGCCGCCGCAAGTACGCTTGTGATGTATAGCCGTCGCCCGGTCGCTGTTACTCTGCCGCAGCCGCAAGCTCAATAGCGCCGGCCTCGATCGCGATTGCGACCGATTGAATGATGGCGGCGAAGCGGACGGCGGTCTGGATTGACGCGGGTGCAACGCCGGCTTCACTCAGCACCTTCTCGTGCGCGTCGATGCAAGCGCCGCAGCCGTTGATTGCCGATACGGCAAGCGACCACAGTTCGAAATCGGCCGTGTCGACGCCGGGGTTGGCGATGACGTTCATGCGCAACCGCGCCGGCATCGTCGCGTATTCCTTGTTCGACGCGAGGTGGACAAAGCGGTAGTAGATATTGTTCATCGCCATCACCGAGGCGGCCGATTTGGCCGCCGCGAGTGCCGCGGGCGCGATCTTGTCGGCCGCCACAGCTTCCATCGCCGAGATCACTGCGGGATTGCGAGTCGCGATCGCGCAGGCGAGGAAGAGCCCGTATTTGGTCTGCGGATCCAGCGTCTCGTCCGACGCCATCGACGTCAGGTTGAGCCTGACGTCCTTTGCGAAATCGGGAATGCTGTCTTTCAATTGCTCGATCGACATGGCACCTCACGCCACCTTGAGGATTGCGCCGCCGACTTCGCGGTTGCAGGGGCACAATTCGTCGGTCTGCAGCGCGTCGAGCACGCGCAGCGTGTCCTTCGGGCTACGGCCCACATTGAGGTTGGTCGCATAGACGTGCTGGATCACGTTGTCGGGATCGACAATGAAGGTGTAGCGATAGGCGACACCGTCCGGTGAGCGGACGCCGAGTCCATCCACCAGCGAGCCCTTGCTATCGGCGAACTGCCAGATCGGCAAATGGTGCAGATCCTTGTGCTCGCGGCGCCAGGCGAGCTTGCAGAATTCGTTGTCGGTCGAGCCACCAAGCACCACGGCGTCGCGGTCGGCAAAGTCCTTCGACAGGCGCGCGAACTCGGCGATCTCGGTTGGGCATACGAAAGTGAAATCCTTCGGATAGAAGAAGATGATCTTCCACTTTCCGGGGAAGCTGTCTTCTGTCAGCGGCTCGAAAGCGCTCTGTCCCTTTTCTTCCTGCAAGTGAAAGCCGGGCTTTACGCCGACGATGGTGAATGAGGGCAGCTTGTCTCCAATTCCGAGCATCTTCGAACTCCAGGGGATTTGATCTGGTGGGGTTGTTAGTTTTGGCAGGGCCATGGCTTCGAAGAAGCAAGCGATATGCCATCGAGGTCCTTCGGCATTGCGATTGTCGCAAGCACGACAATTGCTGCGCGAGTGAAGGCGGCGGCATGCTTTTTTTAAAGTGCTTGGATCGACGGGCCGTTCGCCATAAAAGAAATGCACAGGACAACGGCGATCGAGAAGCAAGGAATGCAAAAAATGAAGCTCAGTGCACGCAATATTCTTCCCGGCAAGGTCGTGGCGGTGACCAAGGGGGCGACCACCGCGCATGTCAAAGTCGAGCTTGCCTCGGGCCTGACCGTCACGTCGTCGATTACCAACGAGGCGGTCGATGAGCTTGCCCTCAAGGTCGGCGACAGCGTCTCGGCTGTGATCAAGTCGTCGGATGTGATGATCGGAAAATAGGCTCGGAAAGCGCCGGCGCCTGCAGGGCGGCGCGCGCGCCGGCCCTTCGCAAGGAAACCTCGCGCCACCATTGTTCGACAACGTGTCGCGCGCAAAGCAGGGTGGTGCCGATATCGCCAGTAAACTCCTTCCAGGCCTCAAAGCATTTTTCCGGGACCGCCGTCAGCACCGGACCGCCGGCGATGATCGCCTGGGCAAGTTCGCTTCGCAGGCCGTGACCTGCCGCCTCCTGTTTCGAGAACTTGTTGACGATGATCAGCGCGACATCTTCGGCGATGCCGCGCGAGACGGCGATGGATGCTTCAGCTAGACCGGCGGAGTCAAGCTTGCATGCCATGGCACCCGAGCCGAGCGGCTGGCAAATCGAGATCTGGTGACCGGTCATCAAATCGACGACATACATGCCGTTCGGCCGACCGGCATCATCCTTGAGGTTTCGCTGCACAATGCCACCGATGCGTTCGCCGTCGCGTAACAATGTGCTCGCGAAGTCGGCGAGCAGGGTGTCGACGTCGTCTTCAGGCCGATAGAGAATTGCAGCCAGATGATTGGGGTTGATGTCCTGAAAGTCCGACGTCATGGCGATGCCTCGCATGGATGGTCTTGCAAATATCTCACCAGTCTCTTCTAGCAAGCCGCGTGCCGAAGTCGGGCGTCGCGGCGCTCCCGGAGGATTTTCCGGTCGATCGTTTGCGCTTTCTCGCCGTCGCTCACGGGTCTGTTCGCTCCAGATACCAGCGAAACACCTTTGACCTGGGCAAAGACATTCATGGTCTCGGCAAGCCCAAGCAGGCCCCAGGATCGAAGGGTGATCCTCGCCAGCAGCCGCGCTCCGCCGCCATCGGTTCCCAGGGCCAGAACGACGATGACTTCACCCTTGCCGAGCATTGATTTCGAAACGATGCGTGCGGGCAGAATGTTGAGTATCGAGCTGGCTTCGGGGGCTGTGCGGGCGAGGCTGACATCGCTTGCTGATATCCGTAACCGTTGCTGCTTGCCGACCGTAACGAGAGGGGCAGGCACCAGTAGCTGGCCGCCCTCGACCTGCAGCGTCAGCAGTCCATCGGTTGCATCATAGGCTTCGACCTTCGCATCCAGGCTGATCGCCGCTTCGCGGGCACCGGCGAGTGGCAAGGCAGGGTCGCTCTGCAGGACATGCAGCGGCCCCGCGCCGATGACGTGGCCGTGCTGCATGAGAATCAGGTGGTCGGCGAGCCGTTCGATCTCCGACATGTCGTGACTGATATAGATCACCGGAAGGGAAAGCCGCTCGTGCAGCCGCTCGAGGAAAGGCAGAATTTCGGCTTTGGTCGTGCGGTCCAGCGCAGATAGCGGCTCGTCCATCAGCAACAGCTTCGGCTGCGACAGCAAGGCCCGGCCGATCGCGACCCGCTGCCGCTCGCCGCCGGAGAGGTTTTGCGGTGACCGGTCCAGCAGTTTCGCCAGGCTGAGCAGTTCGATCACCTCATCGAAGGCGATGCCATCGGGTCCCAACGCGGCCGTGTCGCGCGGTGCGCCGTAAAGCAGGTTGCGTTTCACCGACAGATGCGAAAACAAGTTCGCTTCCTGGAACACGTAACCGATCGGTCGCTGATGGGCCTTTCGAAAGGTCGATGGGTCTTGCCAGATTTCGCCGTCGATCGCGCAGAAGCTACCGGGCAGGTAGTGCAGGCCGGCCAGACAGCGCGCCACGGTGGTCTTGCCGCAGCCGGAGGGACCGAAAATCGCCGTCACGCCGGATGCCGGCACGGAGAAGCTTGCGTCCAGCGGAAATTCGCCGAGGCTGCCGCGGAACGTGGCCTGAATTCGACCGCGCAGTTTCGCGGTCATGGCCGGGCCCCCGCGCTGCGCTTCTCGATCAGCGTCATCGTCAGGATCACCGCAAAGGCGAACATCACCATGCCGCCTGCCAGGATGTTCGCCTCACGCCACCGCGACGCCTCGACATAGTCGAAGATCGCGATCGAGAGCACCTTGGTGCGACCGGGGATATTGCCGCCGATCATCAGTACCAGACCGAATTCTCCGACGGTATGGGCGAATCCGAGCACGGCGCCGGTCAGAAAGCCCGGTCGCGCCTGTGGCACCGCCACGGTCCAGAATGCACGCCGGGGCGAGGCGCGGAGCGTCGCGGCGACCTCCAGCGGCCGATCGCCGATCGCCGCGAACGCATTGCGGATCGGCTGTACCACAAACGGCATCGAGTAGAGCACCGATCCGACGACAAGTCCTTCGAAGGTGAATGCAAGCGTGCGTCCACCCCAGAGGCTGGCGATCAATCCGCCCGGCCCATTCGGTCCAAGCGTTACCAATAGATAGAAGCCGAGAACCGTCGGCGGCAGCACCAGTGGTAGCGCGACCACCGTCGCGACCGCTTCCTTCCACCAGGCTTTCGAGCGCGCCAGCCACCATGCCAGCGGTGTGCCGACCGCGAGCAAGATGACGGTAGTGACCACCGCAAGCTCGATCGTGAGCCAGACCGATTGCCAGAGTTCGGAAGGCAGGCCACCCATGTTATTCAGCTTTGTCCGTCAAACGCGTAGCCATATTTTCTGATGATGACACGCGCTTCCGGACTTCTGAGGAAGGCGATAAATCCGGTCGCTGCTTCGTTAATGGTCCCGCTTTTCAGCAGCACGGCATCCTGGCGGATCGGCGAATGGAGCTGTTGCGGGACCAGCCAGCGCGAGCCAGTCTCGGGTCCCGTGAGCTGTGACAACGCGACAAAGCCAAGTTCGGCATTGCCGGTTTCGATGAACTGGTAGGCTTGCGTGATCGTGGCGCCCTCGACCAGTTTCGGCTGCAGCGATTCAAAGACCTTCAGCGATTTCATCGTCTCTACCGCCGCGGCGCCATAGGGCGCAGCGACCGGATTGCAGATCGACAAT
The DNA here is from genome assembly GCA_052143915.1 of Bradyrhizobium sp. GTDB lineage: Bacteria > Pseudomonadota > Alphaproteobacteria > Rhizobiales > Xanthobacteraceae > Bradyrhizobium. The sequence continues at coordinate 13,750 of JBKQRS010000325.1, forward strand.
TTTGTAAACGCTGCCGCCTTGAGAGTCGCTTCGTCCTTCACGAGGCCGGGGATTTTGCTCCACAGCACGAGCTTGCCGATCGAATAGGTGAAGCGGCTGTCCGGCACCGCCAGCCCGTCATCGACCAGCTTTTTAGGACGGGTTTCGTCGGCCGAGAGAAAAACCTGAAACGGCGCACCTTGCGTGATCTGGGTGTAGAATTGTCCGCTGGCGCCAAAGCTCAGCACGGCGTCGTGGCCGGTCTTTTGCTTGAAAGCAGCGGCAATCTCCTTGGCGGGTTCCGCGAAGTTGGCGGCGACAGCCACGTTGGTCTGGGCTGCGGGCAGGTTGGTGCAGGTGAGAACCCAAGTCGCGATACCGACGGCTAGTCGCAGTGATTGGGCAAATCTCATCGTGTGCTCCTGGTTCCGCTTCGGCGGACCTGCAGGTCCATCCTGATGTCGTCATCTCAGCAAGCTGCATGCCGCAATCAGCGTGGTCCGGGGATTGCTTATTGGCCATGCAACCGGATGTTCCCGTCGCCAGCCTGGTTAATCCCGCCCGTCGTTGTCGCGGTTCCGACAATGATGTCTTCAATCGGACAACACACATGAGCAACCCTGCGAAGTTACATCCCACCCCGCCGCCAGCAACAGGTGTCCCGTCAACGCCGCGCTGGCCCATGCCAACCCTCGCGTCGCGTGCCGAGCTTGAAGAACTCCTCGCGGACGACGTTCCCTATGGCGACCTGACGACGGACGCGCTCGGCATCGGTGCCGTCTCCGGCTCGATGCAATTCACCGCCCGCGACGCGATGGTGCTGGCGCTCGCCGAGGATGCGGCTGCAATCATTGAACTTGCGGGCTGCCGGGTGGAGCTATTCGCATCTTCCGGCACTGTGCTCGAGCAGGGATCGCCGATCCTGACTGCACACGGTCCGGCATCGGCGTTGCTGCGGAGCTGGAAGGTGGCGCAGACATTGATCGAGATCTGGTCCGGCGTTGCGACGGACGCCCGCGCGATCGTCGCTGCGGCAACCGCTGTCGCGCCTAACGTTGCAGTTGCCTGCACCCGCAAGAACGTTCCCGGCACCAAGCGCTTTGCGGTCGCGGCGGTGAAGGCGGGCGGAGCGGTGATGCATCGCCTCGGGCTGTCGGAGACGGTGCTGGTGTTTCCGGAGCACCGCGCATTTTTGGGCAATGAGCCTTTCGTCGGATTGGTCGAGCGGCTGAGGCGCGCCGCACCGGAAAAACGATTGGTCATCGAAGTAACGACGCTCGAGGCGGCGATCGTCGCGGCTGCGGTCGGTTTTGACGTCATTCAGGCGGAGAAATTTACGCCGGATCAAATCGCCCTGCTTGTCGCACGGGTGGCAACGACCGCCCGATCGCGGCCGGTCGTCGCGGCTGCCGGTGGCATTCACGCCGGGAATGTTGCAGCCTACGCGCAGGCAGGTGCCGACGTCGTGGTGACGTCGTCGCCATATCTGGCGCGACCGCGCGATGTTCAGGTGCGGATCGGCCCATCATCAACGCATCAATAGAGCAGCATTCGAGAATCGTTGAACGCTAAGCGTGCGTGATTTCGCCAGCCGCGCCGGGAGGCATGCGAGTTCGTCGAGTAGGGGATTAGCCCAATGTTTATCGCCATGAATCGTTTCCGTGTTGCAAAGGGGTCCGAAGCGGACTTCGAGGAGGTCTGGCTCTCCCGCGACAGTCATCTCGACGAGGTTCCGGGCTTCGTCGAGTTCCACCTTCTCAGAGGTCCGGAAGCTGAGGATCACACACTCTATGCTTCTCACACGGTGTGGCAGAATCGCGCCGTCTTTGAAGCGTGGACCAAGTCAGAGGCGTTCCGGGCCGCGCATCAACGGGCCGGTGACAACAAGCCGCTATATCTGGGTCCCCCTCAATTCGAGGGTTTCGAAGTGCGCCAAACGGTAGGCAAACGGTAGGGATGGGAACGGCCAATGAGGCGAGGTGACATAAGCCGCGGATGACATTGTATCTGATTGTCTGCCATCCGGAGCGTGCATGGTCACATCCTCAACGCGGCAGCCAGTTCGGCCAAAGGATACTCAGCTGCACGTCCTGGGCGCGGATGGCTTCTTCTTTTGCGTCGGCCAGACGATCGAGACGGAGCAGGGCAAGGCCCCGTGTTCCGGACGCCGCGATCAGTGGTCCCAGCTCGGTTCCATCGGCCGTGACGGGTGTGCCGACCCTTGGCAGAGGTGCCGAGCCGCTGACCGGCAAGATCCGCTTGCGCAATTCGCCCTTGAGCTTCATGCGCGCGGTCAGTTCCTGGCCGACATAACAGCCTTTCTTGAAATCGACCCCGTGAAGCATTTCGAAATTGGCTTCGAGTGGATAGCAGACCTCGCCCCCGATCTCGGCGGTATCGGCGATACCGAGCGCCAGTCTGTGCTCGGCATAGTCCGCCGCCGTGGCGCTGGCGAAGCCAAGCCGGGCCAGCTTGGCCTCGATGGGAAAGTCCGCCGAATAAACAAGCCGCGCCCCCAAAGCAGCGATCCGTGGGTCGACGAACGAATACTGGGCCTCGGCAAGCGCGCTGTTGCCCACCGCGCCCTCCGCTGAATCGAGTTCAAGTCGCGCGGTCGCCCCCGTCCCCCACACAGCCGCAACGGCTAGGGCGGGCGCCGTCTCGCCGATCCCCACAGCCTCGCGTAACTTGAAAGCGCTCAGGCGCTTGACGAAATCCTCCACAAAAGCGGCGGCGATGTCGATGAGGATACGGTCCCCATCCTGCAATACGAAGGCGTCACAGAGCAGCTTACCCTGGCCGTTTAGAAACCCCGTATAAAGTGCCCTGTCCGGAGTAAGCCGGCGAATATCGTTGGTCATCAGACCTTGCAGAAATTTGACGCGGTCCGTCCCGCTGATGGCCACGATTTTGCGATCGGGCAAGACGACAGCCTTGATGGATTCGGTCATGGTCGCCTCGTTATGGTCGGGCGCAACGTCGTTGCGTATCAGGCGGCATTCAATTCGTGCCGGTACGATGCCGGTGCCGCAAGCTGGTCGTGCAGCATGCTAATTCCGCCGTGCCAGGGATCGCAGAAATCCCTGATATTCTTCGGTCAATTCCATATCCACCGCGGGGGCCAGTTTCAGCAGCGCATTCGCGATGAAGGGTTGATCGTTGCGGGGGTCGTCCAGAACCGCGCGCAAGACCGGAACATTGTCTTCGATGTGTTGGAGGAAGGCGACGCCCTTCTCCATGGTCTCGGTCCAGCGCGTCCGGGTCCAATTTGCCAAAGGATACATGATCTCGTGGATGAAATTGGATTTGCGCGCCTTCTCGAAGAAACGCAAACCGGTGTTCCAGTTTTCCTTTGCGCGAAGCGGCGGCGGGGGAATGTCGCCCAGCAGCATTTTCTTGCCGGCCTGACCCACGAAGTCTTCCAGCGTGACCGGCGCGTCGATCTGGGCGTGAAAATGCCACAAGCCGAACGATCCGGGGAATTCCTTCCCCATGCGCTCCACCAAAGCGGCTTCCACCCTGTCTACTGCCGCTTTGTCCGCCTTCATCGCGGCCGTCATGCAGAAGGCAAAGATCGCGTCGTTGCCGACATCATGCACGCCGCCTTTTCGCAACTGCTGCGGCGACAGCTTTGGGGTCTCCCCGCCGGCAGGGACCTGGGCTTCGCCGGCCTGCTGCGCCGTGATGAAGGCGGTGATTTCCAGCCAGCCCATGAAATTCGCGATGAAGGCATCCGGGTCTGCATGCACGATCGCCAGATTCAGCGGCAATTTTCTCTTTTTCAGTTCCGCCATATCCGTCATGACCTGCTCTGCTGATCGGCCTTGTTGTCGGCTTTGGTGCAAACCCGTGACGCAACTCCGACACCACAAAATGCGTGAGAAGGTTTACGCACACCCCAGCAAAACGAATGCCAAGACGGCACGCATCGACGCGGCGCGCCAGGCGCCTGGCACCAAAGGCGGAACTCTGACACCGGTAGCTTAAGGTTATCCAGTGAGCCCTCGGGTCTCGAGTCGCACATGTCGCTCACATTCGATTGAGTGTTATCGCGCCGACGTTGCGGCACGCATGCTTTACCTTCGATGCGTTTAAGCACTGACATTGTGTCGACTAGATCGATCACCGTTGGTAGGGCGTAGCCTGTCGAAGCGCGGTGCTGCGCGGGGATTTTGGTACTGCTGTGCAGTACCGCGCAGGGGTTGAAATAAGTGAAAATAAGCGAATGGTCGGATCAAGCCTTTGAAAAGAAAGGAAAATGCTTTAGCTCTAACGCTTCAGATTATCCGTCGGACCAAAATCGACTGGACCGACAAGGATGATAAAATTGAATAGAAACAATATGTTAGATCACCGCTTTTCCGTTGCCCCTATGATGGATTGGACCGACCGGCATTGCCGCGTCTTCCACCGTCTGATGACGCGGCGCGCCCGGCTGTACACGGAGATGTTGACGACGGGCGCTATCATTCATGGCGATCGCCGGCGGCTGCTTGGGTTCGATGCGAGCGAACATCCGCTGGCGCTGCAGCTTGGCGGCTCGGACCCGCGCGATCTCTCAACCGCTGCGAAGATCGGCGAGGATTTCGGCTACGACGAAATCAACCTGAATGTCGGCTGCCCGTCGGACCGGGTGAAGGACGGGCGGTTTGGTGCCTGCCTGATGGCCGAGCCGGCGCTCGTCGCTGCCGGTGTCGAGGCGATGAAGCGCGCAGTGAATATCCCGGTCACCGTGAAATGCCGGATCGGCATCGACGATCAGGATCCGGAAATGGCGCTGGATGTGCTCGCGCGCGGCGTCATCGCCGCGGGCGCCGACGCGCTGATCGTCCATGCCCGCAAAGCCTGGCTCAACGGCTTGTCGCCGAAGGAAAATCGTGACGTCCCGCCGCTCGATTACGACAGGGTCTATCGGCTGAAGGCATCAATGCCTGACGTGCCCATCATCATCAATGGCGGCATCACCGGCCTCGCTGAGGCCAAGAAGCACCTCGCTCATGTCGATGGCGTCATGCTGGGGCGCGCCGCCTATCAGGAGCCGTGGCGGCTGCTGGCGGTCGATCCGGAACTGTTCGGCGAGGCCGCACCGTTCGCAACCATGAAAGATGTCTTCGAGGCCCTCATGCCTTATATCGATGACGAACTCGCGCAAGGCACGCGGCTGCATTCGATCACGCGGCATTTTGTCGGCGCGTTTTTCGGGGTGCCTGGCGCGCGCGCATTCCGCCGCCACCTCGCCGAGAATGGCGTCAAGCCGGGCGCCGGCGTCAGCGTCCTGCGCGATGCGGTCGCGCTGGTCGAGGACCGCAAGCCGGCCGCGATCGCGGCATGAAGGTATCTTCCTTGAGCATGATCTCCGCGCAAACGCGTTTCGCGTTTGTTGGCTAAGGGAAAACCGGTTCCCACTTTGCGCCAACGCGGCCCTTCGGGCCCGGATCATGCTCTAGGGATAGCCGCGCAGCATCAGGCTGTCGGCGCGGACTTCCCAGCTTTCCAGCCTGTCCAGAAAACTCATGCCAAGCAAATTGGTCTTCATCTGTCCGTGCGGCACCACCAGCGCAGGCACCGAGCGCTCGACGAGCTGGCCGATGGCCAGGCGATCAAGCGTCAGCCGTGCCGCCTTGGTATGTCCGCCTGCGGTCTCGACATCGACATCGTACTCGAGCAATTCGAGCGGGAGGCCGACCGCTTTCGCCGTCTCGTAGGTCAGGACGACCGAGGTCGCGCCGGTGTCGATCACCATCGGCGCGTTGACGCCGTTGATTTTGGCGCGAAGCGCGAACTCGCCGCCTTGCCCGCGCGAGATCTGGACGGCGCGTGCCGACGCCCGCCTGTGCAGCAATTCCGAGACGGTGTTCTTTGCACGCGCGATTTGAGCCGGATCGCCATAGGCGACCACGGCGCCGGCTGTTGCCAGCAACACGATCACTACCAGCAGAATGCGGCTCACAGCGGGCCTCGCTTGCTTTGCGTCAGTCGGTCTTTGAATCGGCCGCCATTTCCGGCCGCGCCAATCCCGCTTCCGCCATCCGCGCGGGCAGCTGCGCCATCACTTCGCGCCGCTCGGCGCTTTCCATGCGGTGCCAGCGCGCGATCTCCGGCAGCGTCCGTCCGCAGCCGAAACAGAGATTGGTTCTGGGATCCATCATGCAGACAGCGACACACGGCGTTTCTTTGCTCATCTTTCGATATTGAATCGGTTTCGGTTCCTTGCCAAGCACCCACCTACAATCCGGTGCCGGCGTTCATGATCGGCTTGTTGCGGGCTCGGTGTTTTTCATCTGTGGTGCTCGGGCTTAAGGGTTCGGGCTGCAGCGGCGGAGCTTCCTCGGACATCGGAGCCAAGGCGGACATCACGCGCTCCGGCGGGAAGGTGACGATCACCTCGGTGCCGATGCGAAGCTTCGATTTCAGCGTGAACGTGCCGCCGTGCATGTCGATCAGGCTTTTTGCGATCGGCAGACCAAGGCCGGCGCCCTGTTCGGCGGATTTGATCGAATTGGAGCCCTGGCCGAACGAAGCGAGCACGATCGGGATTTCATCCTCTGCGATGCCGGAGCCGGTGTCCTTGACGCTGAGATATTGTCCGCCCGACGCGGTCCATCCCGCCTTCAGCCAGATCTCCCCGCCCTGCGGGGTGAACTTGATGGAGTTCGACAACAGATTGAGCACGATCTGCCGTATCGCGCGCTCGTCGCCCCAGATTCGCGGCATGCCGAGCTCGAACACCTCGTGAATGGTGATGCCGCGGCTGGAGGCGCGCAGTTTCAGCAAATGATGACAGTCGGCGACGACATGCACCAGCGACACGGCTTCTTCGTTGAGCTCGTACCTGCCGGCCTCGATCCGCGACAGGTCGAGAATTTCGTTGATCAGATTGAGAAGATGCACGCCCGAATTGTGAATGTCGGCGGAATATTCCTTGTAGACGGGAACGGCGTGCGCGCCGAAGATTTCGCTTTTCATCACCTCGGAAAACCCGAGGATCGCGTTCAGCGGGGTGCGCAATTCGTGGCTCATTTGCGCGAGGAACCGCGACTTCGCGACATTGGCGGCTTCCGCGCGATGGCGCGCCTCGTCCGAGATGGATTTCGCCTGCTCGAGCTCGCCGATCAGCGCGTCCTTTTCGGCGCGCGCCTCGAGCGTCGCCAGCGTCGTTGAATGCAGGCGATGGGCGAGCAGGGCGAAATATCCTTCGGCGGCCAGCGCGAGCAACGCCAGCACGTAATTGTCGAACGTGCTGCTCAGCGCGAGGTTTACGGCCATCGCCGAGGTCACCGGCACGGTGGCCGCAAGTGCAGCGATCGGCAGGCTCGCCGCGAGCATGCTCGATACCGCGATCACCAGCAGCATCAGGAACATCATCAGCGTGTTCGAAACCGCATCGAAGCTTGCCGGGTGGATCAGGATTGCGGTCCAGCACAGGCCGTAGAGCAGATCGAGCAGGACAAATCGCGTCCGCCATTTGCGGGTGGCGGTGAGCGAGGGAGGCTCGGCGAGGAATTTGCTGCAGCTGCGGACGATGGCGGCATGAATGCAGAGCAGGCCGCAGGTCCAGGCGGCGACCGAGACCGGCGGCATCCAGAAGCCGAACAATAGACCGGTTGCCACCACCAGCAGCATGACGACGTAGGACGCCGACAGCCGCGTCTGGGCATATTGCCGAAGCAGCTCGCGATCGAAAGCGGGGCGGGTTCCGCTGGTCGACGTTAACCGGTCTCGCGCCTCGCGCACCCGCTGTGCGGCCGCCCGTCGGTTGCCGACCGGGGTCACGACAGGCGGTTCAGCCGGAAGCTGGACAACTTCGGGCTTTTCAGCGGGATTACTCATCAAGCAACACAAATCCTGCCCGCCGACGGGGCGAGCTTTTGCATTGTCTATCTGTGGCGCTAAATCATTAAGAGCTGCCTTAAAGAACTAAAAAATCACCTTAACGAGAGGTTAAATTAACCTCTCGCCGCGGCCCCTCAGCTCAGCGCTCCAGACGCGCCAGCAGGCTCGACGTGTCCCAACGCTTGCCACCCATCTTCTCGACTTCCGAGTAGAAGGCGTCGACCAGCGCGGTGACGGGAAGGCTCGCCCCGTTGCGGCGCGATTCCGCGATGCAGATCGAGAGATCCTTGCGCATCCATTCCACCGCAAAGCCGAAATCGTATTTGCCCTCGTTCATGGTCTTGTAGCGGTTCTCCATCTGCCAGGACTGCGCGGCACCCTTCGAGATGGTGTCGATCACAGCGGCGACGTCGAGCCCGGATTTCTTGGCAAAATGAATTCCTTCCGACAGGCCCTGGACGAGGCCCGCGATGCAGATCTGGTTGACCATTTTTGTCAGTTGCCCGGAGCCTGCCGCGCCGAGCCGCTTGCACATCCGCGCATAGGCGGCGATCACGGGTTCGGCACCGGCGTAGGCCTCTTCGGTGCCGCCGCACATCACGGTCAACACGCCGTTTTCAGCGCCGGCCTGGCCGCCGGACACTGGCGCATCGACGAATTTGAAGCCTGCCTTGGTGGCTGCGGCGTCAAGTTCGCGCGCGACCTCGGCTGAGGCGGTGGTGTGGTCAACGAAGGTCGCGCCTTTCTTCATGCCGGCGAACGCGCCATCGGCGCCAAGCGTGATCGCACGCAGGTCGTTGTCGTTGCCGACACAGGCCATGACAAAGTCCTGGCCTTCCGCGGCAGCCTTCGGCGTTGCGGCGGTCTTGCCACCGAATTTCTCAGCCCAGGCTTTGGCTTTGGCCGGTGTCCTGTTGAATACGGTGACATCGTGGCCACCCTTGACGACCAGATGTCCTGCCATGGGGAAACCCATAACGCCGAGACCGAGAAAAGCGACTTTAGCCATGTGTGCAACCCCAAAGGTTTTGCCGGCGCATTGGGTTGGCCGGACGTTATGCTGGAGAGGGGACGGTGGACTGGTTCGGTGCTCGAAACAGGCTCCGCGGGAACCCGCACAATAGACCGTGCCGCATGAACGGCAACGCCTCCGTTTGGCGGGCGGCCATGGTTTTATGATAGGATGAGCCGATAGTCGAGATTTCAAGAAAAGGGGAGTGACACCACATGGGCATGAGCGTAGGCGTGCTCGATCATTTCAACATCCGGACCCGCAAACTCGCCGATACTGTTCGGTTCTACGAAGACATCCTGGGATTGCACAAAGGCGAGCGGCCGAACTTTGCCTTCCCCGGAGCCTGGATGTACAGCGAAGGCAAGGCGGTGGTCCATCTGGTCGATATCTCGCCGACGGAGGAGCCGCAGAAGCCCGATTCCGGCGTGGTCCATCATGTCGCGTTCGTGAGCCAGGGATTTGCGGCCATGAAAGCGCGGCTCCAGTCCAAGGGGATGGCGTTCGACTCGCGGCAGGTTCCCGGCGGCGATCTCTGGCAGATCTTCGTCAACGATCCCAATGGCGTGATGATCGAACTGAACTACGAGGCCGCCAAGGAGCAGGGAACGGGATCAGCGCCCACCGAGCGGGCGGATGATGTCGGCAGGAGGTAGCCTTTTGAGCGGCTAGGCTCTATGGGTCGCATCCGCAGATAGTCAGAGCCTCGGTTCTGATGAACCAGAACCAAGGCTCTAGATTTTTTGTTTGACGCGTTTTCTTCACGCGAACCGATATCCACCCCGGATCAAGCCCGAGGGCATGCTTCGCTCGAAAACGCTATGGGAGATGCGCCGTGAGTGTAACGCAGCAACAGGTTCTCGATGCTCTCGCCAAGGTGGCCTCGCCCCGCGGCGTCGCCTTGACCAATGCCGGCGTGTTGTCGCCGATCACCGCCAACGATGGCAAGGTGTTCTTCTCGATCAATGTCGAGGCCAGCGAAGCTCGCGCCTGGGAAAGCGTCCGCGCGCAAGCCGAAGCGGCGGTGCGGGCCATTCCCGGCGTCGCCATGGCCATGATCGCGCTGACGGCCGAGCGCAAGCCCGGGGCCGCGGCACCGCAGCCGGCGCCGCATCGCCACGCCCATGGCGTGGCGCCGGCCTCGGCCCATCGGCCGCCGCAAAGCCCTGTTTCGCCGATGTCGAAGCAGGCCGAAATTCCCGGCATTGCCGCCGTGATCGCGGTGGCTTCGGGCAAGGGCGGGGTCGGAAAATCGACCACGGCGCTCAATCTGGCGCTCGGCCTGCGCGACCTCGGTTTGCGCGTCGGGCTGCTCGACGCGGACATTTATGGGCCGTCGGTGCCGAGATTGACCGGCATCCACGAGAAGCCGCGGCTTGACGACGACCGGAAGATGATTCCGATCGTGCGGTTTGGTCTTGCGATCATGTCGATCGGTTTCCTGGTCGAAGAGGATACCGCGATGATCTGGCGCGGGCCGATGGTGATGTCGGCCATCACCCAGATGCTGCGGGACGTGGCATGGGGCACGCTTGATGTGCTGGTGGTCGATATGCCTCCCGGGACCGGCGATGCCCAGCTCACGCTGGCGCAGAATGTGCCGCTCAAGGGAGCCGTTATCATTTCGACGCCGCAGGATCTTTCCCTGATCGACGCGCGGCGGGGATTGGCGATGTTCAAGAAGGTCAACGTGCCGGTTCTCGGCATCGTCGAGAATATGAGCTATTTCCAGTGTCCGCATTGCGGTACCCAGTCGGACATCTTCGGTCACGGCGGAGCGCGGCATGAGGCCGAGCGCCTCGGCGTGCCGTTTTTGGGGGAAATCCCGCTGCACATGTCGATTCGCACCACCTCGGACTCAGGCACGCCCGTCGTCGAGAGTGAGCCGAATGGGCCGCATGCGGCGATCTACCGGGCCATCGCTGCCAAGGTCCGCGATCAGCTCAAGGGCGCCATCGCCGCGGCCTGAGCTAGCCGGCTTCCGCATATGCGACTTTCGTTTAATCGGTGCAGTCATGCCTTCGTTGCGTTTTCGCGGGGCTAACTTCCGTGTTAAAGCCCCGGGCAGAGCGCCTTCGGTTGACACGGAAATCGCCTCGCCGAAAGAACAGCTCCCGTGAATTTGGGAAACGGCCCTACAAGGAGATGCCTTTATGAAGCGTCGCGATTTTTTGAAAGTTTCAGCAGCTGGCGCCGCAGCGACAGCGGTGGCCTCGCCGGCGATTGCGCAGTCCTCGCCCGAGATCAAGTGGCGCATGACCTCGAGTTTTCCGAAGTCGCTCGACACGATTTACGGCGGCTCGGCGGAGTTCGCCAAATACGTCGCCGAAATGACCGACAACAAATTCCAGATTCAGCTCTTTGCCGCGGGTGAGATCGTCCCAGGCTTGCAGGCGCTGGACGCGACCTCCAACGGCACGGTCGAGATGAGCCACACCGTCTCGTATTATTACGTCGGCAAGGATCCGACCTTTGCGATCTACTCGTCGGTGCCGTTTGGCCTCAATGCGCGAATGCAGAATTCCTGGTGGTATCAGGGAGGCGGCATGGAGCTCGGAAACGAGTTCTTCAAGAAATTCGGCGTGATTGGTTTTCCCTGTGGCAATACCGGCACCCAGATGGGCGGCTGGTTCCGCAAGGAGATCAAGAGCGTTGCCGATCTCTCCGGCCTGAAATTCCGCATCGGAGGCATTGCAGGCCAGGTGCTGCAAAAGGTCGGCGTTGTGCCGCAGCAGCTCGCGGGCGGCGATATCTATCCCGCGCTCGAGAAGGGAACCATCGACGCGGCCGAATGGGTCGGACCGTATGACGACGAGAAGCTCGGTTTCCAGAAGGTCGCCAAATATTATTATTATCCCGGCTTCTGGGAAGGCGGCCCGACCGTGCATGCCTTCTGCAATCTCGAGAAGTGGAATTCACTGCCCAAGAATTACCAGGCCATCATCACCAATGCGACGGCGAATGCCAACACCTGGATGGCGGCGCGCTATGACATGCAGAATCCGTCGGCGCTGAAGCGCCTGGTCGCCGGCGGGACGCAGCTTCGTCCCTTCACCAACGAAGTTCTGGAAGCCTGCCTGAAAGCGAGCAACGAATTGTGGGCCGAGATTTCCGCAAAGAATGCCGAATTCAAGAAATCGATCGATGCGATGCAGGCCTATCGCTCCGACCAGTATCTGTGGTGGCAGGTTGCCGAATATACCTTCGACAGCTTCATGATCCGCTCGCGCACGCGCGGATAGCTGCCTCTTTATCGATCGGTCAACGCAAGCCCGGCCTCAGTAGAGGCCGGGCTTTTTGCGTTGCGGTAGGTCAGTTCGTCGCGGACGTCCAGTTCGACATGGAAATCCCGAACCGGATGTTCCATGCTGCGATCTAAAGCCTCGACACGAAGGCTGACCGACACGCATCGCATCACCAGGGGAGGGGAATTCAATGAAGCGTCGCGATTTCATCAAGGTCACCGGGATAGGGGTCGCGGGGGCGGCGACCATTGCCGCGCCGGCGATTGCGCAATCGATGCCGGAGATCAAATGGCGCATGACGACGAGCTGGCCCAAATCGCTCGATACGCTGCACGGCGGCGCCGAGATGATGGCCAAGGTCGTCGGCGAAGCCACCGACAACAAATTCCAGATCCAGACTTTTGCGGCCGGCGAAATCGTTCCGGGCTTACAGGTTCTTGACGCCGTGCAGAACGGCACCGTCGAGATGGGGCACACCGCTTCCTACTATTATTTCGGCAAGGATGCGACCTTCACCTTTGGCTCGTCTATACCGTTTGGACCCAACTCGCGCCTCAACCAGGCCTGGTACATGTTGGGCGGCGGCAAGGAAGTCCTCAACGAATTCTACAAGAGCTACAACGTCACCTCCCTGCTTGCCGGCAACACCGGATGTCAGATGGGCGGCTGGTTCCGCAAGGAGATCGCTACCGTCGACGACCTCAAGGGCTTGAAATTCCGCATCGGTGGTTTTGCCGGGCGCGTCTTGCAGAAGCTCGGCTGCGTGCCGCAACAGTTAGCCGGTGGCGACATCTATCCCGCGCTGGAAAAGGGCACGATCGATGCAGCGGAATGGGTCGGCCCCTATGATGACGAGAAGCTCGGCTTCTACAAGGTTGCGCCCCATTACTACTATCCCGGCTGGTGGGAGGGCGGCCCAATGCTTCTGGCCATCGTCAACCTCGACAAGTGGAACGCGCTGCCGAAATATTATCAAAGTGCGCTCGAGCAGGCGGGCCACTACGCCAACAACTGGATGATGGCAAAATACGACGCCCAGAATCCGACGGCGCTGCGCAAGCTTCTGGCCAGCGGCACCAAACTGCACGCCTTCCCGCCCGCGGTCATGCAAGCTTCCTTCAGGGCGGCGAAGGAATTGCACAGCGAAGTCTCGGCGACCAACGCGAATTTCAAGAAGGCCTACGACTCGCTGACCGCGTTTTCAAACAACGGTTACCAGTGGTTCCAGGTAGCGGAAGTCGGCTATGACAACTTCATGGCGCGACATTCGCAGAGCTAAGCGTTTTCGCGCGAAGCATGCCCTCGGACGTGATCCGGGGGTGGGTACCGGTTCGCGCAAAGAAAACGCGTTAGAATAAAAGCCCCAATTTCCTTGACAATCCGGACAAGCAAAAACCCCGAAGCGCGAGCTTCGGGGCTATTTCGTTTGCAGGATGGCAAATCGCTATGGTTTCGCCGGCGGACCGAAATCGAGCGGCGGCAACTCCATCTGCGGAACCTCGATCTTGATCTGGTTCAGATCGACGTTGAGCGGCTTGTCGAGCAGGGCGGTCACCGTGATCGGGAAGGCGATCACCAGCGCCACCATGATGGCCTGCAATCCCACCCACGGCAGGGCGCCCCAATAGATGTCGGAGCTCTTGACCTCCTTGGGGGCGACGCCGCGCAGATAGAACAGCGCAAAGCCGAACGGCGGATGCATGAACGAGGTTTGCATGTTCACGCACAGCATGACGCCGAACCAGATCAGCGCAGCATCCGGACCCACCACGGGTGTCAGGACTTTCTGCGCGATCGGCGCGATCATCGGCAGAATGATGAAGGCGATCTCGAAGAAATCCAGAAAGAACGCCAGGAAGAAGATGAACAGGTTGATGAAGATCAGGAATCCCCAGACCCCTCCGGGGAGCGACGTCAGCATATGCTCCAGCCAGACGCCGCCCGAGACGCCGAGGAAAACCACCGAGAAACAGGTCGAGCCGATCAGAATAAACACAACCATGGTCGTGATGCGCATGGTCGTCTCGTAACCCTGCTTGATCAGGCCGCGGAGTTCGGGAATGCGCACGGCCTCAAGACAGATCCACATCACCGCAAGATAGGTCACGGCGAAGGTCAGCTTGAAGATGAGCCCTTCCGTCATGAAGATTCCGACCATGGTGCCGATGCCGCCGGCGATCGCGCCGATGATGAGGATCTTCTGGCCGATCGTGCTGAATTCCTTGTTGTGGATTGCCGCGAGCACGATCGCGCCGACCGCGCCCATGGCGCCGGCCTCGGTCGGCGTGGCAAGGCCCATCATCATGGTGCCGAGCACGACGAAGATCAGCACGGCCGAGGGGATGATGCCGAGCAGGCATTTCTTCCACAGCGCCCAGCCCGTCAGCGTGCGCGCCTCCTTCGGCACAGGTGGCACGTGATCGGGCTTGAAGACGCCGAGCAGGAAGGTGTAACCCGCAAACAGCGCGATCTGGAAAACCGACGGTCCCCACGCGCCCAGATACATGTCGCCGACGGACTTGCCGAGTTGATCGGCCAGCACGATCAGCACCAGCGACGGCGGCACTAGCTGGGTGATCGTGCCGGACGCCGCCAGCACGCCCGTGATGTAGCGCATATTGTAGCCGTAGCGGATCATCACCGGCATCGAGATCAGCGCCATGGCAATGACCTGGGCCGCCACCGTGCCGGTGATGGCGCCGAGGATGAAGCCGACGATGATGACGGAATAGCCGAGGCCGCCGCGAATCGGTCCAAACAGCTGGCCCATCGAATCGAGCATGTCTTCGGCGAGACCGCATCGCTCGAGGATTGCACCCATGAAGGTGAAGAAGGGGATCGCGAGCAACAGTTCGTTGGAGAGCACGCTGCCGAACACCCGGCCCGGGATGGCCTGCAGGAAATTCAGATCGAAAAAGCCGAGATGGATCGCGAGGAAACCGAATGAAAGCCCGACCGCGGCAAGCGTGAACGCCACCGGGAAACCGATCAGCATGGCGACAACCAGGCCGCCGAACATCAGCGGCGGCATCGTGTCCAGGGTAATCATTGCGTCGGCCTCTCGTATTTCGCATCGATCGTCAGCTGACCCTGAAGCGCTGCGATGCGTTTGATGACCTCTGAGACGCCTTGCAATGCGAGCATGACGAAGCCGGACGGAATCACGAACTTGATCGGCCAGCGGATCAGGCCGCCGGCATTCCCCGACATTTCGCCGACGGCATAAGCCTGCATGAAGAACGGCCAGGACAGATAGGCCAGCAGCAGGCAGGCCGGAATCAGGAAGAACAGCGTGCCGATCAGATCGAGCCAGAGCTGCCCGCGCTCGGACAGAAACAGGTAGAAGATTTCGACACGGACATGCTCGTTGCGCTTGAAGGTGTACGATGCGCCGAACATGACCAGAATGGCGAACATGTACCACTGCAGCTCAAGCCAGCCGTTCGAGCTGTAGCCGAAGGCGTAGCGGATCATGGCGTTGGCGGCGCTCACGACGCAGGCGGCCAACACCAGGAGATTGCAGATGTAGCCTATCTTTTCATTGATCAGGTCGATCGCGTCGCTGATCGCCAACAATGGACGCATGGTGTTCTCCCTGGCGGACGCCATCAAGTCATGCCCGTGGCTTCAACGGGCATCACTTTGATTCCGCGCACGGAGCTACGGCTCATTTCCAGGAGCGATCGCAACAACAGTCCTCCCCCAATTACGCTTTTGCCGTCTTGACCGCGCCGATCCGGCGAAGCGGCTTATCCAGCCGCGCAGGCATAAAAGCCAGCGCACCATTTCAGCGCGCCAAGGCTGCGTCAATTGGAAAATGGGCAAATTGACGTGGGATCAAGCAGTTGCAAGCCGAGCGAGCGGCGAGCTTTCAACCGCCGGTAACGCTCATATGCCGGTTGACACTTGGGCGGTTGTGCCTGCGATCGATGATGAAGTCGTGGCCCTTCGGTTTCAGGCCGATCGCGCGGTCGATCGCTGCGCTCAAGAGCTCATTGCCGGCGGAGGCCCGCAGCGGCTTGCGCAAATCGGAGGCATCCTCGTGGCCAAGGCAGGTGTGCAGCGTACCGGTACAGGTGATCCTTACGCGGTTGCAGGACTCGCAGAAATTATGCGTCATCGGCGTGATGAAGCCGAGCTTGCCGCCGGTTTCGTCGACGCGGACATAGCGCGCAGGCCCGCCGGTGCTCTCGTCGAGGTCGGTCAGCGTGTATTGCTTGGCAAGCCGCGCGCGGAGCAGGGACAACGGCACATATTGATCGATGCGTCCTTCGCCGATGTCGCCCATCGGCATCACCTCGATCAGCGTCAGCGCCATGCCTTTGCCGTGCGCCCATTCCATCAGCGAGGGGATCTCTTCCTCGTTCAAACCCTTCAGCGCAACCGCATTGATCTTCACGGCGAGACTCGCCGAGCGCGCGGCCTCGATGCCGGCCAGAACCTTATCAAGATCGCCCCAGCGGGTGATGGCGCGGAATTTCGCCGGGTCGAGCGTATCCAGCGATACGTTGATGCGGCGGACGCCGCAGTCCCGTAACTCGTCGGCAAAGCGGGCGAGCTGCGAACCATTGGTCGTCAGCGTCAGCTCATTGAGCGCGCCGGAATCGAGATGGCGGGAGAGTGATCGCACCAGCGACATCACATTGCGCCGCACCAGCGGCTCGCCGCCGGTCAGCCGCAACTTTCGCACGCCCTTGGCGATGAATGCCGAGCACAGCCGGTCGAGTTCCTC
>JBKQRS010000326.1:0-20461 GCA_052143915.1 Bradyrhizobium sp.
TGATAATGAGACCAGACAATGATCCCTCTTCGTCAAGGACGACCTGGAGCAGGGATAGCAACTCTTCATCGGAATAATGGTTGCCGCGCTGGTCGATGATGGCTCTGGCGCGTTCAAAGAGAGCTCGATCTACAATCGAAGGGAAGACACCATCCGCTCGAACCCAGGTGTCGCGCCTATTGACGATACGACGCTGCTTCAATTTGTAAGAGACGCGATTGAAGATGTTATTGCCGATGTACTTTTCGTTCGTCAAAATTTGATGGATTGATGCACGGGTCCAGGGGCGGCCGAGATCGCTCAATATCCCACGTCGATTAAGCTCTAATGCAATTTCGCGCTCGGATTTACCCTCCTCGACGAACATCGAATAGATGCTGTGAACGTGTTCGATTTCCTCAAGCGGACCAGGGGTAAGGACGACACGGTCGGTCTGGAGGCTCTTTCGGTCGCCACGTCCGAGCTCACCCTTGGGGTTCCGACCCTCGTCAATTAGGAGGCGCCGCAAGCCAAATCCGGCAGGGCCGCCCTGGCGAAAGCCGTGTTCGATGAGACGGCATTGCCCTGCAAATACCTTGACCGAAAGCTCGCGGCTGTATTCGCCAGCCATGACCCGTTTGACGTTTTTGAGGAGGATCGAACCGATACTGCCGTCATTATCAAACTGTTCGCCACAATAGTGAACTCGGATCCCAGCCCGAGAGCAAACGTGCTCGTGATATGCACCTTCGTCGGCGTCCTGAAACCGCCCCCATCGGCTCACGTCATAGACCAAGATGGCTTGGAAGTTGGCACTGCCGGATTGCACTTCCTGCATGAGGGATTTGAGTCCCTCACGGCCGTCTATTCTTAAACCGCTACGACCGGAATCTTCAAAGATCCGCACGATCGCGTAGCCGCGTTGCTCCGCGTATCGACGGATCGTGGCGAGTTGATTTTCGGTGGAGTATTTCTGGTGATCTGTCGACATCCGGACATAAGCGGCCGCTGGAGAAGGCCCTTCTGCTCGATTTGAGCTTTTTTCGAAGCTTTTGGTCTGCCTAATCAATCAGCACCCAATTCCAACGCGATACTGCCGGCCTCTCCCAAGGCGGTCCCGAGTTACCCGCCTGATCGTATGGGACAGGAGCGTGGAATGTCGTTTCCAAAAAAGGGCAAGTCCTTTCCTAAGAAGGGTAAGTCCTTTCCAAAACGTGGCGGAGGTGGAGGTTCGGATTTCAGTCTTGACGATCATGCGTTCGCAATGAAAATTGCATCAGCATTGAAGTCGGAACTGAAGGATCGAAACTCGCGCGCAAAGTTGGTTGCGGGCTGGACGGGTGCGAATGAGCGCACGGTCAAGAATTGGATTTTGGGACGATATGCGCCTTGCGGCCGACACCTCGTGGTATTGGCTCAGCATTCGGACCAGGTACTAAACGCCATTCTGTCGATGGCGGGTCGACAGGATTTACTCTTAGCTCGAAAGGTAGAGGACCTGAGGCAAAAGGTGTTCGAGTTGGCGGCCATCATGGGGGAGCCCCATGCTTATGATCCTGATACCTAGCTCCAGGCCGGCCTCGCCGATCCGGTCAACCAGGGTGCTCGGTATATCGTCCCAAAATCCAAATTTTGACCGCGCGCTCATTCGCACCCATCCAGCCCGCAACCAACTTCGCACGCGAGCTTCGATCCTTCTGGTCGCTGGAACCTTTGGGCGGCGATGCGTCTCTCTCGCCAGTTCCCCCTACCGCGCCGCAATAATTCCTTAATTCGGGGAACCAATGTACCCGCGGTTGGGGGTCAGAGCATGGGGGGACATCACCATGACTGACAGCGAAAGTTGGAAGGAGCGCAGAAATCGGGTGGCGCGCTATCGAGTGATGGAGCAGGAGACCACCGATCCGCTCGCGGCACGTTTGCTCCGCGATATCGTTCTAGACTTAGAAGCCGAGTTGGAGGGATCGCCGCAAAGCGTCGGCCGTGATGCTGCGTGAGCGTCGATACAGGCGCTCGGTATCGCACGGAAATCCCTAGGCTTGGTAGAGCGCTTGAAAACGGCTCCTACTTGCGTGCCAGAGGGTGCCTTCGTTTGACACCGTGAGGGCTAGTTACGCGGTAGTGGCGATATCAGCCGTTTGTGACTGAAAGCAGTCAGCGCCCTATCCCTTAGCTGGTTCGGATCACGCTCGCCCCATCCGCGCGATCTTGTTGGCGAGCGCGATGGCGGCGACCTTGGTTGACCGCAACAGCCCCCAGAAGCACGTCTGGCGCGCCCGGATTGTGCTGGCGACGGCCCCCCGACGGGCTGGGCACGGCGACGATCATGCGCAACGCTGGCATCAGCAAGACGGCCGTCTGGCGCTGGCAGGAGCGGTTCATGTCGGAGAGTGTTGATGGCCTGCTACGCGAGCCGCAGGCAGGTTCCGGCCGCCCCCGAGGAATCTGACCATACTCTGGGCTACGCGGAGAGTCGCCCTGAGCCCCTGGATTACTCTGAGCTACGTGGAGAAGGCTCGACCCCAGTTCCTCTCCCTCCGCCAGTTTGCCGCAGGCCGTGTGTTCTCCAGGCGAACTCGCGAGCGATTAAGCCCAGTAGCCAGCAGCGATTTCTCATTTGAGCTACGGACTCCCGATCGGCGGAGCCGGTCTATTTTTCTCCGAAAAACCCGTTTCTCTCCGAAGCTCTGGACTCCATCCATTCGGTACGGTTCTCGAAATTCGAACGTTTGGAGCTACTTATGAACTTCAGCCGAAAGAGGTTCTGCCGCTTCTCTCGGACAGGCGAAAGCGTTTGATATCTACCTCGCCATACGAGGTTCGGAATATCAACCTGGAACAACGACGACATGACCGCCTATGGGACGGTCGAATTGTTTTGCGCCGGCGAGCTGGTGGTTGGGCTCGACATCGGAACGGACATTTCCAAGGACTATGACCGCTGGCGCTTTGACGGCGTCAACGCCTTCGCCCCCGGCGAATGGATGAAACATGTCATCGAAATGGCGGCGCTGATCGACGCCCACAACGAGCGAACCATGAACCGGTTTTCAGAGGATGACGCGCTCCAACGCGCTTCCAAGATCAAACTGTAGGCTAGAACGGCCGCTACGACGGTTGATTCTTTCACCTTCTATTCTACCCTTCAAGCGTCGCTTCTTTTCGCTCCGCTCCACCGTTCACCATTCCGCCCTTGGTCGCTCGGGCATCCGCCCGGGACTTCCTATTCCTGTTTGCTTCCTTTTTCCTGTGCTGCTCTTCCATCGACTGATCCTCCCCCCCATTCCTGGAGCCTGAAGCGCTCCGGCCAGCGGAGCGTTATGCAGATCACGTCTAGCTAATTTGCCTGTGGCGCCGATTGTTTGCCGTCATCCAGCCGAGATGAGCTGGGTTAAAACTCGACGTCTCGGCAACGCCTGCTCCTGTCGCAGGCTGACGTTCGACGAAGATATTTTGCCCTGGCCATGCCAAAAGCAGGATTGCGCCTGGTCTCAGATTCCAACTTCCGAAATGACCCGAATTTTCGACCGCCGTACTTGCTGACGGGCTTTTGACCCTACGACGACATTGGTGGATTACCGAGACGGCCCGGCCCTCATCAAGGGTGCGATATTTTTGCGACACATACGATCAATTTTCCCGCATCGGTTGTGAAACGAACGAGAGAAGCGAATAATGCGTTTATTTCAAGGGGGGCGTCCACCATGGAGTTCTTTAAGAGCATCGGCTGGGAAATGTACTACTGGTTTCATACCAGGCCGACTGCGGAAGACATTCAGAGAACGTTGAGTGATCTCGAGAAGCATGAGCCGACGATCTCAAATGAAGCGGTGGATTCCGAAGCCTGTGACTGTTTGGTCACCGTGGGACTGAGGACCGTTAGCTGTTCTACCACGACGAAAACGGCTTGTAGAAACGTTGGTCAGCCAGGCTCGGGCGCCGTGGGCCATATCTATCCCGTTGGAGCATGCAAAGGTATGCCCAAATAATAAGGGGAAAGATTCGATGCGCCTTTTTCGCTTTACGGCCCTCTACGCTGCTCTTCTCCCAATCTTTATCGGTGGCTGCGCGGCGGTCGTGCCAAGGTTCGATGTGCCCACCGATCCGGCGAGCGGAACTCCGACGGTCCGCTCAATAGTGGATGAGATTACGTGCGAGTTCAACGAAATGCTCGCAGAACCCACATTTCGCGAATTCCTTCTTTTGGGCGATATTGATGTTGCCTTGCAGCTTACGCTGACAGTGAACGACTCGGGCGGCTTGACCCCTTCGTTTACTTACACAAATGGGTTGTTTTCTTTCAATGCGGGCGCGACCTTGAGTCAATCGCGGGAGCAGAATTACACGGAAACGCTATACTATTCGATGCGGCAGCTGGACCATGACAACCAACTCGCCAAGGCTGCCGGCAAAGGGCCGATTTGTCATCAGAACGCCGATACCAATCTCGCGGGCAATCTTGGTCTTCGCGACGCGGTCGCTATCGCGATACAATCGCCAAACCTCAACTTTACGAAGAAGCTTTCCGGCACGGACGGCGAATTCGGCGGCTATGTAAACTTCGTACTCACTAAAAACATAAACGCCGTCGGCCCGACTTGGACACTGAAGCATTTCAAAGGTCCGGGCAGTTTTGGCGCGCTCTCGGAAGTCAACACTGATAAGCTGGTATTCGCCTTCGCCGAGGGTGCCGACGTTGGCAAACCCTATTCGGTGTTTCACACTTCCGGCTTCGCGAAGGCGAAAGCACACCTCGATTCGATCAATCTCAATCAGCTGACTACCCAGCTTGGAGTGGTAGGCACAGGCCTGCACTGATGCCCGTGGTCGTCGAGCATCGTCAGGCGAATCTATAACGACAGCCACACACGTGGGGTTGCCGTCTGCACGTTCGGAAGGAGGGTCGATGCCTTTGTTGATCCGTGCCGCCGCTGCCAAGTCAAAAACATGCCACTTCGGCACGCCAACGCCAGCCGCAGTTCATTATCCCAATTTGGAACAACGGGGCTGGGAAGTACTCACCACGGCTCATTCCGGCCCCCGTACGAAATGCTGTGCTTTACCGGGTAAATGGTATCTGCTTCTTGGGTGGTCTAAGCGACGCGCCGGTTGTGCTACTTCGCTTCGACGGTCTCGATGAATGAATAAGCGTTGGGATCTTTTCGCCACTTCAAAAATCCACAAAATCGTAACCCACGGACGATTTGCCTTCGGACGAAACGCCGCGAAGCGGGACGCTAGCTATGCCGACGGCTATTTCTTCACGCCGCCGCCAGTCCTGACGACGTCCCTGCGGTCTTTCAGAGCTTGCACTCGCCCCTGAGTGGTGATCAACTCAAGGGGAAATGTAATTTTTTGCTCAACTTTATTGATGCCATGGCTTTTCGGCCGTGTGTGCGTGGATAGCGGCTATGGCTGTTTCAGAGACCGCCGATCGTAGCAAGCCCGCGCTGGCACTGTCCGGTGGTGGATTTCGGGCCACGCTTTATCACCTGGGCGCTCTGAAGCGGCTGAACGAACTCGGGTATCTCGCAAAATTTGAGCGAATTTCAAGCGTATCAGGGGGATCCATCGCAGCTGGCATGCTAGGCGCCGCGTGGCCGCGGTTGCAGCTTGCTGATGGGCGATTTTCGAATCTTGATGCGGAAGTCATCGAGCCGCTGCGCGCCTTCTGCAGGCGCGACATCGACCTGCGGGCGGCGGGCTGGGGCGCGATCCTGCCGGGCAAATCGATCGGCCACGTGCTGGCCGATATCTATGACGACCTGTTTGGCGGTGCCAAAATTGAAGCCTTGCCCGACAAGCCGCAATTTGTTTTCGATGCAACCAACCTGCAGACTGGTCGCCTCGTCAGGATCCAGAAGGTGCGGCTGGCGGACTATACCATCGGGGAAATCCCAAATCCGAAAATGCCGGTGGCTCTGGCGGTTGCCGCCTCCAGCGCCTTTCCACCGGTTCTGTCACCCGTCACGATCCCCTTGGCGGCAGGCGACTGGCGGGATCGGCCGGGCACAAGCCACTTCGGTGATCCTCATTTCACGACCGAGCTATCGCTGACGGACGGTGGCGCCTACGACAATCTCGGGCTCGAGACCGTCCACACGTTTTCGACGATCGTTGTCAGCGACGCGGGGGCGCCATTCGCGACCGCCGAGGAAGCCAGCGCGTTCTGGCCGAAACAGGCCATGCGCGCACTCGACATTGCAACGGATCAGTCGCGCGCCCTGCGCAAGCGATTGCTTCACGTAGAATGCCAGGCAACCGGAAGCACGTATGCTTATGCTGGAATTGATTCCGATCCGAAAGATTATTCCGCGCCGCGCGTGCTCCAAAGCAATGCTGCGGTGATCGATCCACTGGCCCGGATACGTACCCGGCTCAATCCGTTCAGCGATGAAGAGCAGGGACACCTGATCAACTGGGGCTGGTATGTGATGGATCTTGCGATGCGCAGTCACGTGATGAGCGATGCGCCTGCGCCTCAGGCGTGGCCAATTTCTGAGTGGCCACTCGAGCGGATTTGAATCTCTCGGTCCGAGCGAGGCTGCGCTAACACGCCAATTCCGACAACGAGAGGAATGATCGGAGGGAGCATGGAAGGCGACGAGCAGCGCGCATATAATGACAGATTCGTCAAACGCCTCCTCGCTAGAAGGCCCGCGCTTCAGGCGCGCTATCAGAAGGCGGTCGAAGCCGAGGCGCTTGCGCCGAAAGTCGAGGCCGAGGCTGTCGGCGGCTTCACCATTTCGCCGGTCGATGTCGTCAATGAAACCATCGTCAGGGACGAGCGCCCAGTCCTGTTCGTCAGGAATGACTGGATCGACACCATCAATGTGTCCCTGAACGGAGAAGAGGCCAAAGATCTCGTTACCGAACTCAATAAAGCCCGCGCTATCCTTGAGCCGATCATGCCGCTGGTCGGCCGCATCGATGTGGTCGGATTTCCCGGAAATCTGGATTTCGTCGGCACCGGATGGTTCGTCGCCGCCGACATCGTCGTCACCAACCGCCATGTTGCGCAACTGATCAGCCAGCAGCAAGGTGGCCGTTTTGTCTTTTCACGCGGCGTGGCGGGCAAGCCGATCTCGGTCTCGCTCAACACGGTCCACGAATTCGACGATTTGCCGGCCGGCGAAGCGCGCATCTTCGACGTCAAGGACGTCCTCTATATCGAGAAGCCCAGTGGTCCGAACGATATCGCGTTCCTCCGGGTGGCCCGCCGCATCGACGGCGCCAAACAGGGTTTTATCGAGATCTGCGACAACAATTTGGCTGCCGATGCATCGGTCGTGACCATCGGCTATCCGGCCAAGGCGTCGAGGAGCATTATTCCCGATCAGGCGCTGATGAAGGACCTCTATCGCGATCGCTATGACGTGAAGCGTGCGGCGCCGGGATTGATCATGGCGGCCGAGCCTAGCAAGGCCACCGAGCATGACTGCACGACGCTCGGCGGCAATTCGGGCTCGGTGATTATCGATCCAAAAACTGGCAACGCGGCGGGGCTGCATTTCGCCGGGCTCTACAAGCAGGCCAATTATGCTGTGCCGGCCTCGGCGCTCAACGACTACATCAAGAACGAGCGCTGGCGGCGGCCACCGTCGATCGAGACGCAGCAGATTGTGCAGGCGGTCGTGCCGAAGCAGGCAGCGACAGTCCCGTCGTCAGTCACCTCGTCGGCGCCGCCGTCCGAAGTCGAGGTGACGATTCCGCTCACGATCAGGATCTCGCTCGGGCAGCCGCTGACGGCAGGGGCGACCGGCGCGCCATCATCATGGAAGCCGCCGAGCGTCGCGGCCGCTGAGGCCGCGGCCGCGCAATTCTGGACGCGCCGCCCCGATGGCACGCTGGCCGTACGGGTCGGCTTCATTGACGAGGACGATGCGATCGGTGAGGTACCCTGCATCGCGGCATCCGTGTTGCCGTCCCGGCTGGCGGAGGTTGCCGCAAACGGGCCGTCGCAATTTTCAGGCGTTGCTATCAGGTATTTTCCCGCCACCGTCGCCGAGCAGATCGACTCGACGCCGGAGCTCGAGTCGGTCGACTCAATCGACTATGACGACGACGCGCGGACCGGAGCAGGGTTCTCTTTCACCGAGGTGAACGAGGAGATGACCGTTCGCGCTCATGTCGGCCCTGAATATTCGTGGGACGAACTGAAAGCGTTTCTGTCGTCAACGCCGCATGGGCTAGTGTCGGCGATCTATCAGTTTCATGCTGTCCACATCAAGGACGCGCTGCAAGACCAGCTTAAAAAGGGCGTTTCGCTTGATCTCGTGATGGACAACGCCACTTTTTCGAAGGTGAAGAATCCGGACGATGAATTCGATCGGCCGCCGACGTTCAAATCGTGGGAGCAGTTCCAGGGGTTCAGGCGGATTGTCGCGCCAGAGGGCACCTCGGGGCTGATTTCGGATTCCTACCATATCAAGGTGACCGTACGCGATGACGGGGTGTTCTGGCTGTCGTCAGGCAACTGGACGCCCCTGTCGAGCCAGCCTCTGATCACCCAGGAGGAGCGTGACAATGCAGCTGATACGGATCTGACCGGAAATCGCGAATGGCACGTCGTCATTCATAACCCGACGCTCGCCGAGCGCTTTCGCAATCACATTCTGCAGGATTTCAAACGCTCCACCGCTCTTGGCGGCGGCGTGCTGCCGCCGAGCCAGATGGAGCTGGAGGTCGAGGTGCCCCAGGAAGAAGCGGTGGTGCTGGAACGCCGTCCTCCGGGAAAGGTCCTGAAGCCGCTCGAGATCCGGCGCAGGATCAAGGTCAAGCCACTACTGACGCCGGATAAGGAAGGCGCTGTCTACAGCGAGGCAGTGCTCGCGCTGATCCAATCGGCCGGGAAGAGCCTCTTGTTCCAGATTCCCTATATCGGCATGCCGTCCAATCCTCGGCAGGACCGCGGCTATATCGATGAATTGATTAAGGCGCTGACGGAGAAACTGAAGACGCTCGATGACGCCCGTGTCATCCTGCGCACCGGCGGCGCCAAATATTCCGATCCCACCCACGCCGCCTGGTACTTCAAGTCGAAGGGCGTCAACATCGCCGAGCGGCTGCGGCGTATCGACAACACCCATACCAAGGGCATGATCGTCGATGGCAAGCGGTTGATGCTCGGCAGTCAGAATTGGAGCAAGCCGGGTGTCACGTTGAACCGCGATGCCTCGCTAATTTTCGACGATGAAGAACTCGCGGGTTATTATGCGCAAGCCTTCGAAATCGACTGGGCGCGTGCCAACCCGATCAAGCCGAAACGCTATGTCAGAGCCGAAACTGTTGCGGCCCCGGGAGCCGAATCGGTGGTCGTGCCGATGTTTCAGCGGGTCAGCCTGTGGAACCTGCCGACGGAGGACTAGCGCATGATCCTGAAAAAGTGGGAGTCGGTTTTTCGTTGCGCAAATGCCGAAGCTTTTGTGCGGGGATTATGCGCCAAAAAAGAAGAACGGTCATGATTCAACCCAAACGCATCGCGCTCTAGAGACCCGCCGATGCCGACGCCGAACGAAATCTCGGAGCGATTTGGCCGGGTTCTCAGCAGCATCTGCTGCGTGCAGACGGGCGGCAATCCGCTCGGTACGGGGTTTCTGGTAGGGCCGGACACGGTATTGACCAATTATCACGTGGTCGAACGGGTCATGGACCCGGCCGGCAAGTTCATTCAGCCGGCGACCTGCGTATTCGATTATCTCAAATTGCCCAATGGCGCCATCCAGCTAGGCACCGTCTTCAAGGTGGTGGAATGCCTGGACCGCTCTCCATATGGCCCAGGCGAGAGCGGCGAACGATTCAACGAGCCGATGCCGACTGCGGACGAGCTCGATTACGCGCTGTTGCGTCTCGATCAGCGGGTCGGCGAGATGCAGCCGCCAGGGCGGGTGCTGCAGCGCCGCGGCTGGATCGACGTCTGGGATACGCCCTGGGATGTGGTGCCGCCGCCTGCCGCGGGAGCGCTGGTTCTCACCAAGGACGATCGCGTCATTGTCATCCAGCATCCGCTTGGAGGCCCGCAGGTCTACGCAGCCCGGGAGTTTCTCGGCGACAACGCGCTGCATACGCGGATGCGTTACGAAAACATGACGATGGTCGGATCATCGGGATCGCCCTGCCTAACCGAAGACTACAAGTTGTTCGCGCTGCATCATCTCGGCGATCCCAGCTGGAACGCGGTGGCGTTCTCGCAGGGCGTGCCGATCAGTTTGATCCGGCAGCGGATCTGCAAGCCCGATCCCGAAAAGATCAAGCGCGAGTGGATTCCCAAATACGACGTGCTGGCTGACGCCAAACAGCAGGCGCCATGGAGCGGCCTGTTCCGGGTGATTGCGCAATATCCTGAAGCCAAGACCGCGCTGCGCAACAGCCGCGACACGATCAAGACGATTACCGATCGCACAGCGGATTTGCGGCGGCACAAGGCCATTCACGATGTGCTGCAGATCCTGCAGGGCAATTTTCCGCAGCTGCAGGTCGCCCTCAGCGAGCCCGACCCGAAAAAATGCCGCGATGGCGTTCGCATGGCCGCGCTGATCATGCGGCAATCCTGGCGCAATTTTGAAACCGAAGCCAGTGAACTGAAGGAGGCCGGGAAGGCGCGGGGGTTGCGGGAGATGGAATGGATCGACGAATTCTCCAATGCGCTGACGACGCTCGTCGAAGCGGACCAGATTTTCGCCAAGCTGGCGGCCGCCTCCACCATCCAGAAGCATCTGCGGTTTCAGCCGTCCGAACTCAACGGAAAGATCCGCCAGATCTTGGCGGGGCTTCCGGTCGACGAACTCCTCGCCGTGTTTCAGGAAGTGATCCAGTCGATGGACCTCGCCGACAAGGCCTTTGAAGCCATCGTCAGGTCAGGGCCGGATTTGTTACGCGCGCATTGGAACCGGCTTCGGCAGAATGTCGCCGACCACAATGCCTGGCAGGATGTCGACAATGATCTGTCGATGCTGGAGTCGCTGCCGGCGGGGTGGGAAAGCGATCCACGCTGGTTTCAGGCGGGATGGGAAAGGGTGCAGCCCAAGGTGATCGCCTTGTGCGCGGCGCAGGCCACGGAGAAATGGGCGGCAGAAATGCAGCGTCACGCCGGCATTGTCGTCGATGATATCAAGAACAAGCAGTGGGACAATGTCGCAGAACATTTTTCCGTGTTCCGCAGCGACATGAGCAATCGCTTCAGCCAGGTGGACAAATCCCTGCTGTCGGGAAGCGAACAGATCATTCAGCTTGGTAATCCGCTCGCTGCATTGGTGGAGGCAAGCCTATGACAACGGACACGCAAGAAAAACCAGCCGCGGCTTTCGGATCCTTTGTCGAACTGCAGCAGGCCAATCTCGCTCTGCTGGAAGAGAAAGCCGACCCGTCAAAGGTTAGGGAGTTCATTGGTAAGTCGGTCGCGACGGGCGCTATCCTGCAACGGCCTGCCGAGCGGAAGGCGGCGCAGGCCGCGATCGATTACTGGACCACCTCGCTGATCCTGTCGCGTGACCATCCATACGCGGGGGCGGAGGCGAAGGGAGCGAAGGGCGATCCCACGACGCCGCCGACCGTTGCCGTGCTGTCGGAGTTCGATCCCGGCAAGGCCTCGGACGTCAGAAGCGATGCGTCTCCCTACAGGGGCCTCGCACCGTTCACGCGCAGCGACGCTGGCGATTTTTTCGGACGTGAGGACGCCGCCAACGAACTCGAGAAGCGGCTGGAGGGCGACAACCCGGTCGTCGTGCTGCTCGGCCCTCCCGGCAGCGGCAAATCATCCCTGATCAATGCGGGCCTCCTGCCACGGCTCTTAGACCACGGCCACAATGTGGTGCTGGTCGGGCCCCCCGGGCGTGAACCACTGGCGGCAATTCTTCGTGCGATCAAGCCTGGCGCCGACGTGCCGACGATCCGATCGGACGAGCGCAATATCACCAAGACCCCACAGAAGCTGAACGATGTGCTCACGGCGGTGCATGCGAAAGCCATTCTGATCCTCGACCAGTTCGGCGAAGCGATGGCGCGCGCCGATGTGCAGCCATCGCTCGATATCGTCGGCCAGGCGTTGGCATCGCTTGCCGGAGCCCACAAGGTGCTGATGTCGATCCGGGAAAGTCAGCGGCTCCAGTTCGAGAAGATTGCAGGCATCGGGCAGGCGCTACGATCGGCGACCAGCAGCTTCAGCCTGCCGCCGCCGACGGTGTTCGAACTGCGGAGCATGATCGAGGGACCGGCCGAGCGTGTCGGGTTGCGATTTGGCCAAGGCGTCGTCGACGACCTGCTCCGGTCGGTCACTGGAAATCCGGATGCGGTTCCGCTCCTGCAATTCACACTGAACAAATTGTGGGACAACCGCGACCACAACGAAATCACCCAAGACGCCTACCGCAAGATAGGCTCGCCGCGAAATGCCCTGACCAGCACCGCCGAATCAGTGCTGCAGCAGTTTTCTGCATCCGAACGGGAGGTGGCGCGGCGGATTTTTCTGAAACTGGTGGTGCCGGCGGGTGAAAAGGATTTCGTACGCAACAGGGCCGGCCGCGACGTGCTGTCGCTCGGCGAGGACGCAGACATCGTCAACCGGATCCTCGATGCGTTCGAACGCGAGAAGCTGCTGCGCAGGCTTCCCGCCAGCGATATCGGCGGTGAAGATCGCTTCGAGGTGGCTTACGATACGCTAATCGCGTACTGGCCGACGCTTGCAAGCTGGCTTGCCGACGCCCGTCAGGGGCGCGAGAAGGAATCCAAGCTGATCGCCACCGCGCGGCTATGGCTAGATAGCGGCAGGGACAATGGCTATCTGATCACCGGAGACGCGCTCGACAGGCTAAGGGATTATCGCAGTGACTCGCCCGACGTGCAGCAGCTCCTGGATGCGAGCTTCAAGGCCCAGGCCGACAGGGAGACGGAGCAGCTCAGAGCGCGAAAACTGGTTCGCAACGCCAGGATCGCGGCGATCGTGGTTGTCGCCGGCATCATTGGCCTGCTTTATTGGGGGTACAGACATTCGCAACAACTAGCCGAACAACGGCAACGCCGTTTCGAAGCTGAAGAGGCGACCAGGACTCAGGAAGAACTTAGGAAGCAGCTCGCAATCACCACCGCGCGGCTGCAGGCTCTGCAAAAAATCGTGGACGAGGGCAAACCGGTCGATCTCAAGGCGAGCCTGAATTCGGCGCTCGCGTCGGATTCGGCAACACAGACTGCCACCCCACAACAAACATACCTTGGGCTCCCCGCACCCGATAAGGGCGTTGCCGACGCTGCACCAGCGCAGATTCAACCTCAATTCGATCCGAAAACCGGTGATTGTTTTGGCTATATGTGGATTGGATCGAGAAGTAACTGGAAGCTCAAAAGTCCGGACTCGCCGGACAAACTCAAATCAGGCGGCCCGGCGATCACAAATACTAGCATCTATCTGAGGGCCGATTTCCCGACCGATCTTCCCGAATATGCGATGGCTGTTCCGTTCGGCTTTGTGCCGGAGGGTGCAACCGTATCCATTCTTCAGTGGAAAACCTACCAGCGCGATTCCGGTGTTCAATACTGGACTAAGGTTGAAGCTCCTCGCAAAAGCTGCGCGAAAGTCACGATCCAGTATGCGGGCTCGGACGACCTCGCCAGCCAGCTCCGCAGGACTCTGACCGACGACAATTTCCAGATGGCCTATGCGCCGGAAAAACTCGCCGCCGCCACGGGGTTGTCGGAAGTCAGATACTTCTTCAAGGAAGACGCCGCGCTCGCGACTGCGATCGCAGCCCGGGTCAAGGAGGTGAATGGCGGCAAGCCGGTCAATCTGCGCCTGGCCTCCGGCTTTGTCGGCACCAAGCCGCTGATCCCGGGATCGCTCGAGGTCTGGGTTGATCTGCCCGGGCCGACGCCCACACCCAAAGGTAAGTGAGGCTTTCGGAAGTCTCCTTTCTTACGTCTGACATGGAGAGCGGGATGACTGATCTCTTTGACCCCGATCGCTATCTGGTGCTTCGCATCGATGGCCGCATGCCGTCCGGATTGAGAAAACTTCAGAGCATGAATGCATTGCGGCCGGAGGTATTCGAGGAGCTGCGCGCCTCGCCACCCCGACTGACGCTGGAAACCACCGCGCTCACCGACCAGCAGCGGCAGAAAGTTGCTGAGGATCCGAAGCAGGAGGCCGCCCCGGTCATTCCCGTCGCGCTGGTTGAGCCGGTCGCGACCGGCGACACGGAAGCCGCACTGGCAGCAGCTAGGGCGGGGGGCGCGTCCTGGGGGATTGAGGCGGTCCGTGCGAACTATGCCTTTAATCCCAAGGCGCTGCCCGAACGGGATATTGCTGTTGCTGTTCTGGACACCGGGATCGATCGAGCCCACCCGGCGTTTGCCGGCATCAAGACATGGGCAACGCGCAACTTCATCAATCCGGCGCCGGGAGTCGCCGAAGACCCGGACGTCAACGACGTGAAGGGGCATGGCACGCACTGCGCCAGCACCATCTTCGGCCAGGATGTGGAGGGTGTCCGCATCAGCGTGGCCCCGGGCATGACAACCGCCGTCATCGCCAAGGTGCTCGACGACCGGGGACGCGGCTCCAATCAGGCGGTTGCAAACGCACTGCAATGGGCCGCCCAGAAAGGCGCGCGCATCATCTCTATGTCGCTTGGCTTCGATTTCACAGGCATGGTCGATCAGCTCAAGGTCGCCTCCTGGCCGGAACGGGCCGCGATCTCTAAGGCACTGCAAGCCTATCGCGACAATGTGCGCTATTTCGACAAGCTGATTGAATTCCTAGATTTCGACGGACGGCTTCTGATCGCCGCCGCGGGTAATGACAGCAAGCGCTGCGCGAGCGGACCCGATCAGCTGATCGATGTCAGCATGCCGGCTGCGGCTGAGCATGTGATTTCGGTCGGCGCGCTCGGTCGCACCGACAAGGGTTTTGCGGTCGCGCCATTCTCGAACGTCAATCCGATGCTGACGGCGCCTGGCGTAGACATCGTCGGAGCGAAGGTTGGCGGAGGGCTGGTCGCGATGAGCGGAACGAGCATGGCGTGCCCGCATGTGGCCGGCCTCGCGGCGCTCTGGTGGGACAGCCAGCTAGCTCAGATGGGCCAGACCTCGGCCGAAGAGGTGAAGGCCTGCCTCAGGGCGCTCGCCAAAAATCTCGAGCTCCGACTCGCCGATCAGGGAAGGGGGCTGGCCAGAGGGCCACAGTCATGAAAGGCGATCCTCAAGCCCGAGCGCCAGCTGATCGGGATCGAGGCGCTCGGAGCGATGGCCGAACTGCGCGCGCTGCAACAGCTTGATGATCGATTTGAGGCGCTCGATCTCGCTGTCCCGATGTCCGATCGTGCCGACAATATCGCGAACCAGGCGATGCAGAAGTGCTGTTTCTGTCGGGAGATTGTTGAGATCGAGCTGCATGTTCGATTCTACTCGAACACGCTGATTCGAAGAAGCTACTTCGCCTTATTTTATGCGGGTTTTTGCGACTCAGCCGGCCAGAAGCGGTCGCCAGAAGCCCTCCGGCGTGCGCCAATCGATTCCTTCGAGCAGCATCGCGAGCTGCGCGGGCGACAGCGTCACCGAGCCGCCAGGCTCGGCCAATCGCGGCCAGAAGAAATTTCCGCGGTCCATGCGCTTGGTGAACAGGCACAGCCCGTGCCATCCCAAAACAGAATCTTCAGGAGCGAGGCATTCTTGCCGCGGAAGACGAACAGATGGCTCGAGAAGGGATCTTTCTTCAGGTGTTCCTGGATCAACGTCGAAAGGCCGTCGAGTCCCTTGCGCATGTCGGTATGGCCGAGCGCCAGGTGCACCTTCACGCCAGCCGGAACGGCGATCATGGTGATGTCTCCCCCTTGGCGAGCTGCCGCTTCACTGCAGCTGGATTACTGCCGGCCGGCGCAAAGACACGCCGTCCATCTCCCAGTTCGATCGCCACCATCTCGTCCGGCGGCCGTACGAGATCGCGCAAGGCCGCGAGCGCCGGCACCTCATCCACCACGCCGTCGGCGAGCGCCACCGTTACGAGTTGCGGAGCCTTTCGAGCGCTCAGGCCGAAGTCGACCCGCCAGCGGAACACCATGCTGGTGGCGACGCCATGGCGGCGACAAACCTGTGCCACGCTGGCACCAGGCTTCTCCGTCTCCTGCACGATCGATCGCTTCTGCTCGTCGCTGAAGCGACGGCGGTTCGACCGGCCGTCCGCCGCCTCCGGTGTCAAGCGGTATTTACGCCGTGCGCAATTAGCAGCGCTGCTTAATTGAGCCCGGGCACTCGGATGAAGCAGGGATCGCCAGTCCATTTCGTTGCCGGATTGTTCCAGTCGATCGCGCCAAATCCGCAACGCATGCGGCGAAAGACCGAGCGCTGCGGCATACTCGGCGTGCCCCATGCCGCTCCAGTTCATCGCTTCGATATGCATGCCCCAGAACGGCTGAAGAGCCACCGGACCGCTGTCCGTACGCACGCTGTAGCGATTGCGCCGAGGCCTCTTGGGCTTGTTCGACTGCCCGTTCTCCGGCTGCCGTCCCGGCTTTTTCCGGCGCAATTTCTGCAGATCTTCCGCACGCTTGCGCAGATCGTCCGCGCTCAGCAGATGGCGCGCCCACCGCATCAAACTTGCCGCCGAAAGATCGTGTTTCCGGCAGTAGCGTTCCGCGTCCAGCGCGCTCCGATACCAGGCCGCAACGTGGTTCGACCAGAACGGGTTGTCGGCCTTTGCCCAGGAACGACGAGGCGCCATCGGAGATTCTCCACTGCAGCAGAGAAGCTGAAATGGAACGAGAACAAAATATCAGAAAGATGTGCAGAACTCGGACGGTTACACCGGCGAGGGAATGACGGCGAGATAAAGCGAACTGGCGTTCGCTGGCTCCCTTCGGTCGCAAAGGCTTGTCTGCACATTGGATTTTGCAAGTTTTCGCGGCGTCAAAACGGCGCGGCGCAACGTGTGCAGGTGACGCCCTACGGACTTTCTCCATGAATTTCAATCTTCCGAGCGATGGCGCTCGCAATGTGCGTCGAGGAAGAGTCCCGCTATTTCTTCGCCATCATACGCGCTAGTGCGATTTGATGCGATCGATGCTCGGAAGCTCTTGTGTCGGCTTTTTTCGAGGCCAATCGTCGCGTCATGGCACGTGATGATAGCGATAATTTTAGGGTCAGGCCTGGTCGGTCACGCAACGGTGGAGCACGCATCAATCCGCGGACGCAACCGTTCCTCAAGCAGGTCCAGATCGCGGTCCGCAGGGCAGGCGGCGATCCTCGGCGGATAGGTTTTGGAGCGCGATCGGGCGGCGGCCAGGAAGGAAGGACAGGCCGGTTCAACGCGCGCGGCCGGGGCGCGAAAGTCGTTGCCTCGTTCGCTCGGTCGGGCGGGGAGGGTGGGTGGCAGAGAGATTCCGCAGGCCGCTTCCGGGCGCGGCGGGTGGTGGTCAAGGCAAGGGTAGTCCGGCTCAATCCGCAGCGGCGTGGCGCACGGGGCCCGAAGGTGCGCGGGACGATGAGCAGGGCTGTCGACGCCCATCTGCGTTACCTTGAACGGGATGGTGTTACGCGTGACGGCGATCGGGGCAAGGCCTATTCGGCGTTCGAGAACGAGGCCGACGGCAAGGCGTTTGTGGAGCGCGGCCGGGAGGATCGTCATCAGTTTCGGTTCATCGTCGCACCCGAGGATGCAACCGAAATGGCTGACCTTCGCTGCTTTACCCGTGACCTCATGCGCCAGATGGAATTGGATCTCGCCACCCGCCTCGACTGGATCGCGGTCGATCATCACAACACCGGCCATCCCCACACCCACGTCATCGTCCGCGGTGTGCTCGATGACGGCCGCATCCTCAATATCGCGGGTGACTATATCGCCCACGGAATCCGCCACCGCGCAAGCGAGCTGGTCACCCGGGAATTGGGTCACCAGAGTGAGATCGAGCTTCAGACCAAGCTACAGAACGAGGTCGAGGCCGAGCGGGTGATGGTCCCTTTCCGACCGCGCCGAGCAAGTCCTGAAGGATCTGGACCACCGCAATGAGGCCATCAACTCTATCCATCGGGCGCTCACTAGGAATGGTCTCGCCGAGGAGCGTGGTGTCGGCCAATTCGCCCTTCACGGCGAAGGCTTAGGCGAGAAGATCGTCGGCCGGGTGCTGGGCAAGGGCCTGGCTGGAGACGAGATGGGCGAGCGCGTCTACCTGGTCGTCGACAGCATCGATGGCCGGGTCCATCACATGGAGTTCAAGGATCCGAGCAGGATCGAGGAGGTCGGGCGGGACATGATCGTCGAAGCGGCCCCAGTCGTGTCCGGTCCAAGACCTGCCGACCGCAACATCGCCGGCAATGTCGAGGAGCGCAACGATGCCTAGGCTCCTTCCGGTTGAACAGATGACTCCAGGGCGATGCAATCGGCATGCGTCCAAGATCTCGTGCTGTGATATGATGCGAGAAAACACCACCTGCTTATCTTCATAAGACATTCGGAAATCGGGCGTGCCAAATTCGATAATCACAATCGAGCAGCTTCGAAGTGCGATAGGCAGGCATCACAGTCAGCGCGAGACCCTAATAGGACTCGGCTTAAATCGAATCGGGCGTATTGTTCGAAGGCCTGACACACCTGAAATTCGGGGCATGGTCGAAAAAGTCAAACACCTTGTCCGGGTGATTCCGCCGGAGCCGGACGAGATCAAGCCGCTTTCCCGCATGCGCTTCAATGCGCTTGCCGGATATTCGCGGCAACCGGCTACGGTGCTCATGTTCGAGGAGCTTGAATGGCACGGCACCAACGACGAGCGCGTGATCGGCGCCCTGGTAGAAGACCGCGAGGATGAGGATTTCGGCTGGATCGTCCTGGGGCGGGACGAACGTTCGAGATTTCGTGCCATCGCGGCGGGAAGCAGCCTTGTATCCGCCGAAACCGCGCGCGACGAGCTTTTTGCCGCAATGAGGGCGGAGCATGCGAAGCCGGACGAGGAATTTCATCAGGGCGATGCGATCGGGCCGCTGGTTGATTTTTTCAAGCCGCTTGTGCCGCTGGGCCGGCTCAGCCCGATATTCAAGATTCTGGAGGGGCCGAAATATACGCCCGCGCGCGGGCTGATCGAAGCAATGATGCGTTTCCACGAGGATGCCGACGGAAACTTCGTCGAACAATTCCAATCCACCGCCTTCGACGCGCGCCTCTGGGAGCTTTACCTCTTCGCCACGTTCACCGAACTCGGCTTTGCGGCACTGCCGGATCTTGCCGTTCCGGATTTCATCTTCTCAAGCCCGTTCGGCTCCTTGGGCATCGAAGCGACGACCGTGAATCCGGGCGCGGCGGTCACGGCGCCTGACAGTAAGGAGAAGATGCTCGCCTATATCGAGAACTACATTCCGATACGGCTCGCCCGCAGTTTGCGGAACAAACTGGATCGAAAAAAGCCCTATTGGGAATTGCCGGAGATGAAGGACAAGCCCTTCGTCCTCGCGATCCAGGACTTTCACGCGCCTGGCATGATGCGAGCGATTATTTCAGCGGCGACGGAATATGCCTACGGTGTTCGCCACCATTTTGTTAACGGCAAGATCAAGGTCGAACGGCTCAAGGAGCACGTCTGGAACGATCTGCGCGAAGAATCCGGTTTCTTTCAGTTCGAAAAAGCAGAGAATGTCAGCGCGATCATCGTCAACCCCCAAGGGACGCTGCTGAAGTTCAACAGGCTGGGATACCTCGCGGGCTTCGGGGACCGGCAGATACGCATGATCCGAAGGGGGTATCGATGCAACGACGCGAGCCCCGGCGAGCCTATGCCGCCATTCGTACACGCGGTGCACGATCCCGGCTACACGGAAACCTGGGTCGAAGGCATGGTCGTTCTACATAATCCGAATGCGGTGATAGAACTGGACCCCGAGCTGATACCCGGTGCCCGGCACGAATTCCTTCAGCCCGATGGCCGTATCATGTCCCTCGTCCCGGAGTTTCACCCACTCTTTTCAGAGACGTTGATATTCCCTCCGAAGTAGCAATCTTGCTTTCGCTAGGATGCCTTCCGCTTTGCAATCTCCTGCTCGGCGGCTGCAAGAATTGCCTCGCTTGCCGCGTCCAGCTTGTAGGATCGGCGGAGCTTGGCGATGTCGCGCGCCGCTTCGTCCTCCAATCCGGGCATGTCGGCCAGGATTTGCGCGACCAGAATCTGCGCGTTGACCATATCCGGATTACGTGTCGCGATGCCTCGGGCGATATCCAGGGCCATCGCATGTTGCTTTTTGAGATAGAAGCACATCGCCTTATGCCGGATAGCTTGATCGTGCATGGCCGTGACGATGGAGCCGTTACAGCAATTATCAAGCAAGGCGTCCCGCAGCAATGT
Organism: Bradyrhizobium sp.; assembly: GCA_052143915.1. GTDB lineage: Bacteria > Pseudomonadota > Alphaproteobacteria > Rhizobiales > Xanthobacteraceae > Bradyrhizobium. The sequence goes on from JBKQRS010000326.1 coordinate 20,292, forward strand.
GCGGGGATCGTGTTCAAGTTCGACCGCGAGAAGAAGGCAGACGCCGACGTAATCGTGAGTCTGAATAAGCTGCTTCAGGATTGTCGACTTGGCCCCTTCGGCGCCATCCTTCAGACAGGGAATGCAGAGCGCTTCAATCCGGGCCTGAAGCGCCATGTAATCGCCTTCAA
>JBKQRS010000327.1:0-18932 GCA_052143915.1 Bradyrhizobium sp.
TTTGGCCTTTGGAGTGGCCTCAAGTTCCGCCAGGCTGCCGTCTCCGGACCACTGCGCGATCACGCGCCGGCCCATTTCTTCAAGCAGGATACGCGAGGACCAAGCGTCACCACCGATGTTGTAATCACCGATGATAGCGACGTCATATGGCGTCAATTCAAATGCCGGCGGCGTATCCTTCTCGATCTTATCAAACACCCAATCCCGAATCGAGTCATTGGCGATGTGATGGCCGAGCGATTGAGACACGCCACGGAAGCCTTCGCAACGAACCGGCACGATCGTCTTGCCGTCATATTCCTTGGACTTCGCTTTCGAGACCGCTTCAATATCGTCGCCGATCAGGCCGATTGGGCATTCCGACTGAACGGTGATGCCGTTGTTCAGCGGGAAGAGGTCCTGGATCTCATCCATGATCTTGGCGAGTTTCTTGTCGCCGCCAAAGACGATATCCTTTTCTTGGAAATCGGAAGTGAACTGCATAGTCACGAATGTGTCGATCCCTGTCGTGCCGATGTAATAATTGCGCCGCGCGGCCCAGGAATATTGGCCGCATCCTACGGGACCATGACTAATGTGAATCATGTCCTTGATCGGCCCCCAGACGACGCCCTTCGAGCCCGCATAGGCGCAGCCGCGGATCGTCATAACGCCGGGGATCGACTTGAGGTTGGATTTGACGCCGCAGTCAGACTTGCCGGCTTCATGCACATTGAGATGCTTGGCCCGCCGTTTGGCCGTCTTCTCCGGATAAACCTGCAAAACCTCGTTAATCAGTTCCTTGTTGCGAGCCTTGATTTCCGCAATGCTCTCCGTTTTTGCCAAACTCATAGCCCCACCTCGCTCTCATCCCTAATGCCATGCCGCAGTCCGGCCCCTCTGTGAGGGGCCGGATGTGTTTGGTGATAGATCAGGCCGACGCCAATTCGACGGCACTCTTACCGATCGCACTTTCGTCGACCGCCTTCATAATCCCGTGCTCCATCAGCATGTCCTCAAGTTCGTCCATGGTGATGGGAGTCGGAATGATGCCTTGGCCCTGATTGGCATGAACCTTCTTGGCCAGGTTGCGGTAATGTTGGGCCTGTGCCGAGTCGGGCGCATATTCGATCACGGTCATGCGGCGAAGCTCAGCGTGCTGAACGATATTGTCACGCGGCACGAAGTAGATCAGCTTGGTGCCAAGCTTTGCGGCCAAAGCCTCCGCAAGCTCCAGCTCCTTGTCGGTCTGGCGCTCGTTGCAAACGAGCCCACCAAGACGCACGCCACCGGAATTGGCGTATTTCAGAATGCCCTTGGAGATGTTGTTGCCCGCGTACATGGCCATCATCTCGCCCGACATGACGATGTAGATTTCCTGCGCCTTGTTCTCGCGGATGGGCATGGCGAAGCCGCCGCAGACCACGTCGCCGAGCACGTCATAGGAGACGTAGTCGATGTCCTCATAGGCGCCGTTCTCCTCGAGGAAGTTGATCGAGGTGATGACGCCACGGCCGGCGCAGCCTACGCCGGGCTCCGGACCGCCGGACTCCACGCATTTGATATCCTGGTAACCGACCTTCATGACCTCTTCGATTTCGAGGTCTTCGACACTGCCGGCCGCAGCCGCCAGGCTCAGAATGGTGTCCTGCGCCTTGGCGTGCAGGATCAGGCGGGTCGAGTCGGCCTTGGGATCGCAGCCGACGATCAGGATCTTGTGCCCCATCTGCGCGAGCGCCGCCAGGGTGTTCTGCGAGGTCGTCGACTTGCCGATGCCCCCTTTGCCGTAAAACGCGATTTGTCGTAGTGTAGCCATTTTGTTCTCCATGAACCGATTGCCAATGAGTCCGCGCCTCTCGCGCCAGACTCGTTTCCGTTACAGAACCGGGCACATGGGTTACGGGAAGGAGCGCATCGCTCGTCAGGCGTCTGCGTGCACTCAGCCCTCACTCCTTGTTCCGCCCACTCATTAGCAACCGCCGTGCCACTCCGCTAAGTCGATGATTACGCTTCCGAAAGGCTCGACTTCAGGGAATCCGCGAGATGTTTTGAACCTGACAGCGCCGGCCAGGCTGTCAGGCGCCTGTTCGAAATCAGACAAGGATTGAAAGCCGCGCGCATGCTGGGGACGTTCGTCCTCGCACAGAACGCCGCTGCTATCGGTGCAAATGCCGCGTCCACACCGCGCGGAATGGAAATTGCTAGCAGCCCTGCGGGCCGCACACGATACGGCGTGGCCTGCAAAGCATAAGGAGGTTGAAATGCAGATCGGCGTCGAAACATCGAAAGCGGTCGACCAGCGGCGTGTGTTTGTCATCGATGATGACGAGATCACCCGTGCCGCGTTGCAATTCATGCTGCATGACGAGATCGAGACCCACGAGCTCGCAAGCCCCGAAGAGGCCTATGAAAAGGGCGTCGGCTGGCTCAAGCCGAATGTCGTGCTGCTGGGCGTCTCGTTCCTGAAGCAGAGGGGCGCCTCATTGGTCGGCGAGCTGGCAGCGAAATTTCCAGGGGTGCGCATTCTCATTGTCTGTGCGAAGTCCGACGAAGCGACCGCCCTGGATGGTTTGAAGGCCGGCGCGCATGGCGCGTTGGTCAAGCCGCTCACGCTGGAAGCTGTCCGCAAGAAGGTCGATACGATCCTGGGCCGGGATGGCGGAGCGCAATTGATCCAGCTTGGCCTTCTCGCATAGGTCTGGCCGCAATGGCGACGATCCAGTTTTACCAGAAGCCGGGCTGCGCCACGAACGCACGCCAGAAACGAATGCTTGAGGCGGCGGGCCATACCGTCATCGCCAGAAGCCTGCTCACGGAATCGTGGACTGCAGAGGCGTTGTGCGGCTTCTTCGGATCAATGCCGGTCAAGGCGTGGTTCAATCCCGCCTCCCCCCGCATCAAGTCCGGCGAGATCGTGCCTGAGAAACTTGACGCCGCGAGCGCGATCGCGCTGATGCTCGACGATCCCCTGCTGATCCGGCGACCGCTCGTGGAAGCGGATGGGCAAAGATGCGCGGGCTTCGACCGCGAACCCGTTACTTCCCTGCTCGGTGATCGCCCCGACGAGGACGTCGAATCATGCAGCCGGCCGGCGGTATCCACCCCCTGTCCGGACCCTCATCCGTCACCGACATCCCGGCCGCAATGAACGTCGTGGCAACACAGGTCTTGAGTCCTGCCGAAATTGTCCTCGCCTATCATGCGCGGACAAAACACACGCTCAAGCGCTACGCGGCGGGCCCCGAAACGCTCGATTGGGACACCCAGCCCAATCCGTTCCGCGAATTCGCAGGCTGCGCCCGAACCGACCTCGAACTTGGCGCGGATCGGCTTGCTACGAGCTTCGCCGAGGCTCGCACGCCCGGCAGCGTTAGCCCGGTTGCGCTCACTATCGAGTCGGTCAGCAAGTTGCTCGAGCTTTCCCTGGGCCTCTCTGCCTGGAAGGAATATGGGCCAGACCGCTGGGCGCTGCGCTGCAATCCATCCAGCGGCAATCTTCATCCGACGGAAGCCTACATTCTCTCGCGCAACGTGCCGGGCATCGTCGACGGGCTGCACCATTATCTGAGCCGGGACCATGTGCTGGAGCTGCGGTGCCAGACGAACAACCGATCCGAAGCGCCTGCAAGGCTTTGGGTCGGTCTCTCATCGGTGCAATGGCGGGAAGCCTGGAAATATGGCGAGCGCGCCTTCCGCTATTGTCAGCTCGATATCGGCCATGCCCTCGGCGCGCTTCGCTATGCCGCAGGCGCGCTGGGATGGCGCGCTTCGCTGGTCGAGGATTTGGAGAGTGCCGAACTCGCGGCACTAATGGGTCTCGATCGCGCTGAAGCTTTTTCGGGCGTCGAGGCGGAAGACCCCGAGCTTCTGATTGCGGTCGAAGCTGCACCCTCGACAACCACAACGGCAGAGCGAGGCGTTCCCCGCGCCGGCGAAAGCGACGGCAATCGATGGGCAGGACGGGCGAACTTGCTCGATCCACATCCTCTCTATCGCTGGCCCGCAATCGAGCAAGTGAGCCAGGCGACACGGGGACGCGGAACCGGTTCGTCATCCGACTTTGCGCACTATCCGCCATTGCCACAAAAATCGCAAACGCGCGCTGCCGATATCATCCTCGGCCGGCGCAGCGCGCAGCGATTCGACAGCAAATTCAGCATGAGCGCGGACGTCTTTTATAGCCTGCTGGATGGCCTGCTCGATCGATCGAATGCCCCCTGGGACCTCTGGAATTTCGCACCGTGCGTTCATCCAGTCTTCTTCGTTCATCGGGTCGAGGGACTTGACCCCGGCGTCTATGCGTTGCCGCGCCATCCGGCGGCGGCTCACACTCTCCGCGAGCAACTCCGCGGGGATTTCGAGTGGGAAACGCCGGCAAACACGCCGGCGCATCTTCCCTTTGTCAGGCTGCTGCGGACCGATTGCCGGATCGTTGCGCGGACCATGAACTGCCATCAGGCGATTGCCGCCGACAGCTGTTTCGCGCTTAGCATGCTCTGCGAATTCGACTCCGTCGTCCGCGCCAACACCTGGCGCTACCGCCAGCTGCATTGGGAAGCGGGACTCTTGGGGCACGTTCTCTATCTGGAGGCCGAAGCTGAAGGACTTCGCGGCACCGGCATCGGCTGCTATTTCGATGACGCCCTGCATGAGATCCTCGGAGTCACCAATACGAAATTTCAGGCGCTCTACCATTTCACCGTCGGACGCCCCCTGACGGATGGCCGCATTTCAACGTTGCCGGCCTATCCGGGCAGGCGAATGCAAATGCCCAGGGAAACGCCGACATGAGAGCCCGCACCCCGTTCCAGCGTATCGATGTCCAGCGGGCGGAAGCCCTGTTCGCACGCGGCGATGTCGCGGTGCTCGATGTTCGCGATGCGGGCTCCTTCGATCAATCGCACGTCGATGGCGCCCAGCACGTTACATCTGCCAACCTGTCCGCCGTTCTCGGCGCAACCACCAAGACTCGGCCGATCCTGATCTACTGCTATCACGGCAATGCCAGCCGCGAATATGCGCAGATCTTCTCCGATTTCGGGTTCGCCGAGGTCTATAGCCTCGACGGCGGCTATGAGGCCTGGCGCAACAAGCCGCCCGCGCGTAGAGGCACCACGCTCGAAGCGGAATTGCAGCATTGGCTGGCCGCTCAGCAATTTCCCTCCGCCGACGTCAATTCCGTCATCGCCAACTTCACGACGCCGCTGATGAAGGCGTCCCACCAAGGGGACGGCAAGATCGCTCGTCTGTTGATCGCCGCAGGCGCCCAAGCGAATACGCGAAATGCCGATGGCAACAACGCGCTGTGGCTCGCCTGCGTCGGCGGCCATCTGGATATGATCGACACGCTGGTCGAAGCCGGGATCGACAATCGAAATGACAATGGCGCGACGTCCCTGATGTACGCCGCCTCATCCGGCAAAGCCGCTGTCGTCGAACGTTTGCTTGCCAAGGGGGCCGACGTCACCCCGGAAACGCTGGACGGCTTTTCGGCGCTCGACCTCGCGCAAACCGCCGAATGCCTGACGCTGCTTCGCCCGAGGCGACGGCTCAACGCCGCGTCAGAACCATGACGAGACGGTCCACCCGCTTGCCTTGCTTGAAATGGGATTCGACGATTTCGTCGATATCTTCCGGCATGGTCGGCCGATACCAGACGCCCTCGGGATAGACCACCATCAGCGGACCAGCCTTGCAGAAACCGAGGCAGCCCGAGGCGGTGAAGCCGATCTCGGTCAGTCCCTGCGTCTCGATCGCCTTGCCGAGCCGGTCCCAGAGCGGCTGCGCGCCCACGGCCCCGCAGCTTCCGCGCGGATGGCCCGGCGGACGCTGCGTGTAGCAGGCAAAGACGTGATGCTTGTAGACCTGCGGGAGGTCGAAATCGGATGCCTCCGCAATATCGGCCGTGTCTGTCATGTCGCCGCCGCTACTATCCCCTTGTCGCTCAACAACGCCGTGAGCTCTCCGGCCTGAAACATCTCCCGTACGATGTCGGAACCACCCAAAAATTCTCCCTTGACGTAGAGCTGCGGGATGGTCGGCCAGTTCGAGAACGTCTTGATGCCTTCACGGATTTGCGGATCGGAGAGCACGTCGATGCTCTTGAACGGCACCTTCAGGCCGGAAAGAATTTGCACCACGGCTGCGGAAAATCCGCATTGGGGCGCGGCCGGCACGCCCTTCATGAACAGCACGACATCGCTGCTTGCGATCACGTCCTTGATACGCTCGGCCGTTGAACTCGTCATTTGGTTCTCCTTCAGAGTTGATAGTGTCCGTGCAGCCGGATGTCGACGACGAAAGTCATTTCGGCGCGGCGGTTTCGAGGGCGAGCGCATGCAGAGCGCCGCCCATGTGTCCCTGCAGCGCCCTGTAGACCATCTGGTGTTGCTGGATCCGGCTCTTGCCGACGAAGGCCGCTGAAGTGACGCGGGCACCGTAATGATCGCCGTCGCCGGCGAGGTCCACGACAATGACCTGCGCATCCGGAAAGGCCTCCTTGATAAGGCGCTCGATATCCGGTCCTGCCATTGCCATCGCGTTCACTCCTGCTGCAACGACGGCGACTATGCAAAGTCCAAACCAACTGCGGAAACTCAATGAAAACGGGTGACTAAGCTCGCCCGTCGATAGGTGTGGCCTTAGCCAAACAAATTCGCGCATCTGTCTGCAGGGGTGCCGCGCTATTCGATGTCAGGTTTCCGACACGCCGGACGTGCGGTGTTTCAGACCTGACGTAGCTCGCAATGTTCGGGCCAAATACTGCGCCGGCTGACCGAAATCTCCAGCGTTTCCCGTGCGTTCCCTTGCGGCCCGGCTCTTGCTTAGCCTGCGGAACCCTGGGACAAGCCTGAGAAGTGCCGGAAATGCCAACTGATCCACCCGATCGATTTGCCGTGATCCTCGGCACCAACGAGATTGCTTCCGCCGTCGCAGTGCTGCTGCACCGCGGCGGCTATCGGGTCGTGCTGTCGCATGACCCGCTGCCGCCCGTGATCCGGCGAAAGATGGCTTTCCATGACGCGCTGTTCGATGATGCCGTGAGCGTCGCCGGCGTTCCTGCGCAGCGTGCCGACAGCGGGTTTGAGATTCGCACCAGCCTTGGCCGGGTCCCCGGCGTCGTCATCACCGAGCTCGGGCTGCTCGATCTCATCGTCCTTCGCAGCCTCGACGTCCTGGTGGATGCCAGGATGCAGAAATATCTTGCCACTCCCGATCTGCGCCGGCTGGCCCGATTGACGATCGGTCTCGGGCCCGGCTTTTGCGGCGGTGCCAATTGCGACCTCGCCATCGAAACGCGGCCGGACAAGGCCGGACAGATCATCCAGCATGGGCCGTCCGAGCCACCCGACGGAGTTTCGCGCCGGCTCGGGAGCCGTGGGGGCGAGCGTTTCGTCCGCTCGGACTTCTCCGGCCCGTGGAAGACGGCGATCGAGATCGGTACGCGTGTCTTCAAGGATTTCGTCGTCGGCCATCTCGGAAATACACCGGTGCGCGCGCCTTTTGACGGGGTCCTGCGGGGCATCGTCCGCGACGGGACCGAAGTGCCCTCAGGCGTCAAGCTCCTGGAAATCGATTCCCGCGGACGCAAGGCACACTGGACCGGCATCGACAGCCGCGGTCAGCTCATCGCCAATGCGGTGGCAAAGGCCATTTCACTTCACGAGGCCAAGCTTCCGGAAAAAGCCGGACAGACGCTCCACCTCGTCAAGTGAACCCGCAGCGAGGCACGCCTCGAATGATCCCGGGCATCACATGACCGACCTGTTTGCAGAACGCGACACGATTAATTTCGGAGACCTTCCCGAAGAAATCGACGCGCTGCTGCAACAGGGCGTCGCGGTCTATCGTCACGATCACGCGCAGGCGGACCGGCTGTTTCGTCGCGCGCTGGCGGCAGCTCCAGCAGAGCTTCCGATCTACTTTTGCCTGTACAAAATTCACACCTATCAGGGCCATCTCGACGAAGCAAAAGCCGTAGCGGAGAGCGGGTTGAGCGAAGCAGCCAGCCAGGCAGGATGGAATACGGACTGGCGGCAGTGGCAGCCGCAGCCCGTTGTTCCCGACGGCCCCGGCCGTTTCGCGCTCTACACATTGAAGGCGCTCGCTTTCATCCATCTGCGACGGGACGAGCAGCATCAGGCCAACCAGATGATCGCGGCGTTGCGACGGCTGGATCCCACGGGTGCTGTCGGATGGCCGGTCGTCGCGGCGCTCGCCGAGGGCGTCAGTTGAGAAGCGCGTCAATGGCATCGACCTTGCAGAGAATGACTCGCAAAGAGTGAGTTGGGGCGATGGTGGCAGGACGGAGGCAGGTGAATGACAGTGATGGATGATCACAGGATTGATGTCGCCTCACCGACACTTGCGGCCGGCGACGCGTCCGCCGCTGTGGGATCCGGCAGTCTGACCGAGCTCATCACCGCGGCGCTGCGCACGGTGCATGATCCCGAAATCCCCGTAAATATCTATGATCTCGGGCTGATTTACCGGATCGAGCCGAAAGATCAGGGCCTGGTCGAAATCGACATGACGCTGACGGCGCCCGGCTGTCCCGTCGCCGGCGAAATGCTGAAATGGGTGCAGACCGCCGTCAGCGGCGTCGAGGGCGTCCGCACCGTGGACGTCAATCTTGTGTTCGATCCGCCCTGGGACAAGTCACGAATGTCGGAAGACGTTCAATTGGAACTGGGCCTGATCTGAAATCCGCCTTTTGTAAGCAACCGAACCGAGAAACGAGGACGTTATGATCGAGCTGACAGCTGGTGACGGACACAAGTTTTCCACCTATCGTGCCGATCCCGATGGAACTCCCAAAGGCGCGGTCGTCATCGTGCAGGATTTCTTCGGCATCAATCCGCAGATCCGAAAGATAGCCGACGAATTCGCCGCGAAAGGTTATCTCGCCATTGCGCCCTCGTTGTTCGATGCCGTGAAGCCCGATGTTGCGCTCGGTTATGACGAGGGCGGTCTTGCCGAGGGCGTGGAGCTGACGCAGCAGGTTGGCACTGAGCGCGCGATCGGCGACATTCAGCAGGCGGTCGATGCGGTCAAGAACGCCGGCAAGGTGACGATCGTCGGTTATGGCTGGGGAGGATACCTCGCCTACCTCTCCGCCAACCGCGTCAGCGGCGTTGCCTGCACCGTCGGCTACTATGGCGATGGAATCGTCGACGACTACCGCGAAAAGCGCAAGGTCCCGACCCTACTGCATTTTGGCGAGGACGACGCGCGGATCCCCTTCGAGGAGGTCGGTCAGTTTCGGGCCCACCGGCCGGACGTAAGTGCATTCTCGTATCCGGGCGCAGCGCACGCATTCAACTGCGACGACCGCGACAGCTATAACGGCGAGGCGGCAAAGGCAGCGCTTGAGCGGACGTTGGTGTGGATCTCCCAATATGTGGAAGGTCAGCCCCCAGTCCTGCTGAAGAATGCCGGCGCCTACGCACAGGCCAAGGTCGAGAAGAAGAAGAAAAAGAAAGAGGGCGCCGATGACCTCGGACCGCCGATGGCGTGACGGGACGGCGATGCGGAGTGAAACGCCAGACGTAGCTACGCCAGTGACCGCTCCGAGATCGCCGATCGCCCGCTAGGCTGTGTGCAGAGAAAGCGATGAGCGTCATCAAGCACGATTTTGGCAGCGAGGACCGCAATGCGGCTCGACGCCTGCGGACGCTTCTCGAGCTGAGCGCCTTGCACGAGGCGAACATTCGCACCAATCCCCTGCCCTACCTGGAACGGGCGAGCGAGCGAATCTTCCAGCTTGAGAAAATCCTGTTTGAGGCGGTTGAAGCGGCGACATCCCAATCGGCAGCACCCGCCTCATCCGAAATGATCAGCGTGAGCAAGGCGGAATACGATCGTTATCTCGCCTGCCTCACAATCATTGAGAATGGTTTGGAGAGGCTGGTCTCGGATGCCGAAGATCCGCAATCCGCGTGAAGCAGCCGGATCGCTGGTGATTCCGATTGCGCCAATGACAATTAAAGCCAGGAGAGACTTTCGATGTCGATAGCGGCGGGTTTCTTTGTAGATTGGGATGGCAATGCGCGCTCAACGCTCGATCCCGGCGGCGGCTATCTTTGCGAGACCGATCCGGTCGCCCGCTATGTGGCGGTCACCACGAAAGGCGGCACCCTGGTGCACGAGGGCACGTTCTACAAGAGCGTCGCGGACATCGAAAGAGCAGGCATCAAGGCATCGCTGGTTTCCGGTGCACATCCCTGGGGCCGGCGGGAAGACGGATTTTAGCGATCGCGGTACGACGGAACGGAGAGAAGACATGCTTCCGACCACCATTGTCATCGACGAGGCGCCGCGATGCGTCGTGCGGCCGACCGACACCAAGGACCTCAATCGCTTCATCCGAAATGGCAAGGCTTACCTGCTCGCCGACAATCCCGACGGCAAGATCACCCATCGCAACGCGGACGATTCAGAAGCCGCGAGATGGCGCAACGCGCTGGCGTTACACAAGGCCTGGGGCGGTGCAGAAGAAGAATTTTTCGGAACCCCGCTCTGATCAGGGACGCGCAGTTCCGGCGTCGTGAGGATTGCCGGCCTGATTGCGCATCCAGTCTGCGAGCTTGGTCAGCGCGGCGTCGAGCTCTTTCCGTGCGTTATCATCAGCGACCGTCTCCTCGAGTGCGCCGCGCATGCAGAGCAGCCATGCATCGCGCTCGGCATTGCCGATCGCAAATCCCATGTGCCGCTGACGCAGCCGTGGGTGGCCCTTTTCGGGCGAATAGAGCTTTGGGCCGCCGGTCCATTCACTCAGGTACCGCTTAAGCACATTCTTGACCGCTCCGAGATCCGGCGCATGCATGGCCCGGATGGTGTTCGCTTCGGGCAGCGTATCCATCCTCTTGTAGAACGCCTCCACCAGCCGATCGATCGTGACCGCCCCGCCGACCCGTTCGAACATCGATATTTCCGCTACGACCTCAGACATCATTCACTCCGCGGTCGCCGCGCGCGGCGGCGACGATTGACGAAAAGATCATTCATCCATGCTCGGCAGCAGGATCACCTCGGCCGGCGCGCCGGCCCCCTGTTCCTCGACGAAATCGAGCCCGGCGACAAGTGACAATCCGCCGCCGCTTTCCATCAGCACAACCGCATCCTTCGGCATCTTCAGCAGCGCTTCAAGTAGTCCTGCGACCGTCATGGGCCTTCCTGTCCAGTTGCAATATCATGTGCCCGAAATCAGCACCGCCGCATTGTCGAAGATCAATTCGGCCGGCTCCTCGTCCAGCATCACGATCTCGGCACGCTTCAGGACGCCATTGTCGTGATATTGGTAGCGGTGCGAGAGCGCCACTTCCCCGTAGACGACTTTGTCGAATCCGCTCAGCGTACCCGCTTTGTTGAAATAGGCGCGAATGAAGGTATTTCGGTGCGATAGCCCCTCGGCCGGGATCGGATTGACCAGGTTGAGCGGCAGCTTGACGCCGCTATAGGAGACGAAGAACCGGCAGTCCTGATCGATATCCTCCGTCATTGATCGAGCCCCTGTAGCGTCCGCCTTCATCAATCCGGATGAATCATGATTTCCATGGTGTCGTCGAATTCGTCGAACGGATGGGGCATTCGGTCGTCCTCGACCAGCGCGAGGCCGCAGACGCAGACGTCGCCATCGACCACGGCAAGCGCGATTGGCTCCAGGCTCTCTTCCTTGCACCGTCCGTCGATGCAGAGCCCGGTTTCGATCTCGAAGATCGAGCCGTGCCTGCCGCATTTCAAAAATGCCCGGTCCGGCGTGAAGAAGTTTCCTTCCCCGAAATTGAGCCAGATGCCTTCATGCGGGCAGGAATTGACATAGCCAAAGTAGTCGTTGCCGTGGGTTCGGACGATGACGATCGGAAACGGTCGGCTCTCGCCGGCCTCGTTGATCCGTGACAGGCTGAACGGCTTGGCATCGCCCCGCTCGATGTCGTCGGCGCCGCAAACGGCAAAGACCTCAACTTTCGCTGACGACATCTCTTGACCCCGATCCGCGAGCTGCATGCCTTTCATGTCTTTCCCGCCCCTCGCGCATCGCTCAGAGCGCCGAAAGCGTCCGCGCTCCCTTGAGTGCCGGATAGTTCTCTCGCAGGATTTTCTCGATCTTGTTGCACAGGCTCTTGTCGCAGGCGGCGCCCGGACCGACGAAGTCCGTTCCCTGGTCCCAAATCTCAAAAAAGCAGTGCAGCGCCTCTTCATAGGCAGCGTCCGGCACCGTGCTCAGGTCATTCAGCCTGGCAAGCCCGTCAGCCGAGACTTCGAGCCGCCAGCTCCGGTCATCTTCAACGGACGCGAGCAGCGCGCTGACGTCTGCCGCGGTCCAGTCGCTCTTGAGATCGATTGCCATACCCATCCTTGTCGCAAATACAACATTGCTGTCGGACTCGTCCCCATAGACGAGCCCGCAAATCTTGATTGACCCGATATTTGCATGAAGCGTGCCGGACGAGCGCCCGCAGCTTGCTATCTTGCGAGACGCCGAAAGGACCACACATGGCCGCGATGAAACTCTACATGACCCCGGGGTCCTGCTCGACCGCAATCCACATCATTCTGGAAGAACTGGAGGAGGCGTTCGAGGCCTATGTTGTGAACCTGCCCGCCGGCGATCATTTCAAGCCGGACTATGTTGCGATCAACCCAAAATCGACCATTCCGACCTTGGTTCGCCGGGATGGCACGTCGCTTACCGAAGTCCAGGCGATCGCCTATTGGCTCGCTCGCAGCCATCCGCGCGCCAAACTCTGGCCGGATGGTGCCGAAAGCGAGAGCCGCCTGATCGAAGCCATGGCCTATATCGTGGGGACCGTCCACGGTCAGGGCTTCGCCCGTATCTTCGCCACCAACACCTTTGCCAGAAATCCGGCCGACCACGCCTCGGTGCGAGAACTCGGCCGCGACATCGTCACGAAAGGTTTTGCGATCCTGAACGACACGCTCGGGACCCAAAGCTATCTGGCCGGTGACTATTCGGTGGCCGATCCAATTCTCTTCTATGTCGAATTCTGGGCCGACAAGATCGACATTGCATTGCCGGAAAACCTTGTCGCGCATTACACGCGGATGTTGACGCGCCCGGCGGTCCAGCGCGTGTTGCGCGAGGAAGGCTACAATACGGCAGCACTCGGCAAGTTTGGGACAGCGAAGATCGGGCTACCGGGAGAACGTGCCTAACCTCTGCGCACGATTCTTGCAACATTCGGGACGGGTGACCGAGAAAGAAGGACCTCCCATGACAGAAATGATCGTAGTGGAAGACCGCAATCAGGACGACATGTCACGCAAGGCCGGCTGCTACCTCTATACCGACACCAGGCTCTGGCTGGAGAACGACCAGGTGCATCGGGGCGACGGGCCGGCGGTGATTTCCCCCGACGGCGTCGTGCGCTGGTATATCAGAGGCAAGGATATGACCCGCGACGTCAATACGTTCTTCATCCAGAACAAATGGCCGATACAACGCGGCCTGGATACGGCGGAAAAGAAAGCCTTGTTCCAGGTTCAATTTCTCAAATGAACGCCTTCCCAAACCAATGGCTCGGCGGCCACGGCGGAAGCGCGCGAAGCATCTCGGCTATCGCGCGCCACGCTCCTCAAGCCGCGTTTGGCGTGCTCTCGGCCTTGAACGCATCAACTGCAGTTCTGGTCAGCCGAAACACGCCGCGACCGCCAGCAAGCGGCTGGTAGACGTCGCTAGCCTTGTCGCACAATTGGTTGAACCAATCCTGAGGACTGAGGCCCGCTGGCCGCTCGCTGATCTCGACGACAGTGCCGTTGGGCGCGAAGCGGACGTGAACAAGCACACTCTGCGATTCCATTGTTCTCTCCTGAAGACTCTAGATGCCGGAGCCGAAGCCCAGCAATTCTATCGTGATATTCTCGGTGCCCAGCACCTTTGCCTGGCAGGCGAGGCGTGACTTCGAGCCAACGCCTGGGATGGCATCGAGCCTTTCATTCTCCTCGCGGGCCACTTTCGACACGCCCCTCCGTCCTTCCTGTACGAAGATATGGCAGCTTCCGCATTTGGCCTGCCCCTCGCACTTGTGGAGGATGCCCATCTCCGCACCAAGAAGCGCGGCCAGCAGAGTCGTTCCCTCGCTAACTTCGATTGTTTTACCTGACGGCATGACAGTAAGTGTCGACATTGATCCATTCCTCGTTTGTTGCATGTCCTAGTAGATGGCGGCACCCGCTCCGACATTGACCGAGGCGTCCTTCATCGTGCCCACGATGAATTCAATCTGGTCTTCCGTCAGATGGGTGTGGAACGGCAACGCAACGGCGCGATCCGCCACCTTTTCGGTGACGAAGTAATCGCCGCGGCGATAGCCGAGCTCGAAATAATGGCGCTGTAGATGAAGCGGATTGCTATAGGCCGCGGCTTCCACCTGCTCGACCCGCAGATCTTCCACGATGGCATCGCGGCTGGAGCGAGAAAAGCGCGTCCCGAGATGAACGACGTAGAGAAACCAGTTCACCTCGGTTACGCCAGGACCGACGTAAGGGTCCTTGATCCCCTCGAACGACTGCACATGCTTGTAGTAGAGATGCTGGGTCAGCCGACGCCGCTCCAGAATCTCGTCCAGCCGCTGCAGCTGCGCCAGGCCGAGCGCGGCCGCGATGTTGCTCATGGCCGCTTGATAGGGCGGCGTCGCGCTGACGACGACGGAGGCGCGTTCTTCCAGACGGTGCGCACGGTGGCGCCGCAGGGCCACCGCGATGTCGACGTCATCGGTGACCACCATGCCGCCCTCGCCGCAGGTCAATGCGGAAGGCTGCGAGAAATCGAACACCGCAACATCGCCAAAGGTTCCGACCAGCGCGCCCTGGTATCTTGAGCCGATCGCCTCGGTGGAATCCTCAATCAGCACCAGGCCGTGCTTCTTCGCCACCGCGCGCAGACCCGACCATTCCGCCGGGTGGCCGTTATTGTTGCATGCGACAATGGCGCGCGTGTTCGCGGTGATGCGGGCCTCCACCTTTTCCGGAACCAGTGTCCCGGCCCAGTAATCGATGTCGGCGAAGACCGGCTTTGCGCCAGCGATGCTGATGGCGTGGGCCGTTTCCCGGAACGAATAGGGCGACGCGATGACCTCCTGTCCCGGGCCAATACCGTGAGCCCGCAGGGCCAACAAAAGTCCAAGCGTGCCACTCGGAACCGCGATCGCATATCTGCGCCCGAGATAGGCGGCAAAGGCCACCTCGAAGGCCTCTACCGTCGGTCCTGAGGAAAGCCTCGCCGATCGCATCGCGGAATCGACGGCCTCGATTTCCGCGAGCGTGATATCGGGATCCGAAAGCGGGATAAGGCTCTCGTCGACATCGGCAACGATGACGTCGTCGTCTTCCCGATCGGCATCCTGCATGACGGCGGGTTCGGTCATGACGCCACATTCCTGTCCGCCAGGACGATGCCGCTAGCGCGCATCGGATCGGCCGTGATCTGCAGGCAGTGATCGGTACGGTCCACCATGTGAATTTCAAACCGCGAATAGCTGCGGAACGGCATTTCATTGACGTCATTGGCGTCGCATTTCGTCCATGACAAATGCGGGAACCGACGCCGCAACTCGGTAAAGACGCGTGCGTCGACATCCGGTTCGGAAAGCACCCGATCGATCTCGTTCAATTCGTCCGCGCCTAGCGCCATACCTATTGCTCTGTGTTGGAGGGTTGCGATCCCGGCTTGTACGATCTCGGATTATGCAAGTTCATTGCCAGAATGTTCGCTCGGGATCGACGTTCAATCGTTCCAGTGCCGATGGCAAACGCTCATGGTTGCTGTCGAGCTGCCACAAACCCCTTTTATGGTCCTTTCGAAACAGTTGCCACCTTCCGCCTTCGGCGTCATGCAGCAGCAAAGCGACGTCGACAACGCCACCGTCCCGATCGATATTCCTCGAGCAGCACGGACTCTCGATCCGATAGCCGCCGATCGTCGTCGTCACGCTGGGCGTAACGTATCGATATCGCTTGCGCGACTTCAGCGCGCGCTCGATCCGCTTGCGGTCGAGATCGCTCGGATGAGCGAATGGCCTGACCGCGGTCTGTATCTGACTAGCCAATTGCATCACGTCTCTCCCTAAAGAGGGCTGATCTCTTCCTCAAGACATCCGACGACAAGCCGTTCGCCGAATTCGACGAGATAGATCGGCAGGTTCGCCTCGGTCTGCGTCCCGACCTGGACGATTTCCCCGGTGTCGCCGACGCCAACGAGCCTCGCATCGACGGGCGTATCGGGAAACGATCCATCATTGAAGAGGTCGATCAGGGCCTTCACGCGCTGGCCCCATTGATATTTCGGAATTCTGGGTTCGATCATCATGCCGCCGTTCCTCCCGGCAAGGGAATATCCGTCATCTCATCGCGCGGGATCGCCGGATCCAGTTCCTTGCGCTTCATCCCAACGCGGTTACCGCTCTCCAGGAATTCGACGCCATAGATGTAGAACTGTTGCAGAAACGTGCCGATGCTGACGACATATCCCTCTTCGCCCTTTTTCGCGAGAACCTCGCCGATCTCCTTGCCGGCATAGGTGCCATCGTTGCGGATCGTGCGCTTGGCCTTCACCTTTTCGCCGAAAGTGAAATAGGGCGGTGCGGAAAGCTCCACCACTTCGCTGTCACGAACGATATTGCTCATCCCGGAAACTCCCCTAGCCGCTCCTGTCTGCCGGTCGTGCGCGACCGCGCCATGTCCTGGACGAAGCCGTCGCTGTCAAATGCGAGTTTAGCGATCTCCCCGACCGCGATCCGGCTCGCCACTTCGTAGCGCACGCGCCAGTCCGGATCGTCGCGAAGGCGGGACAGCAGGTCCGGCGTAAGACGCTGTGCGATCTCCAGCCTCACGCCTGCGTCCCGATCGCTTGCCATTTTGAGCAGCCCGTCGCGCGGAATACGCTGCGCCACGACGCGGCGGACCTCGGCTTCTTCATCGTCGATCATGCGGGAGAGCAAGGGTGGCGCAACGCGCCGCGCGATCACCAGCCGCACGTAATAATCCGGGTCCGCCATCATCGGCATCAGCTCGGAATCGTCGAGCAGCGAGGCAATGCGTATCCTGACCTCGCGATGCGCATCGGTCCGCAGCCGGAGCACCAGCCGCTTCGGCAGCCGCCGCGCCGCGTTCCAGCGCACCGTCTCCTCGGGATCGTCGAGCAGCGGCGGCAGCAGGAAGACGCTGGCATGCTTGGCCGCGATCGCGCGTACCTCGAAATGCGCATGCGCGATATAGGAGTTGGCCAGCTCCGGATTCCAGTCGAAGAACCGATCAATCCGCCGGGCATAGCGGTCATGCACGCAGGCATGCTTCAGGCGGCAGAGCCCGATACCCAGCAGCGCCTGATGGGCGCAGGTCCCGCAATCGATCTCCTTGTCCTGCCAATCCCGGGCCTCGTCGATGTCATCCATCATCGTCCTGCCCTACCCGTTCGAGAACCTCGCGCAATACGCGCGCGCCCACCTTGTCGCTGGGGTCGAGTTCCAGCAGCTTCGCAACGGCGGCACGGCCCTCCTCGAGGTTGCCGAGCCGCATCTGCAAATAGGCGTAACCCTTCAACGTGAAGAGGTAGAAGCGCGGCAGCATGTTCTCGTAGTGACCGAACGCGGCATCGCCGGCCGCGACGTGCTGCCAGTCCGCCGCAAGCTTGTTCTCGCGCGCCGCCTTCTCCAGGCACAGCTTTGCGACCGTCAGCGCGTCAGCCAGGCGGCCCTTGTAGAAGTAGAACCGGTAGAGGCCGATCAGCACCGCCGCGTGTCCCGGCGCAAGCGCCTGGGCTTCTCGGAGATGGTGTTCGGCGACATCGTCCAGGTGGTAGGAAAGCCCCGCTTCCCACAGATGGAATTCCGCCTCCGGCGGAAGTCCACCGCCGAGAAGCGCATTGGCCAGAACTGCCGCGTCCGTGACGGATTGCGGCTCGCCTCGATCCGCAGCCCCCATCATCGGCGCCTCCTGTCTAGTGGCTCGAGCAGGAAACCTGCTTCGGATCCTTGAACACGAGCCCGGTTTGCGAAGGGGTATCGGCGAAATCGATGGTGACGCCATCGAGCAGAATCCGGCTCTCCGCGGGCAGGAACAGCTTGACGCCGTCGCGCTCTACCACGGCCTCGCCAGCCGCCGGCTCCCGGCGGACGCTGATATCAGCCGCCAATCCCGAGCAACCGCCGGGGCTGACCGCGAGCCGGAAACCGCTCGTTGCATCCCCGTCGGCACGGATCATCATGCGAATAAATTTGGTGGCCGCCGGCGTAATCGTGAAATTCATCGGGCTCTCCTTTAGGCCGGGACTTGATAGCGCGGGAAGGAATTGTCGATGACGCAGGTGTCGTCGACCGGGCACACGGCCGCGCATTGCGGGGCGTCGAAATGTCCGAGGCATTCCGTGCATTTCTTCGGATCGATCACGAAGGTTCCGTTCTTCTCCGTGATCGCGACATTGGGACATTCCGGCTCACATGCTGAACAGCTCGTGCATTGCGAGGATATGATCTTCAGCGCCATCGCTAACTCCTGAGGCTCGTCGAATTCTGATGGGTTCAGGCCGCGCTGATCAGCGCGCCCTGACGGATTTCGGCATCGCCGCGCTCGGCATGTTCGATCTCGCAGCTGTTGACCTTGTCGAGGTAGGATTTGAACCAGGCGATCGCCGACTTCTCGATGAACTCGTGGGCAAACTGATCGACCGGTTCGATTCCAGCCTTCACCAAGTCGGCTTTCGGGCAGCCGCCGATTTTGGCGACGAATACCGCGTGGCAATCGTTGATCGCGCGGATCACCGTCTCCAGACTTTCTTCGTCGCCAAACCCGCCCTGGCAGTAGAGGTCGACGCGGCGGTGACCGACAAATTTCGCGCCCGAGGTGGAGAGTTCATAGACCTGGAATTCCTTGGCGTGACCAAAATGCTCGTTGATCAGCCCGGAGCCCTTGGTCGCTACCGCGACCAGCAGCTTGAT
>JBKQRS010000328.1:0-4297 GCA_052143915.1 Bradyrhizobium sp.
CCCTAATCGCAATACTGAACTCCGGCTACCGCTACGGTGCGACTCGGCCGGTGCTGGTACAGGTTGCCGGCGGCAACTGGGAACCCCGGGAAATGTCCACCTTCGCCCCGGTCGCGATGGCGGGCAATGCGCCGCATCTTCCAGACGACACCATGAGCCGCACGCTGCGGATCCTGATGATGCCGGACCTCGCCGACATCAGTGAGGAATCAGACTGGGAGTTCATCGAGGGCGATGCCCGCGCGTTGGCCGCGCGCCTGGCGGACTGGGCTGAGTCGGTGCGCACCGTGATCAAAGAGACGGCTGTCGATTTACCCGAGGGCTGCACCCGCCGCGCCCGGGAGCGCTGGCGCCCTTCTTCATTCTATTCCCTCCTCGCTTCTGATCGCGGTGAGCGATCAAGATTCTTGAACGCATCATAAGCGCTTGAGGCGCGAGACGATGTACCATCATGGCAACACCCATTTTTTCAAAAATGGCAGGAACGCGGCTAATGAGTCAGTCACGTTGTCTGACTTTCCAATTGTCTGACGCGCAACTAGCTCGTGCGCGTGACCCCGAGGTTTCGGCGCCGAGTATCGGCAAATCATCGGCTATGGCTGCCAGCCGGTCGTCCTGGAGCTGGCGCGTTCTCAAGATCATCGGCCAGCTGCAGCTCGCACGCCTTCGCGATGTTCCGATCTATTAGCCCAGCGCACTTCTGCGCCCAGGCGATTTTGAACTTGGCCTTGCAATCCTCGAAATCGGTGCCCTGTCCGCTATCGGCTCTGCGCGATGGTTGGCCGTAGACATTGCAGCCCCATGACCACTGATCGACATGAACAGGGAGGCCGGGATTTTTTCTGATACGGCCAATCCGCAGGCCGCGCCAGGTTACAGTGTAGTCGTCGGGGTAGCTTTGCCCGTCGATCGTGGTGACGCGAAAGGTGATGGTTTCGCTGTCGAGCATTGCTCGCGTACTCGCGTGACGCGACTCACATACGTCGCGTGGCACGTAACTGAGATTGCGAATTTGTCCGATTTGCGATGCGGGGCTGCTTGAGGCTGGCGACCCATGTTTTCAGAGGGACCCGCTTCTGCGCGATAGCTATGGCGGCGTGGTCGCGTAGCTGCGCCATCCCATGACAAGCAGCCGAGCGTGCACTCTGTTAAATGCACCGCCGGACCGCGCTGGCATAGCTCGCCCCCAGCGAGTTCCTATCAGGACGCGCGCGTATCGTGGTATCGGCGCGGCGGACTTTTCCACTTCAATCCACCGTTTCGTCGGGCGACGTTCCCACTTCCCAATAGTTAAGATGACCAAAGAAACTGAGGCTACCGTCTTAAACGCTTTGTTAGCCATTTGCGATACGGTCTGGCCCATCGTGCGCAGAATGGAGTTCTGCTCAATGGGCATGATAACAGAAACCGAAATCGGCAGGTTTTACGCCGAAGACAGTATGGGCAACCGCTACACCGTCGTTCAATGGCAGGACGAAATAATCTTCCGGCCATCAAGCGGACCGGTGAGAAGAATCCCCGGCAAGGTTCGCCACAGCCTCGTCACGGGTGAACAGCTTGATCGTCGAGCGGATGGCAGCCTCGTGATTGTAAACGACGATATGGTTATCCGCAGGATCGAGTGAACTCGGCGACGACGAGGTGATCGAGTGAGAAGCGATGTCTGCCGCTGGCTGCGCTTTTCGGACATGGCGCGATGCCCAACCCGAGTCCGTTGCGCGAGTGAAGGCTGACCTTGTTTGCCGGTGTGAATCAACGATCCCTCACCAATTTCCGCCTACTCTAATGTGGATCTCTTGCAGGCTGGGTTAAACACCCGTTCGACGTGGTGACTTAGCGCCCTCATGACACCCGTCGCGCGAAAAAAGAAGACCGCCCGAAGGCGGTCTTCCTGTAGCACTGATTGAGCCAGGCCAGGCTACGATTGCGTCCCCCGCCGATCCTCAGCCCATCAGAGTTATGTCGCGGCGGCGGGCGCGGGTGAAGCGAAAAGAAGCATTCCATGAAAGGAACTTGGACAGCGTTGCAACGATGTCACTATTGCCGCTACGGCTCTTGCAAGGGGGGAACCGCATGACGGCTCATCGACGCTTAGACCGACGCTGGGCCTGGGCAGCCGGCACGCCAATCCGGTGACATTCGCTCGCCGGGGTCGAACCGGCAGCGCCGTCGATCGACGGTGTTCTTGGCAAGTGAATTCGGCTTCTGTTTCGCCCTCAACTTGCCCGAATCACAATCGCACTTTGCTTTTATCGACGCGGCGGCGCCGAGGTCTCCAGAATTCGCCTCACCCAGCCAAAACCCAACCCCAGACTGGGTGGGGCGATTTCTCAGAGGGAGCAAATCAAAATCCACCTTCCAACGAGGAGATGATCTCCATGGCAAGGGAACTCAGGACCGCTGAACAATTGTCCGACATGATCGTGTCTGCGCTGCATGTAAAAGATGTAGATGTCCAGGTTCGCAAAGATCACGCTTATGGATGGCAGCCGGTCGTTGTTGCATCTCCCGGCGATTTGATCGGATATCAAAGGCGCGTTGAAGAAATCGCAAATCGACTGCGCTTTCAGTTCGCACTCCGGGAATGACAGGCTGGTACGGCGCGTGCGATTAGAAAACTTGGCAGGCCCGGCCTGGGGGATGATTTTTCTGCTGGTGGCGGCGGCTACATCCGCTCGCGCTCAAACTGGCAGAGACCTTCTTGGCGTCTGCATTAGCAAAGACCCCATACAGCAAGCCTCCTGTACGGTCTATATCTCTGGATTTCTACACGGCTTGCAGGCTGCCGAGGACCTCAAGGATGAAATTTGCATCCCCAAGGGCACGACCAGTAGCGACGCTAAATCGGTTTTCGTCGAAACAATGGCGTACGCCGAGCTCGCAGCAGCATTGAACACGGGACCAGGACAAGTCGCGAACAAGTTTTTTACGGACGCCCAAAATGCAGCTCTGGCCGCCGCGCTGGCAAGGAAGTTCGGCTGCCCGCACGCGGCGCTGCGCAAGACAAGACTGGGAAAATGACAGCGCGTGCTCGCTTCCCTTTGCCAGCGTCAATCGGCCCACGAGTACACCCCACACCACGATCTGGTCGTGCAGGTTTGATATGGTGTTGGCACAAAAGTGACGTGCCAGTCGCCTCGCTGAATGTCCGCTGTCGCTGCGGGTTCTGGGGAATTCGGCCTACCGCTTCAAACGGATCGGACTGCAAGCCGGGCCACTGTTGCAATGGCTTTTCAATGCGCCTGCCGAAGCAGGCTTGCCGGCGGTCCCCGCAGACGACAAGTGCGTCTCGAACCAAGAGGGCAACACAGGCGGCAAGGAGTCGACCGGAGAGGAAAAACGTCTTAAAGCCGGGCACGATACGCACGACTGCGCTCAGGTTTTCAAGGATGCGCCCTCCCCTGCTCAATCCGCTGTTTGCGCCGGTCACAAGCCTTGCCGGAGTCGGGCCGAAACAGGACAGACTGTTTCGATATCTGCTCGGCCGTGACGAGACCCCACGGCTGGTTGACCTTTTGCTGCATCTGCCCTCGAGCGTGATCGATCGCCGCGCGCGGCCGAAAATCCGCGATGCGGTGCCCGGAACCGTGGTGACGCTGGAGG
Organism: Bradyrhizobium sp.; assembly: GCA_052143915.1. Lineage (GTDB taxonomy): Bacteria > Pseudomonadota > Alphaproteobacteria > Rhizobiales > Xanthobacteraceae > Bradyrhizobium. The sequence continues at coordinate 3,604 of JBKQRS010000328.1, forward strand.
TGACGGTCGACCGGCATCGGCCAACGCCGGCCCGCAATTCCCGCGCGCCGCACATGGTCTATGCCAGCGACGACACCGGCGACGTGGTGCTGACCTACTTCCGCGCCCAGCCCGGTTACGTCGAGAAACTATTGCCGGTCGGCGCGAAGCGTTACGTCTCGGGCACTTTGCAGATGTTCGACGGCGTGCCGCAGATCGTGCATCCCGACCGGGTGGTCGATGAGGCAGGTTTTGCAAAACTGTCGGGCATCGATCCCGTTTATCCGCTCACCGAGGGGCTGGCGCTCGGCTCGCTGCGGCGCGCGATGGCGCAGGCGCTGCAAAAGGTGCCGCATCTGCCGGAATGGATCAGTCCGGAAGTGATCCGCCGCTGCAAATTTCCGCCGATTGCGGAAGCGCTGAACCGCGTCCATGTGCCGGTCGAGCTGACGGATATCCTGCCCGATAGCCCCTATTGGTCGCGGCTCGCCTTCGACGAACTCCTGGCCGGTCAACTGGCGCTGGCGCTGGTGCGGGCGCAATTGCGCCGGCCTGCGGGCGACCGCAACGCCGGCGACGGCCATTTGCGCAACAGGATCATCGACGCACTGCCCTATGCGTTGACGGCATCGCAGCAAAAGGCCGCCGCGGCGATCGCAGACGACCTGCGCCAGCCGGTCCGCATGCTGCGGCTGCTGCAGGGCGATGTCGGGTC
>JBKQRS010000329.1:0-3185 GCA_052143915.1 Bradyrhizobium sp.
GCCCGCACCGGGAGCGCCGCTACCAACGCATGCAGTATTTCGTCGTGATGATCGATTATGGACGGCGCGGGCGCGAGGCCATCGTCGATCCGGAAGTGACCCGGCGCGAGGTCGTCTCGCGCGTGGCGTCCGGCGAATACAACAATATCAGCTTCATTCACGAGATCGCCGACTCCACGGTCGAGGACATCACCGCCGAAATCCTGGCGGAGGCCGCCGTTCCGGAAATCGCGGCCGATGGCGCCGATCTGCAGGCGAGCCGCTTCGATCACTCTCGTGACCTGCGCAAGCATGAGACGGCGTGAGGAAGGTCTTGCCGCGTGACGCCTCGAACGCGATGCCCTCCCCCTCACTCGCGCGTGATGAAAAACTTCAGCGACATCGAGGCCGCGGTCGCGGCGATCATGATGGCCGCCAGCGCCAGCAAGCCGACGACGTAGGAGCCTGAAGATTGCTTCAGCCAGCCCATCATCGAAGGGCCGACAAAGCCGCCGACGGTGGCGATTGAGTTGATGAAGGCCAATCCGCCCGCGGCCGCGACCCCGGTCAGGAATCTTGTTGGTATGGTCCAGAAGATCGCCCGCGCCGCGGTCACGCCGACCAGCGCCAGGCTAAAACCGATGACGGCGATGGCAAGCGAGCCGGAGATGATCGGCGCCAACAGCCCCGCCCCGCCCAGGAAGCACGCGAGCGCCAGATTGACGATGCGCCGGCCTTTCTCGTCGACATAGCGCGCCCACAGGATCATGCCGACGGAAGCAAACAGATAGGGAATCGCCGCGATCCAGCCGATCGCCAGCGTCGACAGATGATACTCCTTCAGCATCAGCGGCAGCCAGATGCCGATGCCGTAGGAGCCGAGCGTGAAGCCGAACTGGATCGCCGCGCAGATCAGCACCCGCGTGTCCTTCAGTGCCGCCAGCAGCGAAGAATGCGGCCGCTCCCGCACTTCGCCGGCCAGCACCCCGTCCAGCGCATCACGCTCTTCCGGCGTGAGCCAGCTTGCTGCCTGCGGGGAATCGGAAAGCACGCGCAGTGTCAAAAATCCCAGGGGGACGCACGGCAGGCTGACCAGCAGGAACAGCCATTGCCATCCGGCGAGGCCCCAGATGCCGTCCATCTGCAGCAGCATGCCGCAGACCGGGCTACCGACCAGCGAGGACAACGGAATCCCGATCAGGAACCAGGCCAGCATCCGCGTGCGATACTGGGCCGGAAACCAGGCGGCGAGAAAGAAGGTCACGCCCGGAAAGAACCCGGCCTCCATGATCCCGAGCAGAAGGCGCAGGCCGTAAAAGCTGTTCGGCCCGACCACGAAAGCGGTCGCCGCCGAGACGATGCCCCAGCTGATCATGATGCGGGCGAGCCAGCGCCGCGCGCCGAAACGATAGAGCAAGAGGTTGCTCGGCACTTCAAACAGCGAATAGCCGACAAAGAAAATGCCCGCGGCAAGACCGAACTGGGACGCCGACAACCCAAGCTGCTGGTTCATCGTCAAGGCGGCGAAGCCAAGACTGGTGCGATCGAGATAGTTGAAGAGATAGGCGATCGTCAGAAGCGGCACGAACCGCAGCGCGGCCTTGCGAACCGCGCTTTGCAGCACGGAATCAGCTCCCGAACGCTGCGACGCGTCGAGATCGCCCGGGACGCCCTGCTGCAACAGTGTCATCCCCCAGTTCCTTCCCCGCGATGGCTCTTGTTGTTTTGAACCGCCTGCCGCCTATAGCACGGCGCCAATGGCGGCTGCGACGGGATATCGGGCGTTGGTTTGGCAGAGATTGGCCGAAAATTTGGCGAACGGCATCTTCAGGACATAATGCTGACAGGTATTCTCGCCGAGGGCGGCCGGAGCCCCCTCTCTGCGCCTCTTTTTCAGCCACGGAACCAGCTTTTGTTACAGGAATATCACACTCGCCAGGATTGTACGGCTGTTCTGCAAACGTTCGACAGAGTTGATGAGGGGCCTTTGATTCGGAAGCGTAGGCTCGCCGTGGGGTTGAAGTTCACTTCCTCGCGAAGGAGAGCGACATGCCAGCCTACGTCCAGCATCACGAAATCGTCGAGACGCTTCCGGTTGTCTGCCCCGGCTGCACTGGATTGGTTCCGATGTATGTGAGAGATGTCGAGCCGCATTGGAGCATGGCGACGATCGACTTCATCTATGAGTGCGCCGACTGCGGCGCCGAAGTCAGGCAGACCGTCACCAAGCCGGAACTGCCACACTAGAAGATCCAGAAAGCGGCCCACCCGCGCGCAGTAGTTCACGGACAGCGTGCAAGCTGCGCGCGGCGGGTGACGCTCTGACGCAACATTAAAATCTGGAGCGTGCTTGGCTTAGATAGTTGGCTTAGATAGTTGGCTTAGATGCTTGGCCTGGATACTTGGCCTGGATACTTGGCCTAGATGGCGGTAACGGAGTGATCGGCAGCATCGAGATTGCACTCCCTGAAGTGGAACGCAATTTCGTCAAGCGCGCGCTGCTCCCACTCTTCGGCTTCCGCGAGCCAAAAAACCTTACGCTCGGAATCAAGGTACGCCCGCTCTCGGCAAAAATATTCCTGGCGGCGAATTTCAACGAGCCTGTTCATGAACTCCACTCCCGTGTGAAGCCAATTAACGCTCGAACCTTAGCAGAATCTTGACGGCGAGTCCGTTGCATTTTGTCGCGCGCAAAGCGGCAATCATTCTGCCCTTGTGAACAGCGCAGCGCAGCATATCGGTCATCGCGCAGCCGACCTTCTGGCATACAAGATGCCGATGCGCCCGAACCCGCTTGGCTACGCGGGCATGCTGCGCGCGAAAAACCCGCTAGCGCACGGTGATCGTGATCGGCTCCGACATCACCGGCGGCACATGCGGGATGTGCGTCCAGTCCGCGAGCACGAGCTGCAGGGTGTGCTGGCCTTGCGGCAGCGTCACCATGGCTTCCGTCTGGCCGCCACCGAAATGCTTGTGGTTATCGTCAGCGGGAATGGCTTCCTTCAACTGCTCCTCCGTCAACTTCGTGTCGATCAGGAGATGGTGATGCCCGGTGTTCGGCTTTTCGACGCCGGCCGGAGCAATACCCATGCCGGAGAGACCGAACTGCACCAGGAACGGGCTCGTCACCTCGTCGCCGTCCTTCAGATTGATGAAGTAAACCTTCGCCCCCGCCGGCGAGGGCGTTTGCGCCGAGGCCTGCGTCA
>JBKQRS010000330.1:0-8482 GCA_052143915.1 Bradyrhizobium sp.
CCTGCTGGTTCTTCCACTGCACGGTCGGCTGCACGCCGACATGCGAAATGCCGGTGATCATCACGTCGGGCTTGGTGCCTTCGATCTTGTTGAAGATCGGCGTGAAGTCGGTGGTGTCGGGCGAGAAGCGGATATGGTCGAGCACCTTCAAGCCGATCTTGGGCAGGCATTCCTCGTAGCCGACGTCGAGCGGCTTGGTCCAGGCGGCGTCCTCGCTCATGATGACCGCGGTATTCATGTGCTTTTGATCGACCAGCAATTCCTTGGCGGCGTCGCAGACCGATTGCGCGAGCGCAGCCGAGGTCAGGTAGCCGTGGAAGGTGTATTTGTTCTTCTCATAGTCGTTGTGGACGCTCTTGCTGATCTCGTTGGACGCAGCACCCGGCGTGATGAAAGGCGTTTTCAGGCGCGAGGCCCAGGGTTCCAGCGCGAGCACCACTTCGCTGATATAGCTGGCGATGACGATGTTGACCTTGTCCTCATTGACCGCGCGCTGGAACGCGCGAACGGAATCGGCCGACGAGGAGTGGTTGTCATAGGTGATGACTTCGATCTTGCGTCCGTCGACGCCGCCCTTGGCATTGATTTCGTCGGCGGCCAACTGGGCGGCCTGCGGGATCGACGCCCCGGCGATGGCCTGCGCTTCCGCGATGACGCCGATCCTGATCGGGTCCGCGGCCAGCGCCTGACCGGACGCCGTCGCCAAGAGGCCGAGAGCCGTTGCTCCGAGCAGCGTCGGCAATGACCGGAAAAAAGGCGGTCGGGATGTTTTTTTCATGTTGTTTCTCTCCACTGCACTGGCCTTCTTGGCCTTGATGTTATTGTAGCCTTGCCTGCGCCCCCAGCAAGCGAAACCCCGGCGCAGGCTTCATCCCGACGGCGAGACTAAAGTAGGTGGTACGATCTCGGCATCCCCTTGTGAAGGCTGAAAATTGTCCGCAGCCAGCGCGCGCGCATACCGGGAGCCAAAGTGAGCGGCTGCGGCGCCCGCCGGTCCGCCAAAGGGGAGGCGGCGTTCATCGCGGCCAAAGGCATTTTTCTTTTCTTATTCAAAGGATTACGCGGGGATCAAAATCCCGATGCGGAAGCACAAACCGCACCATCATCGGTCGTGACCAACATCGCAGGATCGATCGGCCCTGAGATAGGCCCGCATTCGTCGCGGCGTGCGGGGCGAGTTAACGAACGCAGATGCATCCCAAATCAATGGCAACGCATCGCAGCCTCACGCGTCGATGATCGCGACCGCCCGCGTCCAGCCCGCCGAAGCGCGCTCGATCTTGACCGGGAAGCAGGACACGCTGAAACCGGTCGAGGGCAGAATCTCCAGATTGTGCAGCTTTTCGATGTGGCAATAGCCGATGTGGCGCCCGGCCTTGTGGCCTTCCCAGATCAGGCTGGCGTCCTTGGTCTCGGCGTACTTCTTGGCGGTATAGACGAACGGCGCGTCCCAGCTCCAGCCGTCGATCCCGGTCAGCCGGACGCCGCGCTCGAGCAGATACATCGTCGCCTCGTAGCCCATGCCGCAGCCGGAATTGACGAAATCCGGCCGGCCGTATTTGGCGCCGGCACTGGTGTTGACCACGACGATTTCCAGCGGCGAAAGCGTATGGCCGATGCGCCTGAGTTCGGTCTCGACATCCTTGGCGGTCGCGACATAGCCGTCGGGAAAGTGACGGAAGTCCAGCTTGACGCCGGGCTGCAGGCACCATTCCAGCGGCACCTCGTCGATGGTCCATGCCCGCTCGCCGCGATTCATGGTCGGGTGAAAATGATAGGGCGCATCGAGATGGGTGCCGTTATGGGTCGATAGCTGCACCTGTTCGACCGCCCAGCCTTGCCCATCTGGCAAATCCTCCGCCTTCAGCCCATCGAAGAACTGCAGCATGCGCGGCAGGCCCTGCTGGTGATCGATGTACTGGATCGTCGGATGTCCTCCCGGCGGATCGGCCGGAACATCGTTCTGAAGCGGCACCGAGATATCGATCAGTCGTCTGGTCATCTGCGTTTCCTCGAATGTTTTGTTGTATCCGTCAAAGTTTTCGGACTTCAGGTGTCCTGGCGCTCGACCTTGTTTTTCAGAACCCCGATTTTTTCGACTTCAAGCTCGATGGTGTCACCGTGTTCGAGATACCAGCCGAGTTCAAGTCCGCAGCCGTTGCCGACGGTACCCGAGCCGATGAATTCGCCGGGCATCAGGGTTTCATCCTTGCTGACATGCGCAATGATCTCCTCGAACGAAAACAGCATTCCCTCGGTGACGCCCTGCGAGCGCATCTTTCCGTTGACGCGCGCTTCCATCTTGAGCTTGTAGGGATCGCCGATCTCATCCGGTGTCACGATCCAGGGTCCCATGACGTTGCCGCCGTCAAAGCTCTTGCCTTTGGCGGGGCCGAGGCGGCCTTCCATCTCGATGCGCTGGGCGTCCCGCGCCGAGAAATCGTTGAAGATGGTGAAGCCGAAGATGTGATCTTTTGCCTTCGACGCCGGGATATTGGCGCCGTTGTTCTTGGTGATGATCCCGAACTCGAGCTCGTAATCCATCACCTTGCTGTAGCGCGGCCACTTTACCGTGGTGTCGGTGCCGCGCACGCTGAAGCGGTTGGTGATGTAATAGATCGGCTGCTTGCGATAAATCTCGGGCAGTTCGCCGAGCGGCTCGGCATCGATCCGCGCAAGCTCAGCCATGTCGTTGCTCGCGCGTGCAGCGAGTTTGCGCTGACCGCGCGGCGCCTGCAGGATATGTAGCGGAAACGACATGCCGTCACGCATTTGCCGCGGCTCCGGAACCGGCGCGAGAATTTCTGCGCGGTCCACATTCTCGGACAAGGTCTCATCCTCGACGCCCCTGTCGAACAAGTTCCGGGCCTGATCCAGCGCTGAAGGACCGGCATCGATCAGCGACAGCATCGATGCGAAGGCTGGATTGCCTCTGCCATCTCGCGCCGCGGCTTTCGACAGATCGAATAGCCGCGCGTCATGGCTATGGACCAGACCGATCTTTTCCGTACCCCCGGATCGAAATGTCGCGAGTTTCACCGGTATCTCCCTTGCGGTTTGATAAAATATATGATCATATAAAATATCGATAAACAAGAGACGACTATAGAATTTCGCAACCGGGAGGCGATCGATGACCAAGTTTCTGGCAGCCGCGACCGTTGCGGCGATTTTGGCCGCTTGCCCCGTTCACGCGCAGACCAAAATCCAGATCGGCTGCACCGCGACGACGGACTGCGCCTCGGCGATGGTGGCGGTCGACGAGGGCATCTTCAAGAAGCACGGGCTTGATACGGAAATGGTTCTGATCGGCATCAACTCCAATATCCCGGCGGCCATTCTTTCCAATTCGATCCAGATCGGCGGCCCGACGTCGACGGTGTTCCTGCAGGCGGTCGACGGCGGCCTCGATCTGGTCGCGGTCGCCGGAGCGTCGGTCATGAACCCGACGTCCAACGTCAATATCGCCGCCTTCGTGCGAAATGGCGTCAGCATCAAGGAGCCAAAGGATTTCGTCGGGAAGAAAGTTGGGGCGCCAGGGCTCGGCGCGTTCCTTCATGTACTGTTCGTCAAATGGCTGGTTGAAAAAGGCGTCGATCCGAAAGCTGTGAATTTCGTCGAGGTGACGTTTCCGACCATGGCCGACATCATCAAATCGGGCGGCGTCGACGTGGTGCTGACGGCGGAGCCGTTCGTTACGCGCATGACCAATGCCGGTCTCGGCACGGTGGGCGCGCGCTATGGCGCCGAACTGGCGCGGACCGAGCCCATCATCTTCTATGCGGCATCGCGCGACTGGGCCGAGAAAAACCCTGAAGCCATCAGGAAATTCCGAGCCGCGATTGCGGAGGGAGCGGAGATCGTCAATACCGATCGCGAGAAAGCCTGGGCGTCGATCGCGAAATTCACCAAACAACCGATCGAACTGGTGAAGGCGTCACCCCCGAACCGGTCCGAGCCGGGGCTGAAGGCCGAACAACTCGCCTGGTGGATCGATGTCATGTCGTCGCAGAAGATGCTGCAGACCAAGCTCGATCTCAATAAACTGATCCTGAACTAGACGCTGCCGGAGATGTCGACATTGGCGCGAACCGATCCAGCCGAAATGCCGGGGACCGATACGCTGAGCGAACGCGCGGCGAATCTCGTCGAGCGCGATATCATTGCCGGCCTCCACGCGCCCGGCGCGCGGCTTGGCATCGTCGATCTCGTCCAGCGTTACGAGATCGGCGCCACCCCGCTGCGCGAGGGGCTTTCGCGGCTGGTATCGCGCGGATTGATTGTCGGCATCGGCCAGCGCGGTTTCCGCGTAGCCGACGTCAGCCGCGAGGACCTCCTGGACATCACGCAGATGCGCACCGTAGTCGAGATCGAGGCGCTGCGGCTCGCCATCGCCAACGGCGACGATGGCTGGGAGGCTGGCATCGTCGGTACGCTGCATCAGATGCGCCGGCATATCGAGCGAACCGGCAACGAGTTCCGCGAAGGCGCGACGGAATTCGATCGGCTTCACAAGGCGTTCCATACCTCGCTGCTGGCGGCATGCGGATCGAAGCGGCTGTTGACCGCGCATTCCGATCTGTATGATCAGGCCTACCGTTACCGCCGGGTAATGATGCGTGGTTTTGACAGCGGCAAGAAATTTGTAGCCGCGCACCAAAATCTCGCCGATCGGATTCTTGCACGCGATGTCGATGGCGCCCAGGCCATGCTCGCGGCCCATCTGCGCTCGACGCTGGATTTCGTCTATCCGTCAAATAAAAAGGATCGGTCGTGAGCGTGATAGAAGTAGCAAGCCGGCCGACGAGATTTTCCGGTCAGGCGCGGCCGCAGATCGCCTTTTCGAACGTCACCCTCCAGCTCGGCGGCAAAACAATCGTCGAGAATATCAGCCTTGACGTGAAGGCAGGTGAGTTCCTCTGCATCATCGGCGCGTCCGGTTGCGGCAAGACCACCGCGCTACGCCTTGCCGCTGCACTATACCAGCCGACCAGCGGCAACGTGACCTTCGACGGAAAGCCGATGCTGGCGCCGCGGCGCGATATCGCCATCGTGTTTCAGGACTATGGCAAGGCGCTGCTGCCATGGCGAACCGCGGCCGGTAATGTCTCGCTGGCGCTCGAGGCATCCGGCGTCGTCTCTTCCGAGCGGGCGGCGCGCATAGATAAGTTGCTCAGGAAGGTCGGACTGCCGAACCATGGCGGAAAATATCCGGCGGAGATGTCGGGCGGAATGCAGCAGCGCCTGCAGATCGCGCGTTGCCTCGCGCAGGAGCCCAAGGCGCTGCTGATGGACGAGCCGTTCGGCGCGCTGGATGCCATGACGCGTCAGGGATTGCAGGACGAGGTGCTGTCGCTGGCGCGCGCCAGCAACGCGACTGTCATCTTTGTTACGCATGATCTCGAAGAAGCGATCTATCTCGGCGATCGCGTCATTGGCCTGTTGCCGCATCCCGGCCGCATCGGCGTCGAGCTCAAAATAGACCTGCCGCGGCCCCGTGATCAGCTGACGACACGGGAAAATCCGGAGTTCCTGCGGCTGCGCCGCGAGCTGTTCGATTTCATCAGGGCTTCGGAGGCATGATTCCGGAACGCGCCAAGGCGCTCCTGCTTCCAATCCTGGTCCTCGTGGCGCTCGAGATCTGGGCGCGCATGGTTCACCTGCAAAGCGATTCTCTCGCGCCGCCCAGCGCCGTTGCCGCGGCACTCGCCGAAGGCTTCAAGGACGGCTCGTTCCTGATTGCAACGCGAGACACCCTGATCTCGGCGTTTGCCGGACTGTTGATCGGCGGCGCGATCGGCCTTGCCTTCGGCATCGCGCTCGGTATCTCCCACATCTTCGACCGGTTGATGGAAGTAACCATCGAGGCGATCCGCCCCATTCCATCCATCGCGCTCTTGCCGATCGCGCTCATCGCGCTGGGCTTCGGGTACCGCATGGAGATTGTGATCGTCGCATTCGCCTGCATATGGCCCATCCTGATCCTGAGCCGCGCAGCTGTCGCGGGGATCGAACCGCGCCTGATCGAAGTGTCACGCGCGCTGGGGCTTTCTCCGGCGAGCCGGGTCTGCAAGATCATCATTCCGGCGGCACTGCCGCGGATCTTTCTGGCATTCCGCCTGGGGGCAGGGATCGCCCTGATTGTTGCGGTCACGGTCGAGATTGCGATCAATCCGATCGGGCTTGGCGCCGCGATCATGACTGCGCAGCAGGCGCTGCGGCCTGACCTGATGCTGGCCTATCTGTTGTGGATCGGTATCGTCGGATACCTGCTGAACACCGGACTGGTGGTTGCACAGCGCCATCTGTTCGGCCGCGCGGCGCTGGTGGGAGATACGGCATGAACCGCTCCCAGCTATATTTGCGCGCCGCCAGCTTCGCCGTCGCCGCCGGCTTCATCGGGGTTTGGCAAGTCATAGCGAATCTCCGGCTGGTGTCGCCGGTATTCCTGCCCGGACCGGACCGTGCGTGGACATCTCTCGTAAATGGCTTTGCCAACGGAGACCTTTGGGGCAAGCTATTGGGAACGCTTGGACACATGGCCTTTGGCTGGTTCGTCGCGTCGATCGCCGGCATAGCGCTTGGCGCCATGATCGGTTCGTCACGGACGATGCGCAGTTATGTCGCGCCGTCGCTCGAATTCTTAAGGCCGCTGCCGGTGTCCGCCATCATTCCCGTTGCAATTGCCATGCTCGGGTTGACCCAGAGCATGGCGCTGTTCGTGATCGCGTTCGGCGCGGTTTGGCCGATGCTGCTGGCAACGATCCACGGCTTTGCGGCGGTCGAGCCGCGGCTCTACGAAGTTGCGCGGTCGCTGCACGTGTCGCGGCTGGCGATTATCTTCAAAATCGCCCTGCCTTCGGCAAGTCCCGATATCCTTTCGGGCATGCGCCTCAGCCTTACGGTGGCGCTCATTCTGTCGGTGGTCTGTGAAATTCTCGCCGGCCTCGACGGCCTCGGACATTGGGTGCTGCTGTCGGCGCGATCGTTCCGGTCGGCTGATCTGTTCGCCGGCGTCATTCTGCTCGGCGTCATAGGCTATGCGACGGCACTGGCGATGTCGCTCGTCGAGAAGCGGCTGTTGATTTGGCGATCGAGTGGCCATTGAACGCCTATCCCACCATTCGCGGCCCGGCGGCCACGCGGCGCGAGCCAACTGCCGAGGATTTGGCCGGCACGCGAATGAACTCTTAATACTCCGCTGGTAGTTTCAGCCGATTGGCAAGGCGGTGCCCTGGTGCTGCCTGCGTTTGAGCGGACGACGCAGGGCCAGCGCTCGATAGTTGCGCTCCGACGCTAATTTCTGGACGGCGAAGACAGCATCTGAGTGCGGACATGACCGGGACGCGTATTGGACTCGCGGTCCTTCTGATCGGTGCCCTTGCGGTAGGCTTCTCTTTCCTCAGGAAGGAGGCGGTTGCCGACTCACACCGGCAGGCCCGTCAGCTCGTTTTGCACTACACGCTGAGCAGGGTCGACAGCCCCATCATCCTTGTCGGCGACAGCATCGTCGAGGCTTCCACGCTGCCCCGGGCAATCTGCGGTCACCCGATCGTCAACGCCGGATTGAACGGCGCATCGACCGCGAGCGATCTGGGGACGTGGCTCATTGAAGCACTCGACGGCAGGCGCGCGGCTGTCGTCGTCGTATCGCTCGGAACCAATGACGCCTTGTCGGGGCGGAGCACGCAAGCATTCGAGACGAGCTACCTCGCACTGCTGGGTGAGCTCCAAGGGGTAACGGACCATCTGGCCGTACTGGCCATTCCCGCGATCGACGTTCAGGGCCGGGTGACGGCTGAGATGCAGGCCGCGGCTATGAAAGGGATCAGCGAGTTTAATGCCGTGTTGCCCGCCTTGGCCGCGAAGGGCGGTGCCGGCTTCATTGCGTTGCCGCCGATGCAAAAGCGGCACACGATCGACGGCGTTCACCTGAACGCGGCCGGATACGCGGCATGGGATGAAGCCATTCTGCAGGGAGTGTCGACGATATGCAGCCCGCATTGAAACCGACGTCGCCCGATGCCGCGAACAAATTGCTCGGACTGGAGGCACTGCGCTTCCTGACCGCGTTCGCCATTCTGGTCTTTCACTATCGCCATTTTGCCTTTGTCGCCGACAAGCCCGTCGGTCTCGTGCGGGAACGCCTGCCGCTTTACGGCCTCCTTCAGGCGTTCCACGATTCCGGGGCTTTTGGCGTATGGATCTTCTGGTGCATCAGCGGCTTCATCTTCTTCTGGAAATACCGGGACGCGATCGCGGAGCGATCCGTGGAGGGGTGGAAATTCTTCGTGCTTCGGTTCTCGCGGCTTTATCCGCTCCACCTGGCAACGCTTCTGCTGGTTGCGCTGCTGCAGCCGGTCTATTTCGCCATCAGCAGGCATTTCTTTGTCTATCAGGAGAACGACCTGCCGCATTTTCTGGCGCAGCTTTTCATGGCAAGCGACTGGGGCATCGTGCACGGCTACAGCTTCGACGGGCC
>JBKQRS010000331.1:0-5809 GCA_052143915.1 Bradyrhizobium sp.
GTTGCGTCCTTTGGTAGTCCGCCCCGGCCTTCCAGATAGAAAATTGCTAAGTTGGCCTGCGCTTGGACTAGGCCTTGGTCCGCAGCGAGTTGATAGAGACGTGCCGCCTCGGTCTCGTCCTTTGGCAATCCCGCGCGGCCCTCCGCATAAAAAACGGCGAGGTTGAACTGTCCACTCGCGATACCTTCATCAGCAGCAAGTTTGTACCGCCGAACTGCCTCCCAATCGTCCTTTGGCAGGCCGCCCTTTCCTTCCTGATAAAGATTGCCTAAGGCGCTGTCCACGAGAGCGACGCCGAGCCGCCCCGTGAGTCTGTCGTCGAGTGCGGCGAACTTTTCACGTGCCCGCGTATACAGGCGGGCAGCCTCCTGGTCGTCTGTCTGAAGGCCGCCGCGACCTTCCTTGTAAAAACTGCCAAGGTTCACCTGCGCGAGCACGAAGTCTTGATCGGCAGAGAGTCGATATAGTCTCGCAGCCTCTCTGTCGTCCTGAGGAAGTCCGCCTGCGCCAATTTGATAAAAAGAAGCGAGCGCGTATTGAGCAGCACGGTCCCCCTGATCAGCTGCGAGCCTGTAGAGTCTTGCGGCCTCTTGGTCGTCTTTAGGCAAGCCACCACGGCCTTGAGCATAAAAATTCGCGAGGTTGAACTGGGCCTCTCGAAAACCTTGGGCGGCAGCCAATTTGTAAAGACGGGCAGCTTCTTGATCGTTCGTAGGCAGACCGCCGCGTCCCCCCTCGTAAAATGCACCAAGATCGAATTGACCAGCTGCAAAGCCTTGATCTGCGGCACTCTTGTAAAGGCTGGCCGCTTTCCAGTCGTCTTTCGACAAGCCTCCACGGCCTGTCGCATAGAAGACCCCTAGATCGGTTTGCGCTGCAGCGTCCCCCTGATCGGCGGCGCGCTTATAAAGCTGAGCCAACTCTACATCATTGCAGATACCGAAGGCCCTACAGACCACATAGTGACGGGCGACATCATCCCACCCTTCGCCAGTGATTTGCTTACAGACGAGCGCAGAAACCCAAACCCCTAGCCCCACCAGCAACGCGATTACGGACCCCTTCTTGCCGGGAGGAACCGACAAGACCGTAAGAACGGCAGCTATAGCCGCCGGTAGAAGTTCCTTTAGACGAGGGAGCAGCAAGGGCCGAATTGAGTGCGATGCTCCTCAACACAACGATTGGCTTTCGGCTTGCTACGGAAAGCTCACCGGGCGAAACGAAGGACGTCGTGCTAAAGCCGTTCATAGAAATCGAGAATATTATTACGCTGCTCAAGTCGAAGGGGCTGATAAAATCGGGCTAAAGCATAGGGCGCATAATTGCACCCGGTGTAGGTTTTGAACCTTCCATAGCTGTAGTCGTGCGGTTACGCGAACCGTGATTCTTTGTCTTTTCTCAGGAGCGTGAAAATGCACAAATCGAAAATTCTCGCAGGAATGGTATTCGGCATTGCGACGATTCTGGCACTAGTAGAGCCAAGCGCCGCGCGGCGGCAAATCCCAGACGATAACTTGGCGTATCCGGTTCTCGTGACCGTAAAATCCAATGGCGCGACAGTAAGCAGCGGGTCTGGCATCTATCTGAACACGGATAGTGCTACATATTTTGTGACAGCGAAGCATGTGCTTGCAATGACACTCCCGGACTCTAAGACGGGTAAGGTTCAGTTTCCGGATGCCATTGTAGAGCTGCTTTCGTATTCGAAGGACCTCCCGGACGCCAAACGGAATGTATTTTCTTTGAATTTTACCGTGCTGCGGCAGAGTGGTGCGATCAAGCCTCATATGACGCGCGATGTGGTGGCGATAAAAGTAGGAGCGATTGCAGCGCTTGATAACGGAACGAAGCGCGTGGATTTCGCACCGGGCATTAGTCAGGTCGAAAGCGGGTGTACGGGCATCTTGGGCGCATCTATGGAAACGGTACGGAAATTCGATCAGATATTGGTGGGAAACGAGGCCATTCTGTATGGCTATCCGGCGTCTCTTGGGTTGCCGAATACGCGCCAGTTCGATCCGTTACGACCGTTGTTACGGAAAGCGTTGATTGCCGGACAAGACATCGAACAGCGAACATTGATCATCGACGGGCCGGTGTATAGAGGCAATAGTGGCGGCCCGGTATTCGAGATGGATTTCGATTTCCCGATAGTCCACTACTGGCTCGTTGGAATTTTGACGCAGTACGTCCCTCTGACCGAAAGTGCTCCGGATTTTACGATGCTACTGAACTCGGGTTATTCGATCGCTGAGCCGATGGACTTTGTCTTGGAGCTGGTCAACTAAGCTACGGCCCCTCGGGGCGTATACGGCATCTGCAATCGGGACGGAGAGGCGTCGCTAGCGGCTCCCACTCTATGCGCTCCCGGTCGTCGTGCGTGGGAAGGTCCCGAGCCTTAGAAGTGCTGTTGCTAGGTGGTATCCCCAAGTGGTATCACACGCTTGGCAGTCAAGCTGATTTGTGCCCGTTTTATCTGGGTTTTTGAGAGCGCCCTTCGATTCCCCTAGGGAGCGACGGCGCGGCCCAAGCAAATCAAAATTCCATAACATTCGATTGGCGAATCCAAGCCTTGGCGGATCAAAAGCGGAAGTCCGCTTTACCTCTTCGGCATTCTCAGCGGATTCCCTGAGTCGGCATATAGCGTGCCGCTCATCGCGCAACGGTCTTTGCAAGCATCGGTGAGACGGTCTTCTTGTCAGAAATATCGATAACATCCGCTGAATTGATTGTGTCCCATTTTATTGAAGCCGAGTTTGCTCGGTAAAACTTCGCCATCACCGCTTCGACCTCACGCTCGTTGCCGCGTTTATCGCGGACCGTGATCAATCCAGTCAACTGAACGCTCTTAAGTTTTGGGAATTTGTCCAATGCTGCGGGAACAACTGTCCGTGCTATTGCGCCGAACTCACTCTTCAAGTCGCGCTGCTTCGCAACGAAGGGATCGAGCTTAAACTCAACCACAAGGCATTCGTCGGGAAATGTGACGATCGCCCATGGATGCAGGCCGGGCGCTGTAATGACGCTTCTAGCGAACATCGCAGCGGTTTCGGCCGCAATAGCTGGGGCTGGCAGCAACAGTGCTAAGATCAAGACAATTGCAAAGTTCATTTTGGCCCCCAAGTGGTTTGCTATGCGGTCTATTTGAGCCTCAGCATTATTCGTTGACGGGGTGAAGGATCAGCTTCTGAACTCGCCAATTTGCCGTTTCGGCGGCATAGATCAAATTTTCCGACGGGCACGCGAGCGCATGGGCACCCGAGAATTCCTTCAGCTCGCGTCCGGATTTACCGATCACACCCAGCACCTTGCCGTCGAGCGCGACCTTGAAGATGCGTCCCGGGAAGGTTGTTTCGCCGACGAACATCACCTGGTTGGGTCCCGGCGTGATGCAGATCGAATTGGGCGCACCGATCACCTGGATGAGGCGGTCGCCGGTTGGCGTGGGACCGTAGACGGCGCGCGTGGTCGTATCCGGCGGCACCGTGACAGCGAACATCCGCAGAAACTTGCCGTCGGTATCAAACACCTGGATGCGGTGGTTGGTGCGGTCGCCCACATAGACGTTGTCGTTGTTGTCGATTGCGATGGCGTGAGGCAGGTGAAACTGGCCCGGCTCGGTGCCCGGCTCGCCCCATGACTTCAGCCATTTGCCATGCATGTCGTACTTGGCGACCCGCGAATTGATATAGCCGTCGCTGATGTAGATGTTGCCCTTCGAATCCCAGGCGACATCGGTCGGCTCGCGGAATAGGCCGTCGATCGGCGGCAGCGGTGGATTGACGTGTTCCCACGGCTTGGCGTCGTCGGGCGATTCCTTGCGACGGCCGAACACCCACTGTACGCGGCCGGCCGGATTGAACTTGACGATCATGTCCGAGCCCTTGTCGATGGCCCAGATGTTGTCGTCTTTGTCGATACGCACGCTATGGGCGAAGGCCCAGGCGTAGAGGCCCTTGCCGATCTCACGGACGAAATCGCCCTCGGCGGTGAATTCGAGAAGCTGCGCGGCGGTCGGCGCATAGGCCGGACCGCTGGCGCTGTTCGAGCGCGTGAACACGAAGACGTGGCCCTTGGAGTTCACGGCCACTCCGGGCACCTCGCCAAAATTCATGCCGTCCGGCAGCTTCGGGAAATCCGCTACGGAATCGAAGGGGATCTGCGGAACGCTCTGCTGGGCAAAACACGGCGTTGCCATCAGCACCAGGCCTGCGATCAATAGCGCTTTCACGGAAACTCCTCCCTGTTTTGATCGGCTTAGCTTTCTACTCTATCACAGCAGTAACCCGCCGAAACAACAGTCGCTATGCGTCTGTTGAAGACCCTTATAGCTGATGCACGAGAGCCTGTTTCCCTGTCGCGCGCTATCACTAGCGGACCTGAGAGTGATGGACACTGTCGGGCTAGAAGCGGACATCAGCCACCGGCCGACTTATTCCGTAACTTCTCATACCCGAATAACCTGCCCTCATAACCTCGCCACAGGTTTAATCCCGCCCTCGACCCTGTCATCGCGAGATGATCTCCGGCGCCAATACCGGAGAGATGACGACCCGCGCGGTGCCGCTGTTATTTCTGTAGAACAGATCGGCTTTTTGCGGCCAGAGAAGCAAGGCGTCGTTGACGTACATGAACAGCTCTCCACCGATCCGGGGCGTGAATTCCGCCACGAGCTTCCGCGCCGGAATAAGAATTCGGCCCCCGCAATATTTGACCGCCTGCCGCGTTGCAGGCGACGCAGGATCGGAAATCTTGGTGCCTGGCTCTGTCGGGGCATCACAACTTCGCAGCGGCACGTCCGGAAGCGGCTGATCGGGTTCGAGTGCATATTCGAAGTTCCCCTTGCGCCCCACGCGCGCGACCGGTTGGAACCAGTTTTTCGTCCACCATCGCTTCAGCGGCAGGGCAAGATAATGACGAATGCGATCGGTCGGAAAACCACGAACGTCAGTCCAGATGGCCTTGTCGAACCAGTCGTCGTCGCTGGGAACAGTCATCGTGATGCGGTATCGTCTTCCTTCCGTGACGGCGATACCCGTATTTTGACAAAGCGATTTGGTGTCGAAGTTGAAGCTTCGATCGGCCTCGTCCGCGCTATCCAGATCACTTTTGCTGCCGTCACAGAAGTACCCGCCGTTGCTTAGTAAGGTTGCCGACATGTGATACGTGCACGCCAGCACCCCGACAAGGCATGCTGCGAGGAAAAATGCCGGCAGCGCGACGCGAGCCATCCAGCGGTAGATGCAGAGGATGACTTCAGAGCGCCTGAGGAATCTGGCAACTCCAAGCAGGAGACCAGGGTGTGCCGCATCGATGGTGCCGGCGTCGACGAATATGCGGCGTACAAACAGAACGAGTGAGCATGCTGCCGCGACGGCGAAGATCACGATCAACGCAAAGTGGCCTTCGCCTGCGTAGGCCAACCATGCCATGAGTGAGAATGCGATCGTTCCGTAGAGCCCTGCCCGTCCCTGGCCGGTCAACCGCAACTGGTTGAGCAATTGGCCATCGACCCGCGCCTGCACGCGCCATGCCGCCCGCGATCGGTCGCCGATGCGACGTTGCAGGAAGCTGCTGAGCCAGATCGTCGCCGCAAAGAGCGTAAGCACCAGTACGGCGACTGAACCGTGATCCTCAATTGCGGTGATCCAGGGCTCGGAATATCCCGGCAGAAACTGTTTGATCGGGCTCAGGATAATTTGGACGACCGTCCTGACCCAGGTGTCGGTGTTGTGCTGCCCTTCGAAATGAATGCTAGAACCTATCAGATGGTGTAATCGGCCGGCCCAGCTTGTGGATAGCTGAAGAT
>JBKQRS010000332.1:0-3519 GCA_052143915.1 Bradyrhizobium sp.
CGCGGGTTCGGGTCAAGGTGGAGACCGACGAGGTGACGCCAGTGCCCTCGATCATCGACGTGTTTCCCGGCGCCAACTGGTTCGAGCGCGAGACCTACGACCTCTACGGCGTGATCTTCACCGGTCACCCGGACATGCGGCGTCTGTTGACCGACTACGGCTTCGATGGCCACCCGCTGCGCAAGGATTTCCCGCTCACCGGCTTCGTCGAGGTGCGCTACGACGACCAGGAGAAGCGGGTGCTTTACGAACCCGTCCGCCTCAACCAGGAATTCCGAAAATTCGATTTTCTCTCGCCATGGGAAGGCGCGGACTATCCGGTTCTGCCCGGGGATGAGAAAGCCGGGCCGAAAGGCTGATCATGACCGAAGCACCAGCACTCCGTAACTTCACCATCAATTTCGGACCGCAACATCCGGCCGCGCACGGCGTGCTGCGCCTGGTGCTGGAGCTTGACGGCGAAGTCGTCGCCCGCGTCGATCCCCATATCGGCCTGCTTCACCGCGGCACCGAAAAGCTGATCGAGCACAAGACCTACCTGCAGGCGATCCCTTATTTCGACCGGCTCGACTACGTCGCGCCGATGAATCAAGAGCACGCGTTCTGTCTGGCGGCGGAAAAGTTGCTCGGCATCGAAGTGCCGCGCCGCGGCCAACTAATCCGGGTCTTGTACTGCGAGATCGGCCGTATCCTGTCGCATCTTCTCAACGTCACCACGCAGGCGATGGACGTCGGCGCGCTTACCCCGCCGTTGTGGGGCTTTGAAGAGCGCGAGAAGCTGATGGTGTTTTACGAGCGCGCCTCCGGCTCGCGCATGCACGCGGCCTATTTCCGGATTGGCGGCGTGCACCAGGACCTGCCGCCGAAGCTGATCGACGATATCGAGGCCTGGTGCGATCCGTTCCTCGGCGTGGTCGACGATCTCGAAACGCTGCTCACCGGTAACCGTATCTTCAAGCAGCGAAACGTCGACATCGGCGTGGTCTCGCTGAAGCAGGCCTGGGAATGGGGCTTTTCAGGCGTGATGGTGCGTGGCTCCGGCGCCGCCTGGGACCTGCGCAAGGCCCAACCCTATGAATGCTATGCCGAGATGGATTTCGATATTCCGATCGGCAAGAACGGCGACTGCTATGATCGCTACTGCATCCGCATGGAAGAAATGCATCAGTCCGTGCGTATCATGAAGCAGTGCATCGCCAAGCTGCGCGCGGCCGACGGGCAGGGACCTGTCGCGGTGCAGGACAACAAGATTTTCCCGCCGCGCCGGGGCGAGATGAAGCGCTCGATGGAAGCGCTGATCCACCATTTCAAGCTTTATACCGAGGGCTTCCACGTGCCGGCCGGCGAAGTCTACGCCGCGGTCGAGGCCCCCAAGGGCGAGTTCGGCGTCTATCTGGTCGCCGACGGCAGCAACAAACCCTACAAATGCAAGATCCGCGCGCCAGGGTTCGCGCATTTGCAGGCGATGGATTTCATCTGCCGGGGCCATCTGTTGGCCGACGTCTCGGCCATTCTGGGCTCGCTCGACATCGTCTTTGGAGAGGTCGATCGGTGATCGCGTTGCCGCCCATCCATTTTGACCGGGCTTCGGGGTCTCTGGAGGGAGCCAACCTGTGGGAACGCACGGCCGCGCTGGCGCTGGCCACGGGCTCGAAGATATCGTCACATTTTTCGCATCGCGGCTACATCGGTTGCGCCAATTTGCTGCGCAAGACGCTGCCCGAACGCAATATCGCGATCAAGCTGAATGCGGACGCGATCTTTGAGTTTCCCTACGGTGACGGGTATTGGAGCAAGCTGCTCAATCGCTCGTATAATTACGAAGACGAACTTGACTTGCTGTTTCGCCACTCCGCCGACATCGACTATACGCTGCTCGATTGCGGCGCCAATTATGGCTACTGGTCAGTGCTGGTTTCGAGCGCGCCATTCGGCTCGCACCGGGCGATCGCGATCGAGCCGTCGTCGCAGAATTTTGCCAAGCTTGCCAACAACGCCGAGGTTAACGGCAACCGCTTCGAGTTGATGAAATGCGCGATCGGCGCGGCGCGGGGTACCGCGCGCCTGTCCGGAACCAAGCACGAGGCGTTCAGCATCGCCGGCGGCGCGGACAACGGTGGCGAGGAAGTGCCGGTCATTGCGCTCGACAACCTGATCGACGACGGCAAGGTCTCGCCCGGCGGAAAATACCTGATCAAGCTCGACGTCGAGGGCGTCGAAGTCGATGCCATCAAGGGTGGTACGCGGCTGTTGCGAGGCGACAGCGTGATCATGTGCGAAGAGCACGGCAACGACCCCGATCACACCGTGTCGCGCTATATCCTCGAGCAGACGCCGCTCAAGCTCATTGTCTACGATCCCCGCTCCAATCGCCTGGAAACCGTGACCGAGCTTTCGATCCTCGACCGCATCAAGGTTTCATCCCACGTCGGTTATAACGTGTTCGGAACTGCAAGTACGTTCTGGCAGGACCGAATTAGCGCCCTGAACGCCGACGCCGCGCGCCGTATGCAATGAGAGACTGAACACAATGTCCGTCCGCCGCCTTGCGCCCAAGGAACTGCAGCCTGCAAGCTTCACGTTCACGCCGGAGAATCTTGCCTGGGCGAAGGAGCAAATCGCCAAATTTCCGGAAGGCCGCCAAGCCTCCGCTGTGATCCCGATCCTGTGGCGCGTCCAGGAACAGCATGACGGATGGGTCTCGGAGGCGGCGATCCGGGCGGTCGCGGATTTGCTGGACATGCCATACATCCGCGCCTTGGAGGTCGCGACCTTCTACACGATGTTCCAGCTGCAGCCGGTCGGCAAGAAGGCCCACGTCCAGGTCTGCGGTACCACGCCGTGCCGCCTGCGCGGGGCGGGCGACCTCATCGAGGTGTGCCAGAGCCGGATCCACCACGACCCCTTCCATTTGTCCAAGGATGGCAATTTCAGCTGGGAAGAAGTCGAGTGTCTCGGCGCCTGCGTGAACGCCCCGATGGTGCTGATCTGGAAGGACACCTATGAGGACCTGACCAAGGAGAGCTTCGGCAAGGTGCTCGATGGCTTCGCCTCTGGCCAGCCGCCGAAGCCGGGACCGCAGACCAACCGTCAGTTCTCTGCTCCCGTGGGTGGGCCGACCACGCTGAAGGAAACCACATGACGCGCGACCGTATTTTGCAAGCGGCGGGGCCGGGGAGTGTCGGTACGATGAAGAACTGGCGCTATATGGCTCTGCACGCCGCGGTTGCGGCAACCTTCATATTTCTGCTGCAGCGCTACGCGCTGAGTGCCTCGCTTGAATCCTCTTTGCTGTGGGCGTTGACGTTCGGCGGCTGCGCCGCAGGTCTCGCTTATTCGCAGTCCAATCGCTGATCCCGGGAAGTTTGGTCATGCTCGACGACAAGGACCGCATCTTCAAGAATCTCTACGGCCTCCAGGACTGGGGCCTCGAAGGTGCGCGTCGTCGCGGCGCCTGGGACGGCACCAAGGCAATTATCGACAAGGGCCGCGACTGGATCATCAACGAGATGAAGGCCT
>JBKQRS010000333.1:0-5512 GCA_052143915.1 Bradyrhizobium sp.
GATTGCGCGGGTGTCCTGCCGAACACGCGAACTGATCCCTGGGACCCAAGATGGGTTGAGACAAAACGTCGCGCTGGCAGGGATCACGGGTTGAAGGGCGAAACCGTTCCAAGACCGTCCCATCGGCCGATCATGTTGCAACATTCGGTTCGGGGATCGGCCAGGGATCGTGTACAAGGCTGCATGTATTGCGCACAGGGCATTTGATGGAGGAATTTGGCAACGGCGACACAGGATTCGTCGCGTCGCGGGCAGAGGCGCTGCCGCTTCCGATCGGTGTCAGCGAAAGACGGATCAATTGGCGATATGCGTTCGCGGTCGGGACCTACCACCTGCTTGCGTTGTTGGCCTTTGTCCCCTGGTTCTTCAGTGCGACCGGCGTCGCGCTCGCGGTGATCGGGGTCTATGTCTTCGGCGCGGCCGGAATCAATCTTTGCTATCACCGGTTGCTCTGTCACCGCAGCTTCAGCTGCCCGCTTTGGCTCGAGCACACATTTGCAATCATCGCGGTCTGCTGCGTGGAAGACACGCCCGCCCGATGGGTGGCGACGCATCGTCTGCACCATCACCGTTCGGATGATCGGGCGGACCCGCACAGTCCGCTGGTTAACCTGTTCTGGTCCTATATCGGCTGGCTGTTTCTGGAAAATACCGACCTCGGCCGCAACGTGGCGTATGACCGGTATGCGCGCGATATCATCCGCGACAGGTTCTACCGTTGGATCGAGCGCGCCGTGGTGTGGATCACGCTGGCCCAGTCGGTGGTGTATTTTGCCGCGGGCTTTTTGATCGAACTGGCGCGTGGCGGCTCGGCCGGGGAGGCGATGCAATTCGGTGCAAGCGTCTGGCTCTGGGGTGTCGTCGTCAGAACCGTTCTGGTCTGGCATGTCACCTGGTGCGGAAATTCCTTTCCCCATCTGTTCGGTTACCGCAATTACGAGACCAGCGACAACAGCCGCAACAACGCGTGGGTAGCCGTCATCACCAGCGGCGAAGGCTGGCACAACAATCACCACGCCGAACCCAACTCCGCCTCCAATCAACGGCGCTGGTGGGAGATCGATCTGACCTATCTGATTTTGCGTTTGCTGGTTCTGTTCGGTCTCGCCTGGGACGTCCAGCTGCCGCAACGCCCGGTTGAGGCGCAGCTCAACTGAACAGATCAATCAACTGAGTCTTGGCCGCGCGCGGGGTTTAAGCCTTGCGCAGCGCAAAATGCGCGCCGCAGAATGCCATCACGGCGCCGAGGCCCAGCGCCGTCAGCCCGGCGAGTATGCCTGCGACCGTCGGAAGCGGACTTGGCGCCGAGGCGGTCTGGCCGGCGCCCGCCAGCACGAGCACGCCGACCACGATCAGGAACTGCCGCATCCGCTGCGGAATTTGCCCCGACACCGCACTGTCCATCAGCGTCGCGGTGAAATAGCCGCCGCAGAAGCCGACGGTTGCGATCAGCCACCACGCCAGCGCCGCGCCCGCGGGCATGGATTCGCGTGTATCGGTTCGCCACAGGCGGCCGAGATCGAGCCCGAAGCGTGCGCCGAGCATATGCACGGCCAGCGCGAGCAGCACTCCTGAAATCGCGGCGCCGGCGAGGATCAGGCGGCGCGGAAAATAGGTCGTCTCGGGCATGCGTCGCTTGTAAGATGAAGTCGGTGATGTGCGCAAGCCGACGCGAAAGCGCCGCTTGGGCTGATCATGCACAGCCGTGACCGGGAAGCGTCGGATTGCCAGAGCCGTCACAAGACCAGTCGACGATCTCGGTGCAGGGCGCCCCCGCCGCCCGCTATGCCTACAAGGCGTCGCTGATCGGGGCGGCGCATCAGTTCGAGCTGACGGACCAGGGGCTGTCGTGGCGCATTGCCGGCCGGTCGGGGGTGTGGCCCTATGCCGACATCGCAGCCGTCCGCTTGTCGTACCGTCCGGTGTCGATGCAGTCGCGACGGTTTCGCGCCGATATCGAAAATGCCGATGGCGCACGCATCGCCATCCTTTCGACCAGCTGGCAGACCGCGGCGCTGATGGCACCGCAGGACCACGATTACCGCGCCTTCATGACGCAGTTGCATGCGCGCATGGCAAGCGCCGGAAGCAGGGCGTTGCTGATCGGTGGTCTCGGGCCGAAGGTCTATGCCGCGGCGATTGTATGCGTGATGCTGGTCGCCATTGCGATGTCCGGACTTTTTGTGCGTTCCCTCGCAACCGGCGAATGGGCGGGCGCGCTGTTCTTGGTCGGCTTCGCGGCGTTGTTTGCGTGGCAGGTGGGCGGCTTTGTCGCGCGTAACCGGCCGCTGGCCTACGGCTTCGATGATTTGCCAAAGGCGTTGTTGCCGTGAGTCTGGCTCGGAGCGCGCGGCCGTTCGGTTGGCGCGTAGCTAATGCCGCACCACCAGCACCGAGCATTTGGCGTAGCGCACGACGTGGCCGGCGTTGGAGCCGAGAAAATAGGTCCGCATCGCCGGCCGGTGCGACGTCATGACGATCAGGTCGGCCTTGACCGCGGCGGCCTCTTCGAGGATCTCGTGATAGATGCCGCCCTGCCGCACTGCGGTGGAGATGCGCTGGGCGTCGATGCCCGATTCGCGCGCCACGATAGCGAGCGCCTCCTCCGAGGTCTGGCGCTGCTGGGCATCGAAATCGGCGGGGACATATTCGGCCAGCATCACCGGCGTCATCGGCAACACATTGAGAAGGCGGACCGAGCCGTTCCAGGTCTGCGACAGCGTCGCCGCCGTGGCAATCGCGGGCTTCGCCAGGTCGGTATCGGCGAGGTCGAGCGGCACGAGAATGGAGTTGAACATCTGCGCCTCCGTGTTGGTGATCAGCCCGTAGCCTCTTCGGTTCAGATTGAATTAGAACCCAAGGCTCTAATCTTTTGTTTTGACTCGTTTTCCCTGCTTCGCTCGAAAATGCTTTAACACAATTTGGCCCCGATAACCGCGGGAGGTCAGCCGCCCGAAATCTGCTTCAGCAGTTTGGGGCTGACGAACAGCACCAAACGCCCGCGGCGGAATGCCACGTCGGCCCAGTCGTCGATCTCAAAGTCGAATAAGGCCAGCCCAGAGGTCGGCAGATTGTCGGTGAGCGCCTTGCGTCCGGCGGGATCGCCGCTACCGGCAAGCGCCAGCGCCAGCTCATGCAGTCCCGGATTGTGTCCGACGATCATCAGCCGTTGCGGATCGGCCGAAGATGCATCGCGGATGGTTTCAAGCAGCTGCGACACATCGGCGCCATAGAGTTCCGGCATCAGCTCGACCTGCGGCTCCGGAACCAGCTCCCTCATCGCCTCCCAGGCGATTTCCCAGGTCTGATGGGCCCGGACCGCGTGCGAAACCAGCACCAGATCGGGAGCAGGCGGATGCCGGCCGATCCAGCCACCGATCTCGGCGGCGTCATGACAGCCGCGCTTGTCGAGCCGGCGGTCCTGATCGCGGCCGCTCGGCGCGTCGTGTTCGGTCTTGGCGTGCCGCAGCAGCATCAAACGGCGCATGGCGCATCTCGATTCGGTTCAGGCTTTTCGGATTAATGTACAGACTGATGTTCAGGACAAGGTGACAAGCGCGGGATCGATCCGTAAAAAACGATATGAGCGAGATTTCTACAAGCACGACCCGCGGGCCGCACGCCGGAACGACGCGTGAGCATTCGCGGCTTTCGTTCGATCTGGACGTCGATATCTGCGTCGTCGGCGCCGGCCTTGCCGGCCTGACGGTCGCTCTGGAGGCTGCGCGCCTCGGCGCCAGCGTCGCCGTGCTCGAAGGCAGGAACGTCGGCTGGGGCGCCTCCGGCCATCAGCTTGGCACGGTCATGCCGGGCTACGGTCTGCCGATCAAGGACCTGATCGCACGCATTGGTATCGAAGATGCAAGGGAGCTCTGGGCGCTATCGAAGCAAGGCGCCGAATATGTCCGGGCCAACGCGTCGGAGCATTTGATTCCAGGGATTGCGCTCAGCGAGGGCGTGCTTGAAGTCTCCAATGTCGATGCCGGCGATCGGCTGATCAGCCAGCTGCAGATGCTGGCTGAGGATTTCGAAACGGAAGTCGAAGGCTGGCAGGTCGATCGCGTTCGCGATCAACTCAAGACCGATCGCTATTTCCACGGCGTGTATTTTCCGAGGGCCTTCCAGGTCGACGGCCGCAAATACGTCCATGGTCTGGCGGCGCTGGCGAAGCGGGCGGGGGCGCGGATTTTCGAGGACACGCCGGTCGTCAGTATCGACGCGTCCGGCATTCGCAAGCGTATCGTCACTCCCTCGGCGCGGCTGCGCGCGTCGCACATCGTGCTCGCCGGCAACGTCCATCTCGGCGCGCCCTCGCGGCGATTATCGGAAACGCTGCTGCCGGTCTGGCGTTACGCCGCGATAACCGCGCCGCTCGGCGGGCGTCTGGCCGAGACGATCGCGTTCAGGGGATCGGTGACCGACACCGACGGCATCGATCATTTCCGAATCGTGAACGGCGACCAGTTGATGTGGGCGAGCCCAGAGACCACCTGGGATGCCCGCCCGGCGCGTTTCGCCTCCGCCATCGCGCGCCGGATCCGCACGATCTTTCCCCGGCTCGGACCGGTCGAGATCGCGGACGTATGGGGTGGCGCCGTCGGCCAGACCGTGCACGGCATGCCGCAGATCGGCCAGCTGCGTAAGGGCTTGTGGGTCGCGAGCGGCTTCGGCCGTCAGGGGGTGAGTACAACCGCGATGGCCGGGCAGTTGATTGCCCGCAGCATTCTCTGGGGCGATGAGCGTTGGCGGCTGTTTTCGCCGTTCGAACTGGTATGGGCGGGTGGCATGACCGGCCGGGTCGCCGGACATCTGATCGGAATGTGGGGGCGGGGGAGCGCTGCCGCCGCCGGCGCATTGGCGCGTTACCAGGAGAGGGCGCGGGCCCAGGAGCGCATACGCGATGCGCGTCTGGCCGAGGCAAACCGGCAGGCTGGAACCCGGCCGCCGCGGCCCCGCCCGCCGCCGGGCCGGCCAAGTCCTGAATCTTCTCGTCCTGAACCTTCTCGCCCCCAACGTTCTCGCCCGGAGCGCGCCCGATCTCCGGCTGCGGCAAACCCTGGTGAAGGCGACGGCGCCTGATCGGCTCATTCCGGAAAGCGCATCTCGCAAGAAAGTGAGACCTTTCCCTCGGGATCGGTGTAACTTTCCCCTCTGCGCCCCGTATTTGACAGCGAACGACCCGAGAGTTCGCTTCGCACGGAGACCATCATGATTGACCGCCGTATCCTTCTTGCATCTACCGCTGGTTTGCTTGGCTTTGCGGCGCTGCGCTGGCTGCGCGGCGCACCCGCAAGGGCGGCGGGGAAATTCGAGATCGAAAAGACCGACGCGGAATGGCGCGCCCAGCTTACCCCGCAGCAGTATGACATCTTGCGCAAGGAGGGCACCGAGCGTCCGTGGTCGAGCCCGCTGCTCAAGGAGCACCGCAAGGGTATCTTCGCCTGTGCGGGCTGCGATCTGCCGCTGTTCTCCTCGGAGACGAAATTCGAAAGCGGCACCGGCTGGCCGAGCT
>JBKQRS010000334.1:0-9870 GCA_052143915.1 Bradyrhizobium sp.
GCGCGCAGCGCGCTCCAGCGAAGCGGGTTCGTTCTTTGGCACTTTTCCGACATGGCGGTCTAACTGACGATGTCGGTTCTTGGGGGAAAAACGGACTCACAGCCGAGATCGCGGAAACGACGCGATTGACCCAAAGCGGCTGCTAGCGGCCAATAACCTTTGCCGTCAGCGATGACCAATTGGACGTCTGCGGGTCAGCAAGCCTTGTGGATGATGGAATTCGCCGTACACAACCGCGTTGCCGACGCAAATCGAGACACGGCTATTGGTTTCGCAAGCAAGTTTGATGATAACATAACCTAATGCGATTGCACCTTTGCTCTCAAAATGGAGAGGCCAATTGAATCTCGAACCGCCAAGCGGCTCCAGGATTTCGGTAACGACAGGTAGCGCCGATGACCTGATCGTGATTCCACGCGGAAACGGTGGTCTGATGCGCTATTTCGTCGGATTGTTCCTGCTAGCTTGGCTCGGCGGATGGTTCGCTGGATTTAGCAGTGCGGTCTCGAAGCTGTCGTCCGGCCAAGCCCCTGCCTTCCTCGTCTTCTGGCTCGTAGGCTGGTCGCTGGGCGGAGCCTTCGCGGTTTATTGGGCCTATCGGGCGTTTCGCCCCTCCGTACCGGAGTCGCTGAGGCTCATGCCAAACAGCGTAGTTTACGACTCCGGTATTCCCCCGTTTCAGACCAATTTTGGCTACACATACGGAAAGGATGCATGGAAATCCATGTTTCCAAAGAGGACGCGCGCGGAGCTTGATCGGCGCAAACTTCAGTCGCTACGTCTGAGAGAAACCAGTGATGGAAATCGACTTACGGTGGATGCCGATGCGTTGCGACTCGATATAGCGCAATCCGCCAGCGAGATTGAACGCGAGTGGCTCTATCAATTCCTCGCGAGCCGCTATTCCCTACCATTGGGAAAAGGTTAACGCGCTCATAGCCCAGGGTCTGGTTGGTGCAGTTAAGCCAGTGAATGTCTGGAAGTGGCACTTTTCCGACATCGCGCGATGTCCGACTTGAGTCCGGAATGCGGACCAAAGCGGACGGTCGCCAATGCCGTGAATGATCGGTTCACGCCCTGGCCAGCGAATCGCTAAGGCAAGTAGCCTGCATGAGCCAACGGGTCGCGCGAACGCACGCCCGATGACAGGCGCCGCGATATGCGGGTAGCAGAAGAGACAAGTTCCCCGGATGTCGCTCCGCTTATCCGGGCTATCCTTGCTCGATTTCTCGGCAACGGCGGTGAGCCCCCTCTCCCCTTTTGGGAGAGGGTTGGGGTGAGTGTTTCAGGTCCCTCGATAGACCTCACCCCTCACCCGGATCGCATCTGGCGATGCGATCCGACCTCTCCCGCAGGGGGAGAGGTGGTGCGGAGCTTGCGGCGACGCCAACACCAAATGCGTCGCTCAGGCTTTCAGATAAGACGACGCCCTCACTTCTCCCGGAAAGCGCGCATCAGCTGATCGCTCAGCGGCTTGATCAGATAGGACAGCAGGGTGCGGTCGCCGGTCTGGACAAAGGCCTCCACCGGCATGCCGGGGATCAATTTGACCTCGCCGAGGCGCGCCACTTCTTCCGGCGGCATCGAGACGCGGATCGTGTAATAGGATTGTCCGGTGCGTTGATCGGTCGTCGTGTCGGGCGAAACGCGGGTGACGACGCCGTTCAATTCCGGGGTGGTACGCTGGTTGAAGGCCGACAGCCGCAGCAAGGTCTTCTGGCCGATCTGCAGCTTGTCGATATCCTGCGGATTGACCTTGGCCTCGACCTGAAGATCGTCGCTTTGCGGAACGATCATCATGATGGCGTCGCCGGCCGTGATCACCCCGCCCACGGTGTGCACCGTGGATTGCAGCACCATGCCGTTCTGCGGGGCGCGGATGTCGGTTCGCCGCAACTGGTCTTCGGCCGTGACCTTGCGCTCGACGAATTCGCCGATCTTGTCGTTGGTCTCGCGCAGATCCTTGGAAACGTCGCTGACCATGTCCTTGTCGACCTGGATGATCTGCAGTTCGGTTTCGGTGATCTTGCCCTTGGCCTGGGCGCGCGAAGCAATGTACTGGGCCCGCTCGCCGGCCAGTCTTGCCGCGTCGCGCTCGAGCGTAGTCAGCCGCGTCATCTGCACCAGATGCTTGTCGTAGAGATCGCGAACCCCGACCAGTTCCTTCTCCACCAGCGCGATTTCCTGGTCTTTGGCCTTCTCCTGCGCGGCAAGGCCGGCGATTTCCTCGTTCAGCTGGGTAATGCGTTCGCGCAACTGCGCCTTTTGCCCGATCCTGCCGTTGACGCGAACGTCGAACAGCTTGGTCTCGCTCGCCATCACATTCCTGACATCAGGGTCATCGGCACGGTCGAGCAGCATCCGCGGAAAGCTGATCTTGTCGAGGCCGCGTTGTTCGGCCTCCAGTCTTGCAGCCCGCGCCCACAGACCATCGAGGTTCTTGGTGACGATCGCGAGACTCGCCTTGGTCACGGTGTCATCGAGCCGCACCACCACGTCGCCGGCCTTGACGAGATCGCCGTCGCGCGCGAGCACCTCGCCGACGACGCCGCCGGTCGGATGCTGCACCTTCTTCACGTTGGATTCGACGACGATCGATCCCGGCGCAATCAACGCTCCCGAGATCTGCGCCGTCGATGCCCAGCCGCCGAGCCCGCCGGCCAGCACGACGACCACGGCGAGCCCGATGATCAGATGCAGCCGGATCGATTGGCGCGCGCCCTGCATTTCGCCGCCCGTCATGATTTGGTAACTCCGCCTTCGGAGACGATCTTGATCGGCGAAGGCGGCGCGACCCGCGGCTGCAACACCTGCCCCAGCACGGTCTCCTTCGGCCCGAACGCCTGCATGCGGCCGTCCTTCAGGACCAGCAGCTGATCGACCGCCTCGATCCCGATCGGCCGGTGCGCAACGACCACCACGATGGCGCCACGCTCGCGCGCCGCGCGGACCGCCCGCGTCAAGGCCTCGTCGCCTTCGGTGTCGAGATTGGAATTCGGCTCGTCGAGAACGATCAGGAATGGGTCGCCGTAGAGCGCCCTCGCCAGGGCCACGCGTTGCGCCTGACCGGCTGAAAGCGCGCCACCCTGCTCGCCGATCTGGGTGTCGTAGCCATCGCGCATCTTGATGATCATCTCATGGACGCCCGCTTCCTTCGCGGCTGCGATAATGCTCTGCGAGGTGGCTTCGGGATCGAAACGGCAGATATTCTGCGCCACCGTGCCGGCGAACAATTCGACATCCTGCGGCAGATAGCCGATATGGCGGCCGAGTACGTCTGACGACCACTGATCGAGCGCCGCGCCATCGAGCCGCACAGTTCCGCGCGCCGGCCGCCATACGCCGACCAGCGCGCGCACCAGCGAGGATTTTCCGGATCCGCTCGGCCCGATCACGCCCAGGCCGTTCCCGGCCGAAAGTGTGAACGTCACGTCCTGGACGATGACCCTCTGATCGCCCGGCGGCACGATGGAGACCGCCTCGACGGAGAGGCGGCTCGACGGGCTCTGCAGCAAGGTCGGGACAGTGCGGGCAGGCAGGGTTTCGAGCAGCCGGTTGAGGCGGTGCCAGCTCTGGCGCGCGGCGACAAAACCCTTCCAGTGCGCGATGGTCAGATCGACCGGCGCCAGCGCCCGCGCGCTCAGGATCGATCCAGCGATGATAATGCCGGCGGTCGCTTCCTGATGGATCACGAGATAGGCGCCGACGGCGAGCACCGCCGATTGCAGCATCATCCGCATCACCTTGGCGGCGGCGCCGAGACCTCCGGCGACATCGCTGGCGCGCTGGTTACCCGTGAGATAATTCTGGTTGGCTTCGCTCCAGCGCTTGTTCAATCGTCCGGCCATTCCCATCGCGACCAGCACTTCCGCGTTCCGCCGGCTGGTGGCAGCCAGATCGTTGCGACGCGCCGCCAGACCCATCGCCTCGCGCGCCGGCGTGCGCGACAGGAACTCGGTCAGGACGGTGAGGGTCACCAGGATGACCGCGCCCACCAGCGCCGTCACGCCGATCAGGACATGGAAGGCAAAACAGATCGCCAGATAGAACGGCAGCCACGGCAGATCGAAGAACGCGCCGGGCCCCTGACTGCCGAGGAATGAGCGTACATTATCCAGATCGCGCAGCGGCTGGAGGCCTTCATTGCGTCCGCCCACGACGAGCGGCAGGCGCACAACGGTATCGAACACGCGGGCATTGAGAGCCTCATCCAGCGAGGTCCCGATCCGGCCGAGGATTCGTCCCCGGATCAGGTCGAGGACGCCCTGGGCAATGTACAAACCGCAGGCGAGAATGATCAGGCCCACGAGGGTCGGGACGCTCCGGCTCGGAAGCACCCGGTCGTAGACCTCCAGCATGAACAGCGACCCGGTCAGATAGAGCAGGTTGATCATGCAACTCATGACGCCGACGCCGATGAACGCAGTGCGGCAGGCGCGCAGTGCATCACCGAGTTCGGAACGCCGGACACCGGGAGCGGCTGCCATCTATCCTGATCTCTTCATGAGGGGGCGCGGCCCCCGATTCAAAAAGTGGGTGCGCCGCGGCATTATTACCGATTTTTACCGCTAGCGTCTATTGAAGTCGCGTTAACCTAAACGCCGCGGGCGCCCGTGGCAGGCGGCAAAACGGGCCGCGTATCCCCCCGACCATCGCCATTGGCCGCTCCGGGATCGGCCGCGGTCAACACGACGAGCCCGGCAGCGCGGCCAACAGCGCTGCCGGACCGGTAACCAGATTTGCGACGAATGGCCAGCCCGAGGCAGAACTCACTCCGGCCCGAAGGCTCGGCCGCAGCGTCAGAAACGTCCGCCGCTTCGAACCAGCCGCACGATCAGCAAGAGCAGGATGGCGCCGATCGCCGAATAGATGATTTCCGACACGAGGCCCGTGCCGATCGCAATGCCAAGCTTTGGGAACAGATAACTGGCGATCAACGCGCCGGCGATGCCGACCAGAATATCGCCGATGATGCCGAAGCCGGTGCCGCGCACGATCTTTCCGGCCAGCCAGCCCGCGACCAGGCCGACGAATAGAATAACAAGAATGCCTTCGTTCGATATCCGCATAGAAACTCCCCCGTTCGTGCGCGCCGTTCCTCCCGCGCCGGGTTCGAACCTATCGATAATTCCCGGATGTGACGACTCCAATTTGCCGGATTCTGTCGCGGACGAGTTTGCCGCTTTGCGGAATCCGGATCGAACGGCGCCTGACCTACCTCGCGGCCAGCGCCTCGGCGCGCTCCGCCAGGATGCACCTTGCAATCCTGTCCGGCCCGATTTGCACGTTGGGCGGCATCTGCTCGAGACAGCGGGCTTCCGCAAAACCGCATCGGGGTGCGAAGGAACAATTGGTCGGCGCCTTGTCGAGCGAAGGTGGCGTCCCCGGTATGGTCTCCAGCCGCTGGCCTCGCTTGGCGCCATGGACCGTGGAGGCCAATAACCCCCGCGCATAGGGATGGACGGGCGAGCGCACGATCTGGCTGAGCGTGCCCTGCTCGATGATCTGGCCTGCATACATCACGGCAACGCGGTCGCAGATTTCGATGGCGACGCCGATATCGTGGGTCACGAAGATGACGGACATGCCGAACTCGCGCTGCAATTCGCGCAGCAGGAGCAGGATCTGGATCTGAACGGTGGCGTCGAGCGCCGTGGTCGGCTCGTCCGCGAGCAGGATTTTCGGCTTGCACGCCAGCGCCAGCGCGATCATCGCGCGCTGCCGCATGCCGCCCGACATCTCGTGCGGATAGGCGTCCAACCTTCTCCTGGCGGAGGGAATGCGCACCACTTCCAGCATTTGCAGCGCGCGCGCCATCGCCTCGCTCTGGCTCTTGCCTTCATGGCGCATCACGGTTTCGGCGATCTGCGCCCCGATGGTGTAGACCGGGTCGAGCGCGAGCGCCGGTTCCTGGAAAATCATCGAAACGGTCTGGCCGCGGAACGCCGACAGCTCCTCATCGTCAAGCGCCAGCACGTCGCGCCCGAGCACCCGAACGCTGCCCGCGATCTGCGTCCGCTTCTTCGGCAACAGCCGCATCAGCGCGCGCAGGGTGACGCTCTTGCCCGAACCGGACTCCCCGAGCAGGCCCAGCACTTCCCCCTCGCCAAGGAAAAAACTGAGATCGTTCACGGCATGGACGGTGCGCTCGCCGGAAAAGCGAATATTGAGGCCATCGACTTCGACGAGATGGGTCATGTGAGCCGGGGCAGCCTTTCATGGAAATCGGTGACGCGCTGGAATGCCGCGCCTATCCGCAGCAGGGTCGCTTCATCGAAGCAGCGGCCGACCAGCTGCATGCCCACGGGAAGACCGCCGCGGGTGAATCCGGCCGGGATCGCCAAGGACGGCAGGCCGAGATAATTGATCGGGCGGGTAAACCGCGTCAGCCGCTGGATCACGGCTTCCGCGTCCGGACTGTTGCCGACGTCGCTCTCGGCGATCGTGGGCGCGGCGACCGGCGCCACCGGCGCGATCATGGCGTCGACATCGGCGACCGCCGCGAGAAAGGCGGCGAGCGCCGGCCCGCGCCAGCGCATCGCTTCGAGATAGGACACGCCGGGTATCGCAAGCCCGTTCTGCAGCCGCATCAGCACCTGCGCGCCATAATCCTGCGGCCGCTCGATCATCCAGCGCTTGTGGAAGGCGGCGGCTTCGACGGCGAGAACCAGCTGACACGCCGCGGTGAGCTGGCGCTGGTCCGGCAGTTCGACCTGAACAACGTTGGCGCCCTCGCGCTTGAGCACCGCAATCGTTGCATCGAGAACGCCCGCGACGTCGGCATCGAGGTCGTCGACATAAAAGGCGGTGGGCACGCCAATGGTGAGGCCTTTGATCGATCCCGTCGTCGCGGCAGCAAAGTCCGGCACAGGTCCGGTGACCGCGGTTGGATCGGCGGGGTCGGCTCCCGCCATCAGGACCAGCAGAACCGCGCAATCCTCGGCGCTGCGCGCCAGCGGTCCGACGGTGTCGAGCGATTGCGACAGCGGCATCGCACCGGCGCGGCTGACCCGGCCGACCGTCGTCTTCAGCCCGGTGACACCGCAGAAATGTGCCGGCATCCGGATCGAGCCGCCGGTGTCCGAGCCGAGCGCCGCAAACGTCAGCCGCGCCGCGACCGCGGCACCCGATCCCGACGACGAACCGCCGGTGACGCGATCGAGCGCGAAGGGATTATGCACCGGACCATAATGGGAGTTGTGGCCGGTCGGTCCATAGGCGAACTCGGCCATCTGCAGCGAACCGAGACGAACCGTGCCGGCATCCTTTAACCGCTGCAACGCGGTCGAAGTGGTCGTGGCGACGAAATCGCGGCGAATATGCGAGCCGCAGGTCACCACCTTGCCGGCCTCGTAATACATGTCCTTGTGCGCCAGCGGCACGCCGTGCAGCGCGCCGCGGGCGCCTTTCGCCAGCGCAGTGTCGGCGGCGTCGGCCGCCGCCAGCGCGGCTTCCGCCTCAATCGCCATGAAGGCATTGAGATGGGGCTGCCATCGCGCGATCCTGTCGAGGCAGGATTGCGTCACCTCGCGCGAGGAGACGCGCTTGTCCGCGATCGCCTGCGCGACCGACGTCAACGACATCAAGACCGGCTCGGTGCTCATTTTGCTGCCTCAGCGGTTTGCACGACGGCGAAGGTCGAAGGCTCGAGGTCAAACGGCAGCGTGCCGGCGACCGCGGCAAAACCGTCGAACGCAGGTCCGATGGAATTGGCGATGCGCGCGGCGACGTCGGCATCCACCGGCACACCGGCAGCGCCGGCCATCGCCTCGATCTGTTTGGCGGTCGGTCTTGTCATGCGGAAGCTTCTCCCTTTGCCGGCGCGAGGCTGTGACCTGAACCTGGTATCGCCATGTAACAGGCAGCCTGATGGCCCATTTTATCGAGCGCGGTCAGTTTAGGTGTGGCCTTTGCGCAGAGCGGCTCTGCGAAAGGGCAGCGGGTATGAAAGCGGCACCCCGACGGCGGATCGATCGGATTGGGCGGATCGCCCGATATCGGCGGCGTTTCCGTTCGGTGATCGGGATCGGAAGACGGCATCGCCGCGAGCAGCGCCCGCGTATAGGGATGTGCCGGAGCGTCCCACACCCGGTCCACCGGTCCGAGTTCGACCACTTCGCCGAGATACATCACCAATACGCGGTCGGAAATATAACGCACGACGTTGAGATCATGGCTGATGAAGAGATAGGTCAGTCCGAACTCGCGCTTGAGATCGGCCAGGAGATTGAGCACCTGCGCCTCGACCGACTTGTCGAGCGCCGAGACCGCCTCATCGAGGATCACCAGGCGCGGCGACAGCGCCAGCGCGCGCGCAATATTGACGCGCTGACGCTGACCGCCGGAAATCTCATGCGGATAGCGGTTGGCAAAGGTTTCGGGCCGCAGGCCCACCTTGCCGAGCAGCTCGCGGGCGAGCCGGCGCGCAGCCGCGTCCGCCATGCCGTGGACCCTGGGGCCGAAGGCGATCGATTCCTCGATCGTCAGACGCGGATTGAGCGAGGCGTAGCTGTCCTGAAACACCATCTGCATGCAGCGGCGAAGCTCGCGCAGCGACAGGGTGTGCCCGACCTGCATGCCGTCATAGATGATTTCGCCGGCGTCGCGCTTCATCAGATGCATCAACAGCCGCGCGGTGGTCGACTTGCCGCAGCCGGATTCGCCGACGATGCCGACGGTTTCGCCCTTGGCGATCGAGAACGACACATCGTCGACCGCACGCACCGTCTTGCGCGCGCTGAACAGATCGCCCCGCACCGGGAAATGTTTGGTCAGTCCAGTGACCTCGAGCAGCGGTTGCGCGGCGCCGCCGCGATCCTCGACCGGCTCAAGCAATTCGACCGATGGGGTGATCTTGTTCATCGCATCAGTTCCGGATGTCCATGGCGCTGCGCATTCCGTCGCTGAGCAGGTTGAAACAGATCGATACCGCAAAGATCATGACGCCGGGCAGCGCGGCCACCCAGGGGTTGATGTAGATCGCGGTGCGCAGCGTGTTGAGCATCAGGCCCCACTCCGGCT
The DNA here is from genome assembly GCA_052143915.1 of Bradyrhizobium sp. Classification (GTDB taxonomy): domain Bacteria; phylum Pseudomonadota; class Alphaproteobacteria; order Rhizobiales; family Xanthobacteraceae; genus Bradyrhizobium. The sequence goes on from JBKQRS010000334.1 coordinate 9,022, forward strand.
CCGGCGGCTTTGTCCCGAGGCCGAGGAACGAAAGGCCGGCGGCCAAGATCATCGACACCGAGATCAGGCCGGTGGCGTAGACGAAAATCGGCCCCAGCACATTGCCGAGCATGTGCACGCGCATGATGGTGAACGGACCGGCGCCGGAGGCCCGCGCCGCCTCGACGAAATCCATGTTGCGCACGCCGGTCGTGACGCTCTCGGAAACACGGGTGATCTGCGGGAGGAAGACGATCGTCAGCGAAACGATGGAGTTGACGATGCCGGCGCCCAGCGCTCCCGAAATCGCGATCGCCAGCAGCACCGAGGGAAAGGCGTAGAATACGTCGACCGTGCGCATGATCGCGGTGTTGATCTTGCCGCCGACATAGCCGGCGACAAGACCGAGCGATGTCCCGATCATGAACGCCAAGATGACGGGAAGAATGCCGACGATCAGCGACAGCCGCCCGCCATAGATCAGCCGCGCCAGCATATCGCGGCCAAGTTCGTCGGTGCCGAGCGGATAGCCCACGGTGCCGATATGGCGCAGCCTTCGAATCATCGAGCCCTGATAGGGGTCCGCAAGTCCGAGCCACGGCGCGCAAAGGGCGGAAAGAAAAATCGCGACCAGAATGAACGCACAGACCATGCTGACCTTGTCGCGCCGGATGCGCCGCCCGACCGTCGCCCAGTAGCCGCGCGCGTCGGTCGCCGGCGCCGCCTGGAGGGCCGCGTCTGCGAACCGGAGGGCAACGGGTAAAGCGACTGGACTTGCAGCGCGCCGGAAAAGCGTTAGTCCACGCGCTATCCATCCGAGTTATTCGATGCAGCCACGGAAGCCGGGGTTGCAATTCCTCTGAACCCGGC
>JBKQRS010000335.1:0-5641 GCA_052143915.1 Bradyrhizobium sp.
TTGGTTTTGGAAGCCCGCCGCCGCGCCAGGTGCAGCCGCCGTCCCGCGCGCCCAACGTCCCGCGACCGCCGGGTAATGTCGGGCGGTCGGCGGCGGTACCGCCGCCGCCGGGCAACCTCACGCGATAATATCTTCCGTCACTCTGGCATGCGTCAGCGCGAGCCCCAGGATATGCATCCGCGCGCCTCGGGAATCTCGCCGCGATCATCTTCTGGATTCCCCGCCCACGCGAAAATTGCGCGTCGCGGGATTCCGGTTCGCAGCAGATGGCACCCGCGCGCCCCGCGCCGTTGACTTCGCGATGTCAGGGAGTAGCTTTTTGATCCAAATGCAGCGGGACCAACCGCTTGCGACGATCAGGAGGAAGACCATGCCCGTGACGATCCGGCAGCTTCACCCGTACTTCTTCGGCGAGGTCTCCGGCGTTGATTTGCGGAAGCCGCTGACGCCGCAGGAGGCGAGCGATATCGAAGCCGGCATGGACAAATACGCCGTGCTGCTGTTCCGCGATCAGGACATCACCGACGAGCAGCAACTGGCCTTTGCCTTGAATTTCGGCCAGCGCGAGAAGGCACGCGGCGGCACCGTCACCAAGAAGGAAGATTACCGGCTCACCTCGGGGCTGAACGACGTTTCCAATCTCGGCAAGGACGGCAAGCCGCTGCCGCGCGATCACCGCACCCACCTGTTCAACCTCGGCAACTGCCTGTGGCATTCCGACAGTTCGTTCCGGCCCATTCCGGCCAAATTCTCGCTGCTGTCGGCGCGGGTGGTGAACCCCAAGGGCGGCAACACCGAGTTCGCCGACATGCGCGCGGCCTATGACGCGCTCGACGACGAGACCAAGGCCGAGATCGAGGACTTGATCTGCGAACATTCGCTGATGTATTCGCGGGGGTCGCTGGGTTTCCTCGACTACACCGAGGAAGAGAAAGAGATGTTCAAGCCGGTGCTGCAGCGGCTGGTGCGCACCCATCCGGTACATGGCCGCAAGTCGCTCTATCTGTCGTCGCATGCAGGCGCAATCCTCGGCATGAGCGTGCCGGAGGCGCGGCTCTTGCTGCGCGACCTCACCGAGCACGCCACGCAGAGGGAATTCGTCTACGTCCACAAATGGACGCCGCATGATCTCGTGATGTGGGACAATCGCCAAACCATGCACCGGGTGCGCCGCTACGACCAGTCGCAGCCGCGCGACATGCGCCGCGCCACGGTGGCCGGCACCGAACCGACGGTCGCGCAGCAGGCGGCGGAGTAGAGGCGGCGATACCCCGTCGTCCCCCGGCATAGCCGTCCGAAGGACGGCGTCGTTTCCGCTCGCCTATGGCCTGGGCGACCCAGGGGACGCAGGTGGGCGCAATTACAGGCGGTGACGATTACGGGATGCCCGGCTATCGCCGGGCATGACGAGCGGCTTACGCGTGCCCGGCTTCGTTCGACAGCATGCCCGGATCGATCCCGATCTTGCGCAGCGCGCGGACGTACTTCTCCTCGACATCACCGCCAAAGATCAGGTCCGGATCGGCATCGCAATGCAGCCAGCCATTGTCCTGGATTTCGCTTTCGAGCTGTCCCGCCGCCCAGCCGGCATAGCCCAGCGCGAGTATGGCGTGCTTCGGCCCGGAGCCCTTCGCGATCGCTTTCAGGATGTCGACGGTCGCGGTCAGGCAAATCTCGTCATCGATCCGAAGCGTCGCATCCTTGATGAAGAAATCGCTCGAATGCAGCACGAAACCGCGTCCGGTCTCCACCGGACCGCCCTTCAAGACCCGCATCGTCTCGGCATTTTCCGGCAGCTTGATCTGATCGACCTTCTTGATGATGTCGAGCTGTACCAATAGTCCGGGAAAGTCGATGCTGCCCGCGGGGCGGTTGACGATGATGCCCATGGCGCCTTCGGCCGAATGCGCGCAGAGATAAATCACCGAACGCTCGAAGCGCGGATCGCCCATCACGGGCATCGCGATCAGCAACTGACCGTCGAGATAGCCATTTTCCGCCAATTCGCCGCCGGCGCCGGCAGCATCGTGGCGAAACTTTCTCGGTCTTTTGCCTTCAGGGTCCATCCGCAAAGGACTCTCATGTTGCCGTACATCCTGATATTGGGTGGCGGTTCTGTCAATCAAGCTCGGCTGGATGTTTCATAGCGCTTCACAAGCAATTCAATGGCTTACGGCCTCGCTTGGCTGTAAGGACGCCGCATGACCGTCGAAGTTCCCCTGCGAGCCGCGCTCGGCTTTGCCTTGGCTGCCCTAGCCTCGTCCCTGGCGATTGAGGCGCGCGCGCAAGACGCTTCTCCCTGGCACATAGGCCCCCACTCCGCTGTCCGCTTGCTTGCGGGATCGCACAGCGGTTCCGTGCTGCTTGGTGGTATCGCGGTTCAGCTTGACCCGGGCTGGAAGACCTACTGGCGTACCTCCGGCGATTCCGGCGTTCCGCCGCGCTTCGATTTCTCCAAATCGGACAATATCGAGGCCGTGACCGTTCTGTGGCCGGCGCCGATGCAATTCGACGACGGCGCCGGTGGCACCTCGCTGGGTTATCACAACCAGGTCGTGCTGCCGTTGCGAATTGTTCCGAAAAATGCCGACAGACCGGTGACGCTGCGCGCCGATGTCAGCTACGCGGTCTGTGAGAAAATTTGCATTCCGGTCGAAGCCAATGCCGAACTCGCCTTCGCCAGTGTGGCGAGCACCGAAGACAGCGTGCTGTTCGCCGCGCTCGACACGGTTCCCAAGCCCGCCAGCATCGGTGACCCGAACCCTTTGACCATCCGCGACATCAAGCGCGAAGGTAAATCCACCGTTCTGGTCGACGTGGTCGTGCCGGACGCGAGACCGGTGAACCTGTTTGTCGAAGGACCAACCCCGGACTGGGCGTTGCCGGTTCCAAAATTGCTCGAACACAGTCCGCCCGGCGTCAAACGCTTTGCCTTTGAGCTCGACGGCCTGCCGCCGGGAACCGAACCCGAAGGCGCGGCGCTCAAATTGACGCTGGTCAGCGGTGAGCGCTCCTACGAATTCAATATCAACCTGGATTAGCAGCGGGTCGTTCCGGGACATGCCAACGGGTCCGCGCAAAGCGCGGCCCGATGACAGGCTCCGCATGAACCCGGAACCTCGAGATTCCCCGATGTGCAATTGCACATCTGAGGTTCGCTCGCTTTGCTCCCGCCCCGGAATGACGATCCGGTGACGGACCCCACCCAACCGAATCTTAACGAATAGTTGATAGGCCGAAACGATCGCTGCATCGCTTGGCAGCGCAAGGATTTCCCGCTTTGGCCGTGATGGATACCCGATCCGCAACACCTCTGCCCACGGGCGTGCGCGCACGGCTGCGCGCCTTGCTTGGTAGCCTATTTGGCCGCTCGCTTGGCAATTCTGTCGGCGGCTCCAGCGAAGCCTCGGTGACCCGGCGGCTTGCCGGCACGATTTTCATCATCCGCGTCGTCAGCGCCGCGCTCGCCTATTTCTCGCAGATCTTGCTCGCGCGCTGGATGGGCGGCTCCGATTACGGCATCTACGTCTATGTCTGGACCTGGGTGCTGCTGCTCGGCAGCATGATGGATTTCGGCATCTCGGCATCGGCGCAGAAGATCATTCCCGAATACCGTACCCGCAGCCAGCACGCGCTGCTGCGCGGCTTTCTCTCCGGCAGCCGCTGGATGACTTTCAGCGTCTCTTCGATCGTTTCAGGGCTGCTGCCTGGTGTGGTGAAATTGCTGTCGCCGTGGATCGATTCAGGCAGCGTCGTTCCGCTCTACATCGGCTGCCTCACGCTGCCGGCCTTCGTGGTCGCCAACACCCAGGACGGTATCGCGCGTTCGCATGACTGGATGCGGCTTGGACTGATGCCGCAATTCATTGTTCGCCAGTCGTTGATCATCGGCATTACCGCCGGGATGTTCGTGCTGGGTTTCCATCTCGGCGCGACGGCGGCGATGCTGGCGAGTGCGGCTGCGGTCTGGATCGCCATGATCGGCCAGATGGTGGTGCTGAACCGCCGCCTCCGCCAACACATCGAGCCGGGTCCGAAGGCCTATGATATCGGCGGCTGGCTTTCAGTCTCGCTGCCGATCCTGATGGTCGAAGGTTTTTACCTGCTGTTGTCCTACACCGATGTGCTGGTGCTGCAGCAGTTCCGCTCCTCGCAGGAAGTCGGCGTTTACTTCGCCGTGGTGAAGACACTGGCGCTGGTGTCCTTTATCCACTACGCGATGTCGGCAACGACGGCGCATCGCTTTGCCGAGTATCATGCGCTGGGCGACGAGGCGCGGCTGTCGGCCTATGTCGCGCATGCGATCAACTGGACATTCTGGCCCTCGCTCGCCGCGACCGTACTGCTGCTGGCGTTCGGCAAGCCGCTGTTGTGGCTGTTCGGGCCGCAATTCGTGATCGGCTACGACATCATGTTCGTCGCCGCCATCGGCCTCGTGGTGCGCTCCGCGATCGGCCCGGTCGAGCGGCTGCTCAACATGCTCGGCCATCAATATATCTGCGCGCTGGCCTATGCGCTGGCCTTCGTCATGAATGTGGCGCTCTGCGTCGCGCTGGTGCCGCGGTTCGGCGGCCATGGCGCGGCGGCCGCGACCTCGATCTCGCTTGTGTTCGAGACCGTGCTGCTGTTCTGGATCGTGCGCCGGCGGCTCGGGCTTCACGTGCTGGCGTTCGGGAAGAGCGGCTGAACAACCTCATCCTGAGAGCCTGACCAAAAAAAGAAAGTTGAGTGATTTCAGCCCGTTGTGATTCCTTCGTGTTTGCGAAGACTCGAGGGGAGCACAACATGTGTTGGACTGAAATCACCCGTGAACAATATCGGCGCGACGGACTACGTTATGCAAGCGACACGACGGATGCGGAGTGGAAATTGATCGAGCCGCTGATGCCTGCGCCATCGCGGCGCGGCCGTCCGCGCGAGATCAGTCTGCGCGTGATCATGAATGCAATCCTCTACATCGCGGCCACTGGCTGCCAATGGCGTGCGCTGCCCAAGGACTTTCCGCCGTGTTCGACGGTTCAGTATTACTTCTACAAATGGCGCGGTTCTGGCTTATGGCGCACGATCAACGCCGCTCTGGTCCGGCGAATGCGCGAAAGACAAGGACGCAAGCCCAGCCCATCGGCCGGGGTTATCGACAGTCAGAGCGTGAAAACCACGGAAAGTGGCGGTCCACGCGGGTTTGACATGGCCAAGCGGATCAAAGGACGCAAGCGTCACATCGTCACCGACACCGAGGGCTCCTTGCTGGCTGTGCTGGTGCAGCCCGCCAACCTTCAAGACAATCACGGCGCAGTCCCGCTGCTGCGGATCATCGGCCGCATGTTCCCCAAACTCCGCCACCTCTTCGCCGACCGCGTCTATCGCGGCCCAAAATTGCTCGAGGCAATCGCCGATCTGGGCAAGTGGACGATCGAAATCGTCACCCGCTCGCAGAGCGTGGGAACGTTCAAGGCCGAGCCTCGACGGTGGGTCGTCGAGCGTACGCTTGCATGGTTCGGCCGCAATCGACGGCTTGCCAAAGACTTCGAGGCATCCATTGCCAGTGCGGAAGCCTGGGTCCTGATTGCGAGCATCCGCCTGCTTTCCCGCCGCTTGGCAAGAACCTGATATGCCAATTACCTATTTTGAGTCAGACTCT
>JBKQRS010000336.1:0-3340 GCA_052143915.1 Bradyrhizobium sp.
CCCTGTCAACGCTTCGCCGATGCCCTCGCGGGCATCTGCGCATGACTCGGGGTCGATGCGGTTCGCTACTCCTTCATCGTGATGGACTTGCACCATCTACTCCTTGCCGGTCTCCCGGCGCACTCCGGTCTACCCCGAACAACGGACCTCATCAGACCGACCCGGTTGGTCCGGTTGGTGCCATAACCGGACGCCCGGCGGCTCGCTAACAGAGCCGAATTGCGATTCTCCCGCGCGATACGGATTTCTAGCGCACTTCAGGCGCGAGCTACCAGATATCGGAACGTGTTGTTCAGCCTATAGCCGCCGGATGCCGTACGGTAGACGTCAATCGCCGCAGCGACCGCTTCACGCGCGCGTTCGAAGTTGGAGGCGCGGATTGCACGCTCGGCTGGTCCCGCCGACAGCATTCCTCTGAGCGCGGTCTCCAAATCCGGATAGACCCAGGGACACGAGACGTCCACGATCGCGCCCGGCATTAGCCCGGCCGCGCTCGCGAGTGCCTTGAGCTTCGTTTCGTCTGAGAGCGCGAACGGACCCGGTGCGCCAGGCGGCGGAGGCGGCATCAGCGATCCCAGCGCCTTCAGGTGCCCGGCCGCCTCGCAGCTTTCCGGTAAACCCCAAACCGCAATAACAATGACGCCGCCGGCCTTCACGACGCGCCGCGCCTCGCGCAGGGCATTCACCGGCGAAGCCGCATATTGAAAGGCATTGAAGCCCGTCGTGGCTTCGAACGTGCCGTCCGCGTATGGCAGCGATTCCATTTCGGCAACGCGGAAGTCTCCACCAGGCACGCGTCGGCGCGCGATCTCAATGAAGGGCGCGGCGGCGTCGGCGCCGGCGACGTGCCCGATCCTTCGAGAGAATACCTGCGCGGCGAGGCCCGGCCCACACCCGACATCGAGGATCGAGTTTGCCTTCGCAATTTCGGGTCTGGCCAACACGCTCTCGTAGAGCGGCAGGAAAGTAGGCTCCTGAATCTCGGCATAGTCGCCGGCGCGCACGCCCCATAATTCGCCTTGCACCGAAGCAGACCCGGCAGTTACGGTTTTTGCCATGCTCATTGTTTCCTCCTTGGCGGCAATAGGTGACGCCCGCATGATCGAAGACATGGTGAAATGTGTCATGAGGCGCTGGGCCTAGATGCCTGCGCAATCTGATAGAGTTATGGAGGAGTCTGGGCCCTGGGACCCAGGTCCCGTCATTTTCCGGCGACGCTTTGCAACCCAAGGCCCGCCTCGCGCGCACGCACGATCGCCTGCGCGCGGTTCGGCGTGCCAAGCTTGCCGAAAATGCTGTTGATGTGATTGCGGACGGTTTTCTCGCTTAGGGTGAGCGACTTTGCAATCTGCACATTGCTTAGACCGCGCGCGATCAGGTCGAGCACCTCGCGTTCACGCGCGGTCAACTCAAGAAATTTAGTGTCGGCAGATCCTTTGGTGCAGTTGGTGCGGATGAACCGCGCAGTCTCGTCAAGAAATTGTCGCCACGCCGGTTGGTGATTGAGCAGAAGATGATTCCGGCTGTCCAGCGGCACAAACTCCGCATTTGGGATCGAAAGGGCGATCATCTGGCCTTCGGCGAAAGGTATCCGCCTGTCTTCGCGCGCATGCAGGACGACCGTGGGACATCGGATGTTGGTTAGGGCATCGCTGATATCAATCTGGTCGAGCGCGCGCATGAGGCGCACCACATTGCGCGGCGAAATCGTCATGCGCTGCATGTCGATGAACCAGCTGTATTGCTCCGGCCTGCTGTCTGGAATGAGCAGCGCCGTATAGACTTGACGAAACGCCGGATTGTCCTGCCCCCAGCCCAGCTCGACGAGCTTGAGCATGGTCTCGGCTTCATCGATGTCCTGCCGCGACGGGTTGCGCTTAAGTTTGCCACGTGAGTAAGCGCCATAGAGAACAAGGTGGCTCACACGCTCCGGATGACGTGCCGCGTAAGCGATCGCCACAGGTCCACCCTGGCAGCAACCGAGAAGAATGAACCGCTTGAGCCCTGCGGCTTCGACCACAGCTTCAAGATCGGCAACAAGATTGTCAAACGTCAGGTTCCTTGGATTCTGGTCGGACAAACCACAACCGCGACCGTCATAGCGCGTCAGCGTGTAGTTCGTGGTTAGCTCGACAAGTCGCGCACTCCAGATCGGGCTCTTCCAGTCGTATTCCAAATGATTGAGCCAAGTGGCGACTTCGATCATCGCCGGGCCACTGCCAGCCTGCGAATAGGCGATACGCACGCCGTCTGAGGATTTGCAGAAGCGAATCTGGGCCATGTGCGCGCTTCCGAAGGACTATGGTCATTCTAAGTGCATTTCGGCGTCAGGAAAAGGGTGGGTTCCACTGAGGTCGAGTGTCTGCCGAATGCCCGTTTTGGGTCAGACCCGGACCTGACCACCCCGAAATGCGACTTCCGCTCTTCCTCCAGGACTGGACATCGCCCTCAAGGGCGGAAAGCCGGTTTCGTGCCATGTATAGAAGGTTGCGCCGGGAGACCGGCAAAAGGCATAACAGTCTGCAAAGATCCGTAATTACGGCGTAGCATCGGCCGATTCACCTCTGCTCGCCATTGTTTACGATAGGGACAGGACAAAACTATGAGCAACGCTTTTCGCATGCTTGTGGCTATCGACTTGAAACCGGGGACTGACCGCTTGCTGGCGGAAGCACAGCGTTATGCCAAAGCGTTGGATGCAATCGTCAATATTGTTCACATTGCCGATCCCGTTTCCGATTTCGTCCGTGACACCAAGGAGGTGACAAACTACGGAGATCCCGATCCTGATTTCGTCAGTTACGTCAAGGGTGAGCAAGAGACCAAACCCGGTGCACATGAGGTGACAGACTACAAGCACACTTTGCGGGACGACCGAGCAAACGACTTTCGTTTGGAGCATCAGCAAGTCCACGCCTTTGCTGAGAAAATGCGTGCTAGTGGAATTCGAGTTGACCACACGTTGACGGTTCAGGGGCCAACCCTGGAAAAACTCCTAAAGGAGGCCAGAAAGCTTGGTACTGATCTGCTTATCCTCGGCTCTCACCGGCACGGTGCAATCTATCGTTTATTGTATGGAGATATTGCCATAGATGCCACCAAACAGGCTCCTTGTGCGCTGCTTGTGGTGCCTGTCTAACCCGCCGTTACAGAGATATAAGAATGCTGATCGGCGTCGCTGATCGCCGGCTAGGGCCAATGTCTGGTCCGGGTCAAAGAACGAACCCGCTTCGCTGGAGCGCGCTGCGCGCGGAGGCGGTGGCGCCGATCGAGTGACGGGGTGAGGTAAGCGGGCGGCGGTGACAAGCCGGGCGTCCTGTCTTGAGAATCGAGGGGTTCA
>JBKQRS010000337.1:0-6646 GCA_052143915.1 Bradyrhizobium sp.
GTTCCTTGTTGCCCTTGCCGCGCACCACGATCATGCTGATGTCGCGGCGCGAGGCCGATAGCGGCAGCGCCACCAGTTCCGAGACGCGCAAGCCGGTGGCATAGAGCACCTCAAGCAGACAATAAAGTCGCATCGCGCGGAGCCGCTGCAGGGTTGAGGTTTCCGCGGCTTCGGTCAGTGCTTTCGCGCGCGCCAGCAGGCGATCGACGTCGGCGATCGAGAGCACCTTCGGCAGGCCGCGGCCGCGCTTCGGCCCTGAAAGGATGGCCGCCGGATCGTCGCTGCGAATCCGCTCGGTCAAGAGGAAACGAAACAGATGCCGCATCGCCGACAGCCGGCGCGCCACGCTCGATGATTTGAAGCCGCGGGCGTCGAGGTCGGCGAGGTAGTCCCGCAATCCCTGCGTTTCGGCGCCGGCAAAGTTCCGGCCGCTCGAACTGAGAAATTCGGAAAAATCCGTGAGGTCGCGGCGATAGGCATCGAGGGTATTGACGCCTGCCCCCTGTTCCGCCGCGAGCATGTCGAGGAACAGGTTGATCAGTTTGGCGTCTGAGGTCTTCGAGTTTGAGGTCTTGGAGCGCATCCGCGAACCCTAACGCCGATTTCTTGACGAAGCCTATTTCTTGAGAAACTTGTCCGCCGGAATAGTGATCGTCATTTCCCGGGGTTTCGGGTTAACGAAATTCGCCAGCGCGAAAATCACGCCATAGACGATCCCAGCGAGGACGGCGACAACGGTCAGAAAGCGGAACAGGCTGGGCATGCCAGAGCCTCAGGCGGCGAATTAACCATTGAGAATGGGCCCCGACTACCAACATGTTCGCCTTTCCGTTGCAAGAGTCTCTGGCAACGGTATCGGCGGGGGTAGTATGGTCATGCGTAACGCCGCTTCCCGCGCCCATCGAGCGAATGCATGCCTGTGACGACCTCACCGACCAACACCAGCGCAACCCAGGAAGCCGAGATTATGGCGGCACTGGGCGCGCGGTCGGTCGTGCTGGTGGGGATGATGGGAGCGGGCAAATCCACCATCGGACGGCGGCTGTCGGCGCGGCTGGGGATGCCATTTCTCGACGCCGATGCCGAAATCGAGGCGGCGGCGGGCATGTCGATCCCTGACATTTTCGAATCCCGCGGCGAGCCGGATTTCAGAGACGGAGAGGCGCGGGTGATTGCGCGGCTGCTCGACAGCGGTCCGGCCGTGCTGGCGACCGGCGGTGGCGCCTTCATGCGCCAGGACACCCGCGATCGCATCCGCGACAAGGCCGTCTCGATCTGGCTCAAGGCCGATGCCGGTATCATCATGCGCAGGGTGAAGCGCCGTTCCGATCGTCCGCTGCTGCAGACCGCTGATCCCGAGGCGACCGTCGGTCGCCTGATCAGCGAACGCGAGCCGGTCTATCAGCAGGCCGATCTGACGATCTGGTCGCGCGACGTGCCGCACGAGAAGATCGTCGATGAATGCATCGAGGCCCTGCATGGCCGGCTGTGCGGCGGCGGGGTCAAGGAGACCCACGACAGAATGGGCGTCACACCATGACAGCGCCGCTGAAACATTCCGACCCGATCACCGTCGATGTCGCGCTCGGCGATCGCGCCTACGACATCATCATCGGCCGCGACGTGCTGCAATCGCTCGGCAGGCGGATCGCCGCGCTGCGGCCCGGTGCGCGTACCGCTATCGTCACCGACCGCAACGTCGCAAAGCACTGGCTTGCGAGGACCGAGGCCTCGCTGGCGGAGGCTGGCATCGCCACCTCGCGCATCGTTGTCGAGGAGGGCGAGGGCTCGAAGACCTATGGCGGTCTCGAACGGGTCAGCGAGGCCCTGATCGCGGCGAAGATCGAACGCAACGATCTGGTGATCGCGCTCGGCGGCGGCGTGGTCGGCGACCTCGCCGGCTTTGCGGCCGCGATCCTGCGCCGCGGGGTCGATTTCGTGCAGGTGCCGACCTCGCTGCTGGCGCAGGTCGACTCGTCGGTCGGCGGCAAGACCGGAATCAATTCGCCGCAAGGCAAGAATCTGCTCGGTGCGTTTCACCAGCCGGTGCTGGTGGTCGCCGATACCGCCGTGCTCGACACCTTGTCGCCACGCCAGTTCCGCGCCGGTTATGCCGAAGTCGCCAAATACGGCGTGCTCGGCGACGACGCCTTTTTCACCTGGCTGGAAGCCAATCACGCCGATATTTTCGCCGGCTCCGCCGCCCGCGAGCATGCGATCGCCACCTCCTGCCGCGCCAAGGCCGCGATCGTGGCGCGCGACGAGCGCGAGACCGGCGAGCGGGCGCTGCTCAATCTCGGCCATACTTTCGGCCACGCGCTGGAAGCCGCGACCGGCTTTTCCGACCGGCTGTTTCACGGTGAAGGCGTTTCCGTCGGCATGGTGCTGGCGGCGGAACTTTCCGCGCAACTCGGGATGATCGCTGAATCAGACGCCGCGCGCATCCGGCGTCACCTTGCCGAGGTCGGTCTGCCGACCCATTTGCAGGATATCGCCGGATTTGCCCAGGAAGGGCTTGCCGATGCCGACGCGCTGATGGCGTTGATGGCGCAGGACAAGAAGGTCAAGCGCGGCCGGCTCACTTTCATCCTGCTCGGAGCCGTCGGCCGCGCCGTGGTCGCTCCCGACGTCGAACCGTCAGTGGTGCGCGATTTTCTGAAAGCCAAGCTGGAACGCAGCGCATGATCCGGAAAAGTGGGGACCGGTTTTCCCTCGGGACAAACGCCAAGCGTTTGCCCGGAGATCATGCGCCAGAAAAAAGGAGCATGAGCCGGCCCCGGAGGGCTTGGGGACGATGCCGGCTTTTCGAAGGATCATTGCGTCAAGACAGTTGAAGTGAAGTATCGCGCCATGGATTGGGTTACGTTTTCCATTGTGGTTGTCTGTCTCCTGATCTCCGCGTTTTTCGCGGCGAGCGAGACCGCGCTGACCGGCGCATCGCGCGCCAGCATGCTGCGGCTGTCGAAGCAGGGCAATCAGGACGCCGCCATCGTCTCCAGCCTGTCCGCGTTGCGGGAGCGGATGATCGGGGCGCTCCTGCTCGGCAACAACATCGCCAATATCGGCGCCTCGGCCCTGGCGACCGGCATCTTCACGATGTGGTTCGGTGAAGTCGGCGTGCTCTACGCCACCGCCGTGATGACGGTGCTGGTCGTAATCTTCGCCGAAGTGCTGCCGAAGACCATTGCCATCAACGCGCCGGACCGGGTGGCGCTGCTGGTCGCACGGCCGATGAAATTCATGGTGTTCCTGCTCGGGCCGCTGCTCGCCGTCGTCGAAGCGGTTGTTCGCGTGCTGATGAGGGTCATCGGCATCAATATCGGCCACAATCAGCCGATCCTGTCGCCGTTCGAGCGGCTGCGCGGCGCGGTCGACCTGCTCCATCACGAAGGCAAGGTCGAAAAGCAGGATCGCGACATGTTGGGCGGGCTATTGGACCTGCGCGAGCTCCAGGTCTCCGACGTGATGGTCCATCGCACCGAAATGGTGATGATCAACGCCGACTTGCCGCCGGAAGAGCTGGTGCGCGAGGTGCTGGCGACTGAATATACGAGGATTCCGCTATGGCGCGACAAGTCTGAAAATATCATCGGCGTGTTGCACGCCAAGGACCTCTTGCGCGCGATCCGCGCCTCCGACGGCGATACATCGAAAATCGATGTTTCGACCATCGCGCTGCCACCGTGGTTCGTGCCGGAGATGCGCCCGGTCTCCGAGCAGCTCAAGGCTTTCCGCCGGCGCAAGACCCACTTCGCGCTGGTGGTCGATGAGTACGGCGAAGTCGAAGGCATAGTGACGCTGGAGGATATCCTTGAGGAGATCGTCGGCGACATTTCCGACGAGCACGACGTGGTGGTGGCCGGTGTTCGCGCCCAGCCCGACGGGTCGGTGGTGGTCGACGGCTCGGTGCCGATCCGCGATCTCAACCGCGCGATGGATTGGCATCTTCCCGACGAAGAAGCCACCACCGTCGCCGGCCTTGTGATCCACGAGGCGCGCTCGATCCCGGAGCGCGGCCAGAGTTTCACGTTCCACGGCTTCCGCTTCCGCGTGCTGCGGCGTGAGCGCAACCGCATCACCGCGCTGCGGATCGTGGCCGTGCCGCGCGAGGCCGAGGTCGAGGAAAAGAAGCCGAGACGGGCCGGCAAGGCGTTTTAGCCTCAAATTGGTCCGTCACCGTCCGGCAACGGGTCGGCGCAAAGCGCCGCCCGATGACAGGCTCCAGCGGGCGATCCAGTACCCTCTGCCGTCTGTGCTCTTGCCGTGAAGCCTCGGATGACTGGATGCCCCGCTTTGGCGCGGTATGGCGGCAACGCAATGCTCAGCCCGCCTCCCCCGGCGCCTGGGCCCTGATCGCCAGCGCATGCACGCTTCCCGCGAGTTCCCCCGCCAGCGTCGCATTAATCATGCGGTGACGTTCGATCCGGCTCTTCCCTTCGAAGGCGGGCGACACAATATAGACCCTGAAATGCGTCTCGCCGCCCGGCCTGTGGCCGGCATGGCCTTCATGAAGATGTGATTCGTCCGTGACGTCGAGGCTCTCCGGCGCGAAAGCTTCACGCAACTTGTTTGTGATAGCGTCTTTTGTGCTCATGGCGGCGGCAATACGTCCGAGACCGCCTTTCGTCAATGGCGGATCAGGAGTGAGAGTTTCGCAATGTCAAGACTTGAAGCTTTTCGCATTGCGTTGTCATAGTCAGCCATGCCGATTGATTCATCAAAATTCTTCGACTCCATTCGCATCAAGCCCAACAAGCTGAGCGCGAAGCAGCAAGCGCAGGCGCGTGAAGCTTCCGCCGTGTGCGAATGGCCGGAGTGCAAGAACAAGGGGCTGCACCGCGCGCCCAAGGGCCGGACCAACGACAAGGAGTATTGGCACTTCTGTCTCAATCACGTCCGCGAATACAACCAGTCCTACAATTTCTTCCAGGGTATGAATGCGGACGCGGTCGCCCGCTACCAGAAGGATGCGCTGACAGGCCATCGGCCGACGTGGAAGATGGGCGCCAACACCAGCGCCAAGCGCGGCAAGGGTAGTCCAGAGGCCGATCTCGAAGGCGCCGCCGATCCGTTCAGCATGTTCTCTGAACTCAACGGCCGCGGCCGCTGGCGGCCGGGTCCCGGCGCCGAGGCCAAGGCCGAAACCCGCAAGGTGTTCAACGCCGAGCGCAAGGCGCTGCAGGTGATGGGGCTCGGTACCGACGCGACGCTCGAGACCGTCAAGGCCAAATACAAGGCGCTGGTGAAGCAGCATCATCCCGATGCCAATGGCGGCGACCGCTCCACCGAGGATCGCCTGATCGAGATCATCAAGGCGTATAATTACCTGAAGACGGTCGTGCGCGCGGGCTGAGGGCGGCGCGCCGCGTCAACGATCCTTTCGAACCGGCTCTACCGCCGGTTCGATCGCGCCTCCGCCGTTCCTGCGGCGTATCGTCCAGGTCACCAATGCGATGATCAAGGCACCGCCGATCACCGACAGTATCCAGTAATGTGTGGCGATATGGGCATGGGGCGTAAACCCGCCATATCGATGCAACGCCGATACCGCGAGCACGCCGGGCAGCACATGGGCGGGCGCCCATAGCAGGATCGCCGGAATGTTGACGGCGTAGAACATCGGCGGCGACATCCCAAGCGCGCCCGCCGTGATCGGCACGAAGGCTCGAATCGGCGGCACGAAGCGCGCGAAGAATACCGCCAGCGTGCCCCAGCGATGGAAAAAGGCCTCGCTCTGCCCGATCACGCGCGGATAGTTTGACAGCGGCCAGGCGCTGAGGATCTCGCGCTGTTCGCGATGCCCGATCCAGAACGCCGATCCGTCGCCGATCAACGCTCCCGCAATCGCGGCTGCCAGCACCCACTCCAGCCGCAGCTCGCCGCCCGGCACCAGCGCGCTGAGGGCAAAAATGATGGTCGAACCCGGAATCACCGAGCCGACGATTGGAACCGCCTCCAGCAGGGCTGCCAGGAACAGGGTGACATAGGCAAGCCCGGCATGCGCCGAGACGAACGCAATCAATGGGTCGATCAATGAAGCCACGGAATTCCTGTGCTGGCGAAGCGGTCCGGTCTGGGTTCAGACCTAACATAACTCACGGTGAGGATGGAAAGTGTGCCGGGGGCGGGCCGGACGGGCGATTTTGGCGAAGCATGGCGTGATTCGCAGGGCAGCCTTCCAAAAACCGGGCTCAATACCTATCTTCATGAAAACTCGACGGAACTTTGATTGGATCGCGGGCTTCTGCCGGCCGTTGCTCTCTGATAGGTTCCGCATCGCACCCATCCGCAGCCACACCGCAAATCTGGTTTCGGGAGCGCCCGGGACCTCGGAGGATTGATGACGACCGCCGCCATGACCAAAGTTCAGGAGCCCGCCGGCATGCCCGATATGAAGGTATCGGTGCGGCAGGTATTCGGCATCGACAGCGACCTCGAAGTGCCGGCCTATTCCGAAGTCGATCCGCACGTGCCGGACATCGATTCGGATTACCGCTTCGATCGCGCCACCACGCTCGCCATCCTCGCCGGGTTCGCCAAGAACCGCCGTGTCATGGTCACGGGCTATCACGGCACCGGCAAGTCGACCCATATCGAGCAGGTCGCTGCCCGGCTCAACTGGCCATGCGTGCGCGTCAATCTCGAC
>JBKQRS010000338.1:0-23569 GCA_052143915.1 Bradyrhizobium sp.
GTTGTTGAAATCGTGCGCGATGCCGCCGGCGAGCTGGCCGACCATGTCCATTTTCTGCGACTGGTTGATCTGGTTCTCCAGCGCCCGCCGTTCGGTGGTCTCCAGCATGTAGACGATCGCGGCCTCGGCCTCGCGTTCGTCTTCCTCGACCGCGGTGACGAAGAACTGGCCCCAACGCTCCCTGGCGCCGTCGAGCATGGCCTCGACCGGCGGGATATCGCCCTGCCCCGCCGCCGCCTGGTTGATGGCCGCGATCAGCAGGCTGCGATCGCGCGCGTTGACGGTCATGAAAATCGACTTGCTGGCCGCACCGTCAGGGCTCAGGCTTTGCGCCAGTTTGGCGAAGCGCGCATTGGCGCGGACCACCGCGCCCGACCGGTCCACGGTCGCAATCGCCATCGGGGTATGGTCGAAGAAGCGCATGAAGCGGACCTCGGCCGCCCGCTGCGGATCGGCGCGCTCGTCCCGCGCGCGGCTGATCACCAGCGTCCGCGAGGCGCCCGGGGCCCCGTCGGCCCCGAAGGCCAGCTTGTGATAGAGGCGAACCGGCATGGTCTTGCCGCCGCGCATGCGCAGGTCGATGTCGAATACCTCGGTCTTGACCTCGCCCGGCGCAGGCGGAATCGATGTCAGGAGCGACGCGCCGTCGCCCGACACGATGTCGGTCAGCTTCAGGCCGCCCGACCCTATCTCCGCCAGATCGTAGTCCAGCCAATTGGCCAGCGTCGCATTGACATAGGCGATGTCACCGGCGGCATTGACCGAGAAGAAGCCGCAGGGCGCATGGTCGAGGTATTCGATCGCGTGCTGCAGCTCCTGGAACACGTCCTCCTGCCGTTCGCGGTCGCGGGTGATGTCGGCAATCGACCACACCGCATATTTCGCCTCGCGCTTGCCCTGGCCGAGCGGCCGGACCCGCATCCGCAGCCAGCGGCCGTGGCTGCCATCCTGGCCTGCGATACGGACCTCTTCCTGCTGCCGCTTGCCTTCGCGTGCCGCCTTGAGGAGCCGGAACACCGCTTCCGATACATCGGGATTGCCGATGAAAACCCGCTCCACCGGGCGAACGTCGTGGACCGTCGCCGCCCCCGTGAGCGCGAGATAGGCCGCGTTGGCATAGGCCACGTGACCGCGGGGGTCGGTGACCGCGAGGCCGTCAGTGGCCAGATCCGCGATGCGGCGGACCACCGGATCGTCGGTTGAGCGATCGGTGAAGCGAATGATTCCGGCCGCGAAAGCGAACAGATTGAACAGGCCTACCATCGCCAGCAGCGCCAGCAGTCCGAGAATGTAGGGCTGCGCCTGCGCGCGGCCGATGGTCGTGAGCGCGACCGCGACGGTCACGATCGCGCCGGCCACCAGCAGCACCAGGACGATGCTGCCGCTCCGCCGCGCCGGCTCATGGGCGGTCATCGGCTCGCGTGACGGATCATTGTCAATTTCGGCGGTCATACCCGGGGACACGGCCTGTCGACGTGAATTGACGCGCTCGCGCGCGCTGGATTTGACGCACTTGCGCACGCCGGATTTGACGCACGGTCCGCACGCCTGCTCCTGAGTGCCTGAATCGGACCCGCAAGCGCAAGTCCATCAGGCAGTTATTTCCGCCATCGCGGTCATTCCGGGCCCATTCAGGGGGGCCGTTTCCGGTATCACACCCGCCGTCCGGAAAGCCCGCGCCTCAGGCCCATCACGTAGCCGATAATCTCGGCGACCGCATGATAGTGCTCCACCGGGATCTCGGCGTCGATTTCCACGGTCGCATACAGTGCCCTCGCCAGCGGCACGTTCTCGACGATGGGGATATCGTGCTCGCGCGCGATTTCCCTGATCTTGAGCGCGATGTTGTCGGCGCCCTTGGCCACGCAGACCGGCGCCGACATGCCGCGTTCGTAGGAAAGGGCGACGGAATAGTGGGTCGGGTTGGTGATGACGACGGAGGCCTTGGGAACCGCGGCCATCATGCGCTTTTTCATGCGCGCATGCCGCAATTGCCGGATCCGGCCCTTGACGTGCGGGTCGCCTTCGGACTGCTTGAACTCCTCCTTCATCTCCCGCAGCGACATCTTCTGCCGCTCGTACCACTGCCGGTACTGGAAGAAATAGTCGGCGATCGCAACCACCGCGAGCATCGCCACCACGGCGCCCATCAAGTGCATCGTCAGGCTCATGACCACGCCGAAGATCGCGGCCGGATCGAGCCGCAACATCGCCTCCAGGCGGTGCCGCTCCGGCCACAGGATCGCTGTCATCACGGCGCCGAGCGCCACCAGCTTGAAGAGGCCCTTGGCAAAGTTCGCCGCCGCCTGCTTGCCGAAGATCCGCTTGGCCCCGGCCATGGGCGAGATCTTGCTGAGCTTGGGCTTGAGGGATTCGCCGGACCAGACCAGCCGGTGCTGCAGGATATTGCCCGCGATCGCCGCCAGCAGCAGCATCAGCAACGGCACGCCAAGCGCCGCAATCACCGCATATTCGAGGTGCCGCGCCAGGTCGAGCAAACCAGGACCGTCGGTGCGTATCATCCATGAATTGGCGATCAGATTGCGCAGCGGCGTCTGAATGCCGCCGATCGATCCGGAAAATGTCGAGAATACCAGCGTGGCGCCGGCGATCATGAACCAGGTATTGACCTCCTGGCTCTTGGCGACGTCGCCGCGATCGTGGGCGTCGTCGAGGCGTTTTTGCGTGGGGTCTTCTGAGCGTTCTGTTGTGTCGTCCTCGTCCGCCATCGTTCAGGCTTTCACTTGAGCGGCATCATGTCGTGCATGACGGCGATGAAGTAATCGAGGAAGGTTCCCATCATCGCCGCGATGACGACGGTGAGGATCAGGAAACCGGCGAGAATCGACAGCGGCACGCCGACGAAATAGACCTGCATCTGCGGCATCAGCCGCGCCAGCACGCCGAGACCGATGTTGAAGACCAGGCCGAACACCAGGAACGGCGCCGCCAGTTGCATGCCGATCTTGAAGGCTGCGGCGAAGGCGCGGGTGGCGAGTGCGGCGATATCGCCGCTCGGCATCGCCTCGCCGGGCGAAAAGATCGCGTAGCTGTCGTTCAGCGCGGCGATGACGAGATGATGGCTGTCGGTCGCAAACAGCATGGTGATGCCGAGCAGGGTGAGGAAATTCCCGATCAGCAGGCCCTGCTGGCCCTGGGTCGGATCGACCGAGGTGACAAATCCGAGGCCGAGCTGCTGGGCGATCACCGAGCCCGCGACCTGCAGCGCCGCAAGCGTTACCCGCGCGGTGGCGCCGAGCACGATGCCGACGATGATCTCGAACAGCATCAGGACCAGGAGCGGCGTCAGCGAGCCCATGTCGATGTGGTAGGCGGCGCGGTGCAGCGGCAGGATGATCAGCGTCAGCAGGAGCGCGATCGCGAGCTTGATGCGGACCGGAATATTGGACTCGCCCAGTCCCGGCAACAGCATCACCATCGCGCCGACACGGGCGAACACCAGCATGAAGGCGGCGGCGAGCGCGGGCAGCAATGAGATATCGATGCGCATTTGCGCTGCATAGTGCCATCAACCGCCTATGATTCGCGACGATATCCGCATCATATGGCTGTGCAGCGCGTCCGCCATGAACGGCAGCGCCAGCAGCAAAGTGACGAAAATCGCCAAGATTTTCGGCACGAAGATCAGCGTCTGCTCCTGGATCTGCGTGAGCGCCTGAAACAGCGACACCACGACGCCGACGACGAGCCCAACGATCATCAAAGGCGACGACACCACGACGATGGTCCAGATCGCATCGCGCGCCACGTCGAGGGTTTCAGCACCGGTCATCTTATCACTCGCTCCCCACTTGCTTCGTCATTCCGGGGCGATGCGCAGCATCGCACTACGATGTGCCATTGCGCATCTGAGGTCTGGTCCTGGCGGACCATCCCGGAATGACGGTGCCTCAAAATCTCAAATCGCCATCTTCATGATGTCTTCGTAGGACGCGATCACCTTGTCGCGCACCGACACCAGCGTCGAGACCGCGACGTCGGTTTCGGCGACCGCGGTCACCACGTCCATGACATTGGCCTTGCCCGACGCCATCGCAACCGTCTGAGCGTCGGATTTGCGCCCGACGTCGAGGACGCCTCCGATCGCGTCCTTGAGCACCGAACTGAAGGATGGCCCGCCGGCCTCCGGACCCTTGCCGGCGCCGCCGGTGTCCATGATGCGGGCGAGTGCGGCGTAGGCGTTTGCAGCGACTGTCGGTGAAGCCATGGCTGGAGGTTTCCTTTTCAGGCCTTGAGGATGTCGAGCGTGCGTTGGATCATCCGGCGCGTGGCGCCGATGATGTTGAGGTTGGCCTCGTAAGACCGCTGCGCGTCGCGCATGTCGGTCATTTCGACCAGCGGATTGACGTTGGGATATTTGACGTTGCCGGACGCGTCCGCCGCCGGATTGCTCGGCTCGTACCTGACGCGAAACGCGGTTTGGTCGGGCCGGATCTTGCCCAGCGCAACCACCTTCGCATCCAGCGTGCGATCGAGGGCGGAGGAAAAGGTCGGCACCTTGCGGCGGTAGGGGTCGCCGCCGGCGGTTGGCGCCGTGGAATCCGCGTTGGCGATGTTTTCCGAGATCACCCGCATCCGCCCCGCCTGCGCCCGCAGGCCGGAGGTCGCGATGCCCATCGAGCGGACAAAATCATTCGCATCGCTAGCCATGGTGCAGCTCCCTTGTCGCTAATACGGCCTTTCGGGTCCGGGTCATGCCTTGCCAATCGCTACCTTCAGAAGATGCAGGCTCTTGCTGTAGAGCGAGGTCACCGCCGCGTAGTCCATCTGGTTGGCGGAGACCTTCAGCATCTCGTCTTCCAGGCTGACGGCGTTGCCGGCGGGCCTGGTTTGAAACCCCGCCCTGCGGTTCTGGTCGAAAGTCGGTTCGGCCCCGGAGGCGGAAATATGATCGCTGCTGGTGCGCGCCATCGGCAGCGCCCCTGCCGATCCCATCGCGCTGGCGCCCGTATTGTCGAATTTCGGTTCGACCAGGTCGCGCGGCTTGAAATTGGGGGTATCGGAGTTGGAGACGTTTTCGGACAGGACGCGCTGGCGCTCCTGGTGCCACTGCATCTTGGTGCGCAGCACCGACAGGGCCGGAAGATCGTTGATGGACATCGCGCCGCTCTCCCCCGCCTCCACGGCACGATGCCGGTTCAGGTGGGCAGAATTTGCCGCGTGTATGGTTAACAGCTGGTTAAGATCGCGGCCGCAGACGGCATCGCATCCTTCGCCCCGGATCTGCCACGAAGAATCAATCCGAGCGCATTTTCGCCACGAATGCTGCGTTAACCAATCAAATCATTGCGGTTGGGACTGCGATAAGTCGTTTTGGCCCAGCCGATTCATGGGTTAATAAGATGCGGGGGCGGCAGTTTCTGCCGCGGGGCATTAACAGTTTGGGCCAGAGTTTAAGGCTTCGTTTGCCGTTCGAAGGTCGCTTCCGATCCACGTTCGACGAATAGAGACTTGAAGAAGACGCTATTTGCCGGGGACAGAGCATGCAGGCACTTACATTTTTCTTCGCCTTTGTGGCGGTTCTGGCGCTGATCGGCGTCGCCGCCTGGCTGGTGCGCCGATTCGCCGGCAACCGGCTCGGTGCCAACCCCAATCGCGGCCGAATGCCCCGCCTTGCGGTGATCGATGCGGCCGCGGTGGACGGGCGCCGGCGGCTCGTGCTGGTGCGGCGCGACAACATCGAGCATCTCCTGATGATCGGCGGTCCGACCGACATCGTGGTGGAACCCAATATCGTGCGCGCCATGCCCGGACGGGATCAGCTACCGCCGCGGCCGGCCGTCGGCAGTCCTGAGCCGCAGCAGGCCCGCATCGCGCCGCTTCCCGACGTCGGAAGCTGGAGCGACGTCGACAGCGCTCGCGCCGAGCCCTTCGATCATCCCGAACCACAAATGCCCGAGCCGCCCCCGCGCCCGGTCCGGCCTTCCTTTGCCGACGAAGTGCGCCGACCTGCGGCAGCGGAACGCCGCATCGAGCGCGACCCCTTGGCGGGATTTGCGCCCGAGCCGATGGGCGGCCGACCCGAGCCCCGCCCCGAGCTGCGCGGCGAACCGATGCCGTCTCGGGTGACATCGCGCAACGAGCCTCCCCTGATGCCCCGCATCCCACGCCCGAGCGAGGCGCCCAAGCCGCCGCCGGTTCGCGCGCCGGAGCGCGCCGTCGCACCGCCTCCGCCACCGCCCCCGGCGGTGTCGTCAGCGGACCAAAATCTCGCCGAGATGGCGCAACGGCTGGAAGCAGCCCTTCGGCGCCCGGCCGGCGACACGGTTGCGCCACCGGTGGCCCCCGAACCACCCCCTCCCCGCGCGGCATCCCGCAATGAGCCCCCGATGTCCCCGCCGGTTGCGGCGCCATCGCCCAAGAGCGGGTTCGAGAATCTGGAAGACGAGATGGCGTCACTGCTGGGCCGCCCAAAGAACCCTTCGTGAGGCCGGCGGCTTTCCCGCGTAGAGTTTTATTTTTTGCCACCCTGATAGCCGCCGGATCGCTGGCGGCGCCTGCCTTCGCGCAGGACATCAGCATCAATCTCGGCGGCCAGGGCAATGGCGGCGTCACCGAGCGCGCGATCCAGCTGATCGCGCTGTTGACGGTGCTGTCGGTCGCGCCGTCGATCCTGATCATGATGACGTCGTTCACGCGGATCGTCGTCGTGCTGTCGCTGCTGCGCACCGCGCTCGGCACCGCGACCGCGCCGCCGAACTCCGTCATCATCGCGCTTGCGATGTTTCTGACCGCGTTCGTGATGGGTCCGGTGTTGCAGAAGTCCTACGACGACGGCATCAAGCCGCTGGTCGCCAACCAGATCAGCGTCGAGGATGCGCTGCAGCGTGCGTCAGTGCCGCTGCGCGGCTTCATGCTGAAGAACGTGCGCGAAAAGGACGTGAAGCTTTTCATGGATCTGTCGGGCGAGCCGCCGCCGGCGACACCCGACGAGTTGTCGCTGCGGATCCTGGTGCCGGCGTTCATGATCTCCGAGCTGAAACGGGCCTTCGAGATCGGCTTCCTGTTGTTCCTGCCGTTCCTCATCATCGACCTCGTGGTCGCCTCGGTGCTGATGTCGATGGGCATGATGATGCTGCCGCCGGTGGTGGTGTCGCTGCCGTTCAAGCTGATCTTCTTCGTGCTGGTCGACGGCTGGTCGCTGGTCGCCGGCAGTCTGGTGCAAAGCTACGGCGGGTAGCGGCGCTGGCCCCGCCACATCTTCAACTGGCGCGGGACCGCTGACGCGGCGCGCGGAGGCGGCGACCCTCAACCAGACTCATCGGATCGCTCCAATCGTTGCCTGCCGGCGCCAAATCGAGGCAATCAGGAATTTGACCTCAAAAAAACGCGCGCGAATTCTTTCGCGTCGATCGTCTACCCCGCTGCCCGTCCAGGAGCTTCATCACCCGCAATTGTGACGATCCACCTGGGTTCGGGAAGTATCTGAATTTCACGAATCGATTGCACAAGGCCGGTATAGAACTTTCCACCGACGTCCAGCGTTCGGCTTCTGCCACTGAATTGAGCCAGGCCTGACCTCCTTGAGGTCTGCTGTCTCCACAATCAGCACCGAACCGCACCCCATTGAATCCCGATTTGTGATCGTAAGCTACGGCGATTGGAGCTATTGAATTGTTAAATTGGCATTCCGTAGTAACACGGTCGGCTTCGCTTACAAATTTTCAAAATGCCTCTGGCGCTTGAGGGGCTGGTGCGCTTCGCGGCGGCGCCGCGCGGGTTCTCAGCCGCTCACATCGAAATGCTTGCCGAGGTGGTCGCCGATCTGGACGATCATCGCGACGCATTCGGGGTAGCCGGCTTTGGCGATGGTTGCCTCGTCGGCCGCGGCGCGGAATTCCCAACCGTCTGTGGTGCGGACAACGGAAATCTCAATTCCGTCCGGACAGTCGGCGTGAACCTTGAGTTCAGCCCTCGCCATCGCCACGAGTTGGGCTTCCGTCCGGATGGGCTTGCTCATGGCAGCGGCTTCCTGTGCGCGGTCTATTTGCGCAAATTGACGCCTCGGCGAGCATCTGTCGAGGGGGCGCCGCCAACATCTCAAAAGCTATTTCGCCGCGCGAGCCGGCCTTTGTCCGACGATCATGGGCAGCGAGCCGGTCGGGAACGGATCGGCCTTCGGCGTTTCCGGCGGCATCGTCGCGCGCGCCGTTGCGTCGGGGAAACGCGTCTTCATGTCGCGCAGGAACCCGTCAAGCGTATCGACGCTGGCCGCCATCTTGGCGACCTGGGCGAAATCGGCGCTGCTGGCACCAGCCGGCTTGCTCGCGGTATCGAACGCGATCCGGTCGGCCCCGTCGCTCATCAGCGGCGCGTATTTCTCGCGGAAGCGCGCCAGACCGATGGCATCTTCGGCCAACGCATATCCCACCACTGCGCGGATCACATCGCCCTTCTCCACCGGATTCAGCGGTTTGAAGTCGCGCCAGCGATCGGCGTAATACAACTCGATCTGCTCGGACGACTCGCGCCACTGCCGCGCGGCCCAATAGATATCGGAGCGCAACCGGGTCGCTTCGCGGCCACCGAGGTTCGAGATGATGTCGAGCGCGAGGTCGTGACGCCCGATATCGCTTTGCGCGCGCGCCTCCAGCAACAGCCGTTGCTGGCGCAGTTCACCGGAGAGATCGGCGATGCGGGTGGAGCGAAGTGCCGCGATGGCGCGATCCGGCTTGCGATTGGTCAGGTAGACCATCGCCAGGCGTGCCGCCACCTGCGCGCGCGCCGCGCCTTCCAGCCGCTTGTCGATCTGATACTGCAGGAGCTCGCTGGCCTGGTCGAGCAGATCGACCGCGACCAGCCGGTCCGCGAGGCGGCGGATCATTTCGTCGCCGCGGCGCCCGATTGGCGTCAGCTCGCGATATTCGTAGAACATCGCGAGCGCGTCGATCGGTGGAAGGTCGTCGCCCTTCGGCCCCAGAAAGAGCTGCGCGAACAGCGCCGACGCCGCGTCCTGGCCCTGCCGCGCGATTTCCGAATTGGGCTGCAGCCTGTTTGCGATCTTGACCGCCGCAAACGACTCTCCGTAGCGTCCGGTTTCGGCATAGATGCGCGCCAGCATTTCCAGCGTCTGCACCTCGAGCGCGTCGCCGCGCCACGTCACCGCGAGCGTTTCGAGTTCGCGCAAGGCGTCGGCCTGGCTGATTTCGTCACGTTTCTGCTTCAGCGCAACTTCGAGCAGCTTGGCCTCGGTCGCCGCGGCGCGATCCGGGGATTCCACCGCGCTCTTGAATTCATCCAGCGCGTCCTTGTCGTGCCCAAGCCCTTCGGCGAGCCTGCCGCGCAGCACCGAAATCGCGGGCTTCAATTCGGGCGGCGGGCCGATGACTTCGAGCTCGGCGGCGCGTTTCGCTGCACCCGGGTAATCCCTGACTTCGATCGATGAGCGCATCTCATCGACGATCACGATGCGCTGCAGCTCGATCGGCAGCGAGGTGATGGCGAATTCGACGCTCTTGAATTTCTCGCGCGCTTCCGCCCACTTTCCCAGCCGCGCATTGGCCATCGCCTTCCAAAGCTGCGAATCGTAATTGGTTCCGATCGCCGGATTGGCGAGGTCCTTCAGCCCCCGCTCCGGGCGCCCCATCAGGATGCTCGCGACCGAGTGCACGATCAGGGCGGCCGGGTCTTCGGCACCCGGGTCGGTGTCGACGATGACGAGATCGAGGATCCCCTTGGCTTCCGCAAACAGCCCGCGCGACAAATAGAAACGGGCAAGATCGATCCGGGCCGGCGTGCGCTGATCGGGCGCGGCCATCGCCGCGGCCTCGATGAGGGCATCCTCGCGCGCGACAAAGCTCCCTTCTTGATTCTTGCGCCACTCGCCGAGGTCGAAAATCGGCCGGACCGCCGTCGACGCCCGCTCCACCCCGGTGTCGGCCGGTGACAGCGTCAAGCCCCCGGGTTTGCCCAGGATGACCTTGTCGGAAGCAATCTCGGCCGTGACATCGTCGGAGTTCGGACGGATCGCCACGCCGTGGATCGACTCAAGCAGCGACAGCTCGACAAAATCCTGCCGCTTGATGAATCCGCGCGCCGGCGGCATCGCCGTGACCACCATGAGGGTGTCGCCCGCATCCGGATCGACCAGCCGGTGCAGCAGGCCGGCCTTGGGCAACGGCACGCTGACATTGGCAAGCGCGGGATCGGCGATGTTTCGTAACACTGCAAGCGGTTGCGTCGGGGTGAGCATCGCATCGGCAAAGGTGACCGTCCAGTTCGTGCCGCCCGGTTGATCCTCGCCCGTGAGCGAGGGCAATTGTGGACGGTTGAGACGAAAGCGGACCGCCTGCCCCTTTTCCAGCGGCATGGCGCTGATGTCGCCAATGACGGACCCACCCTGGCCACGGATAGGCTCGATATCGATCAGCTTTGTGGAATCGAACAGCAGCCACACCGTATCGGCGCGACGGAACAAGGCCGCCGGCGTGGCCGCCGGAAATGCAAATGTCAGGCGCAGGCCGTCACTGTCCCGCATGGCGCTCACGCTGGCCGGGCTGCCGGCGGACTTGATTTCCGCCGGCGGCGCGGGCGCAGCGAGCGGCTTTCTTGGCGGGGCCTCGGCTGCGACGGCGATCGAAGGCGCCGGCGGCTGCTTCGATGGCTGCGCCGGTATCTGGGTTTCAGTCGCGGGGGGCACCTGCGGCGCCTGGCCGGGGTTGATCTCGATCTTGGCTTCTCGGGCGAGCATCTCCGAGGTCGGCGGCACAATCTCGCCGGGCTGCGGCGGTGCCGCGGCCATCGCGAGGGCCTTGTCGGAGACGGCCTTTTCGGAGACCGCCTTGTCGGACACGGCCGGCGCCGCGGGCGTCGAAGCGGCTGACGCCGGAGGATGCGAGGCATCCGACATCGACGGCAGCACCGCAAGCTTTTCGGCCTGCTGGAACGCGACATCGATGACGTAGTTCTTCTCCTCGCGGAAGGAGTGGAGATCGACATCGCCAATCATGGTGATTTCCACCACCGACGATTCGCCTTCGACTTTCTGGTTGATCGACGCGATGTTCGACGGCGCCGCCAGCTTGGCGTCCGCCAGATCGAATACCAGCACGGCGCTGAACTGCAGCCTGAGCTTCTGTTCGTTCAGCACCGAAGAGACGCCAACGCCGTCAGGCATTTCGAAAACAAAACGCACGAAGGTCGGCTGGACCGAGGCGCGGACGCGGATCGGGGGACGCTTCTTCGCTTCGGAGAGCGCCCGCTGCTGGCGCAATTCGCGTTCGGCGATCCGTGCGCGCTCGGCCAGTTCGCGAATCACTTCCGGGGGAAGACCGGGAGGCGGACCGGTCCAGGAGTCCGGCAACAGATCGACGAACACCCTTTCGCCGGCGCTCATGGTGTTGACGGTGACCCTGCGCGCCAGCGACAGCCGGATCGCCGAGCCATCCGGATCGCGTCGCGCCGATCCGACATAATCGGGCACGGCGTCGGCCAGCCTATCGACGGAAATGTCGACCGGGCGCTTGAACCGGATCACGATGATCGAACCGGCCGTGGTCACCTCAGTATCGACATCCTCGGAGAGTTTGAGAACCAGCCGGGCGTAGCCGCCGCTGCTGGAGAACGTGGCATCGCCCTTGACCGGCTCCGCCCGGCCAATGCCGGGAAACATCAGACCGATCAGGACCAGGCCGGCGGCGAGCCACGACGATCCGAGGCCAAGTCGCAAGGGCCGGTCAAGGCAACGCCGGACCGTCCGCGCACAAGCGTCCACTTGCGACCAAGATCCAGCGGCAGCCGTTCGCGCCATTCCAATCTAGTCTTTCAGTTCAACGATCCGATCGCCGATGGGGCGCCGCACGCGCACCTCACCCATTCGAATCTAGAATTGGCGGTTTAAGGACTTGTTAAATATCCCCGCTAGTTGAGCTTTTGCGGCGGAAGCAGCTTGCCCTCGATTTTCGGAAGATCGGCTATGCCGGCAGACTTATCGCTCCCGGCGCGGCGCGCCATTTCGACGGTGAGCCGCTCGGCCGCCTCCGTCGACATCAGACCGAGAATATCGGCCATCTTGCGCGGCGCGATCTGGGAAGCGATTTCGAACAGCACCGGCATTTCGAGCCGGTCGAACACCTTGGCGGCGTCCTTCGGCTTCATGCCCTCATACATGGTAATGATGCCCTTGAAGCGCGCCGCGTCCGCTTCGCTTTTCTGCTGGTTCGCCGTCGAGATCCGCGATTCGATCGCCTTCAACTCCTCGACCCGCGACTCGACCCGCTTTTCGGCGGCCTTCAGAAGGCTCTCGCGAATATCGATTTCGCGCGCTCGGGCTTCGAGTTCCTGTCGCCGCGACTGCAGCCGCTCAAGGATCGCGCGCTCGGACGGCGACACCGACTGCCCCTGCTCGGGATGCACGACGGCCTCCGCCTTGGCTACTTCGGGGGCGGCGGCAGTTTTGGCGGCTTCCTCCTCCTTGGGCTTCTCCTTGACCGAACCCGTGATATCGCCATCGATCCTGTTTCCGCCGGGAAAGTTGAAGACTTCCTGCGCCCAGGATGGCTGGGTCGATTCCGGCCGATAGTCGAACACATAGCCGCCATCGATCACGAGCCCGGCGATCTTCAGCACGGCAAGGCCGAAGATCGCAACCAGCACGACCGGCAGTACACGAATGTTACGGTAGGATTTCATGCGGCGACATCGGACCTTCTGCGGTCGGAAAACGCCTGAGCCGCCGCGGCAACGGCCTTGGCCGCCGATACCGGCGAGGGTGCGGGCTCCGGTTCCGGCGGCCGCGCGGCGATCGCTATCTTGGACAGCCGCCGAATCACATTGTCACCTTCCTGCAGTTGCTTCTTGAGCTGCAAGGACATCTGGCTCGCGGTCGTCAGCTGGTTGCCGAGATTCTCGTTGACGTCGCGCACGGTATGCTTGAGGCCGCCGATGGCGCGTTCGGCGATTTCGGTGGCCGTGATCAGCTCGGCGATCGTCGCCTTCAGCGAATGTTCGTCGGCCTTCAGACGCTTCAACCGGGTGTTCAAGAGCATGCAGTAACCTATTGTGAGCATGAGCAGTATTGCCACAAGACTCTCGATCGCAACTCCTAATGAGTGACTCATTGGGCCTCCATCATCTTGGTTTGCTCGTCGGCCTTCTCGAACATCGCGAAGGTGGTATTCGGCTTGCGCAGCGGCTTGGTGACGCGGATGGCGACGCGGTCGCCGACCCGGCCCATCCGTCCTTCGGTCAGGATCACGCTGCCGCAGCGCACCGCCACCAGCGCGTCGGCCTGCATCTCAAGCGGCAGGGTGTCGCCGATTTTCAGCTTCATCAGCTGCTTGAGCGGAATATTGGCCTCATAGAGCACGGCATCGACGGAAATCTCCGCTTGCGCGACTTCGGTGGCGAAATGACCTTCCCAGATCGGATCGCGGCCGAATTTCTCGCCCATGAACATCTGCATCAGCACCGGGCGGATCGGCTCGATGGTGGCATAGGGCAAAAGCAGCTCGATATTGCCGCCGCGATCTTCCATGTCGATATGCAACCGCACCAGGATCGCGGCATTGGCGGGCCGGCTGATGGCGGCGAAGCGCGGATTGGTTTCCAGCCGGTCGATCGTGAAGGTCACCGGCGACAGCGGCCGGAAGGCCTGCTCGGCATCCGCCATCACCACTTCGACCAGCCGCTTTACGAGATTGGTTTCGATGGTCGTGTAGGGGCGCCCCTCGATGCGCAGCGAGGTTTGCCCGCGGCGGCCGCCCAGGAGAACGTCGATCATCGAATAGATCAGGCTCGAATCCACCGTTGCCAGGCCGAAATTTTCCCACTCCTCGGCCTTGAACACGCACAGCACCGCAGGCAGCGGGATCGAATTCATGTAGTCGCCGAACCGCACCGAGGTGATGCGATCGAGCGAGACTTCGACGTTATCGGAGGTGAAATTGCGCAGACTGGTGGTCATCAGCCGCACCAGCCGGTCGAAAACGATTTCGAGCATCGGCAGACGCTCGTAGGAAACCATCGCCGAATCGATGATCGCGCGAATGCCGGAATTGTCGTCGAGGTTGACTTCGCCGACATTGAAACCGAGCAGGTTGTCGATTTCTTCCTGCGATAGAACCCGCTCGCCGCCGTTCTTGCCGCCGCCGAAGTCGCGGCTGCCGTCTTCGACCATGGCGGCCCACTGCAGTGCCATCGTCTCCGAGAGTTCATTGGCCGCAGCCGTTTCCGCGGCTTCCGCCGGATCCTCGGAATCCAGCGAGGCTTCCCATTGGGCTGCAATTGCGTCCTGGTCGACTGGGTCGTTGCCCGCCATGATTCTAAACCCGTCTCGTCACTGAATGACGACTTCCTTGAACAGCACAGCGTTGACCTGACTTGGCGATACCGCCGCATTGACGCGCCGGGTCAATTCTTCCTTCAGGCGAAAAAGTCCGGCGGAACCGTTGAGATCGCTTGCGCGCAGTTCGCGCAGGTAGGTTTGAAAAATATCGGTGATGCGCGGCAGCGTCGGCTTGATCGTTTCGATCTGCTTTTCTTCCTTGACCTCGAGCACGATCTTGACCTTGAGGTACTGCACGCGCTCGCCTGGCAAGCCGACCAGGTTGACCAGCATGTCCGGCACCTCGACATAGGACGGCGGTTTCGGCGGCGGTGCCTCCGCGTGCGTATCTTCGCCGTGATGGCGCAGAAAAAGGAACCAGGTCGCCCCGCCGCCGATGATGGCAAGCACGCCGACCGCGGCGATGATCAGCTTGAGCTTGCCCCTGGGCGCGACGGCTTCCGGGGTTTCGGCGACGCCTTCTGCCTGATCGTTGTCTGCCATCGCCCGCCCGGTCCGGTTTGGAAATGAACTCGATGCCGGCAGGCGGCCCCATGACGCAAAACAAATGCCGCCAGCACTGCGCTCTCAATCCGGACGCTAAGGTAATAATGGTTAATGGAACCTTTCTTTTGCCCTCCGACTAGGAAAAAGTTGCCGGGCAAACATGGTCAACAAGACCTTATTGCCGCCCTGGCCGGCACCCCTTCCAAGCATCTAAGCCACTGTAAAATATAAAATTTCCAAACTGGCACGGCTTTCGCTGTGATCTTTGCGAACCGCGGCTTGGGAGAGCTTGGCGGTTTGCAGGATCCGCAGTCAGCCTGGGAGGGCAAGGGCCGCGGATCGTTCAGGGGAGAACGGGCGATGGAGAATGCGCTTCTCATCGGACTTTCGCGGCAGACCATACTGGAACGGCAACTCGACGTCGTCGCCAACAACATCGCGAACGTCAACACGACAGGCTACAAGGCCGACAGCTCGCTGTTTGAGGAATATCTGATGCCGGGCGCTCACGAAGACAATTTCGTGGGGACCGACCGTCGCATCAGCTACGTCCAGGACCGCGGCACCTTCCGCGATTTCTCGCAAGGTTCCGCCGAGCAGACCAAGAATCCGCTGGACGTTGCCATCGACGGCTCCGCCTTTCTGGTGGTGCAGACGCCGGCCGGCGAACGCTACACCCGCGACGGCGGCCTGCAGCGCAACAACCAGGGCCAGCTCGTGACAGCCGCAGGCAATCCGGTTCTCGGCACTGGTGGCCCGATCGTCTTCCAGGCGACCGATCACGACGTCAACATTACGCCTGACGGCACCGTCACCGTGGTGGAAGGCAACGGCAGGACGGATTCGATCCGCGGCAAGCTCCGCCTGGTCAGCTTCGCCGACGCGCAGAAGCTGCTGAAGGAGGGCTTGAACC
The DNA here is from genome assembly GCA_052143915.1 of Bradyrhizobium sp. GTDB lineage: Bacteria > Pseudomonadota > Alphaproteobacteria > Rhizobiales > Xanthobacteraceae > Bradyrhizobium. The sequence continues at coordinate 15,705 of JBKQRS010000338.1, forward strand.
TCTACAGCGCCGGCGAAGGCTCGGCCCAGCCCGACGCCAAATCCGCGGTCCGTCAGGGTTTTATCGAGAAGTCCAACGTCAATGGCGTCGCCGAGATGAGCCGCATGATCGAGGTCACGCGCGCCTACACGCAAATCTCGACGTTGCTGCAGCAGCAGAGCGACCTGCACAAGAACGCAATCCAGCAACTCGCCGACGTTCCGGCTTAACGGCCATTCAGGAGACGATCCATGCAAGCTCTTCATACCGCTGCGACCGGAATGGCGGCCCAGGAACTTAACGTTCAGGTCATTTCCAACAACATCGCGAACCTTCGCACCACCGGCTACAAAAAGCAGACCGCCGCCTTCCAGGATCTGATCTACCAGCATGTCCGCCGGATCGGCGCGCAGTCTTCCGAGCAGGGCACTATCCTTCCGGTAGGCATCGATATCGGTGGCGGCGTCCAGACCGTCGGGACGCCGCGATCGATGACGCAAGGCACGCTTTCGCAAACCGGCAACGATCTCGATCTCGCGATCACTGGCGAAGGCTTCTTCAAAATCCAGATGCCTGACGGCACCTTCCAATACACCAGGGACGGCACGTTCCAGATGGATAACACCGGGCGCATCGTGAACGCCCAGGGAAATCCGGTCCAACCGACGATCACGATACCGCAGAATGCCTCAGGCCTGACGGTCAACGCCCAGGGCCAGGTCTCGGTGGTATTGCCGGGAGCGGCGACGACGACGTCCTCGATCATTGGCCAGATCGGCCTCACGCGGTTCGTCAACAAGGCCGGCCTGCAGCCGGTCGGGAATAACCTCTTCACCGATACGCCGGCATCCGGCCCACCGCAGGACGGTCTCGCCACTCTCGAGGGCTACGGCAGCATCACGCAAGGCAGCCTCGAACAGGCCAATGTCGATGTCGTCTCGGAAATGTCCGACCTGATCGCCGCGCAGCGCGCTTACGAAATGAACGCGAAGGTGATCACTGCCGCCGACCAGATGATGCAATCCACCACCGCGTTGTTCCGCTGAGGGAGCTGATGATGATTGCCCGCTCGCTTCTCCTTGCTGCTGCCCTGCTCGCCGCGACTTCCGTGACGGCATTCGCGCAGGCCATCGAGGACGCCATCGTGGCTCCCGTGCTTCGCGCCAGCGTCACCGTCGAAAGCGATGTCGTGCGGATCGGCGACGTGATCGACAACGCCGGCACATCGGCGCAGATCGCGATCTATCGCGCGCCCGATCTCGGCACCACCGGCTCGCTGCCGACCGCACAGGTGATCGCGGCGCTGCAGGCCCACAAGGTGATCGGGGTCGAAACCAGGGACATCAAGTCGGTCTCGGTCACCCGGCTTGCGCGCACGATCGAGGGCAAGGAGATCGAATCTCAGGTCGCCCATGCGCTGGAACACCGCAGCGGCCTTGGAGATGCCGCCAACCTCAGCCTGACATTCGACCGCGACGTGCAGGACGTCAGGCTGGAGGCGTCGAGCACCGGCGTCCTGCAGCCGGTATCGGTCCGGTACGATCCGCGCAGCGGCCGCTTCGATGTCAGCTTCGAAGTCGCCAGCGAAACCAATAACGCGGCGACCAAGCTGCGCTTTACCGGCATTGCGATCGAGACCGTGGAAGCGGCCGTGCTGGCGCGCAGCGTCGAGCGCAACGAAGTCCTGAAATCCTCCGACGTGATCACCGAGCGGCGCCCGAAAGCCGAAGTGGGCGGCGACGCCGCGGTCCGCAACCGCGCCGTCGGCATGCAGATGCGAAGGCAGCTTCGCGCCGGCCAGGCGCTGAGGGTTGCCGATCTCGCCAAGCCGGATCTGGTGCAGCGCGACGACAATGTCACGCTGATCTACGAGTCCACCGGTCTCTATCTCACCATGCGCGGCAAGGCGCTGGAGGGCGGCACCGAGGGCGACACGGTCAACGTTCTCAACCTGCAATCGAAGCGCAACGTGTACGGCGTCGTCGTCGGCCGCGGACAGGTCTCGATCTCGATCGCAACGCCGCGGCTTCCCGCCGCTGCGGACACATCCTCCACCATCGGAGCAGCCGAAACAGCTGCGCCGGTTTCGATCGCCGCGAGCAATAATGCACAAGTGTCTCCAAAAGCCGAGTAGATGTAAATGTTGAGCACCAGTATCAATCGTATCGCGCTGGCCAGCACCATGCTGACCGTTGTCAGCATCGCGGGCGGCTGTTCATCGATTGACCGGCTATCCCAGGTCGGTGAGCAGCCGAAACTGTCGTCGATCGACAATCCGACGGCAGCGCCCGGCTACAAGCCGGTGCAGATGCCGATGCCGAAACCCGAGGCGGTTTCCTACAACGCCAATTCGCTGTGGCGAAACGGCTCGCGGTCATTCTTCAAGGACCAGCGCGCGCATCAGATCGGCGATCTCCTCACCGTTTCGGTCAACATCACCGATCAGGCCAATTTCGCCAACGAAACCCAGCGCAGCCGCACCGCTACCGAAGATTCCGGGATTACCGCCTTCTTCGGCAGCAGCCTGCTGGGAGCAAAGGCCGCATCCGTCCTCCCCGGCCGCTTCCTGACCGCGGATTCCAACTCGGCGACCGACGGCAAGGGTTCGATCGTGCGGCAGGAAACGTTGCAGACCAACATCGCCGCCGTCGTCACGCAGATATTGCCGAACGGCAATCTCGTGGTCGAGGGCAAGCAGGAGATTCGCGTCAACTACGAAAAGCGCGAACTGATCGTCGCCGGTATCGTGCGGCCGGAAGACATCCAGAGCGACAACACCATCGATTCAAGCAAGATCGCGCAGGCCCGTATCGCCTATGGCGGTCACGGCGAGATCTCCGACTTGCAACAGCCAAGGTATGGCAGCCAGGTCATGGACGTACTGCTGCCGTTCTAGCCATCAACCCCGATTTCGGATTTCGAAGTTAGTCGATGCCCAGATAAAACGAGCTCCCACATCGCATCGCGAACCTAGGCGCGGTGAGATGTCCTACGCGGCCTCCGTCAGCTCCCCTGGCGGAGGCCGCGACCTTTTTGGAAACGCCACGGCAGATGGGCGCAGGGCAAGCGGCTCACGCGTCAACGATCTTCGCATGCCGGTCGGCATGTTCAGGCCTAGAGCGAGATGACTTTTCGTTGAATCGTGATCTCGCTCTATTTTTTTGTTTGAGCATGATCTCCGCGCAAACGCTTCGCGTTTGTCGCGAGGGAAAACCGGTACCCACTTTTCCGGATCATGCTCTAATGGAGGAGCTGACGCAAACGCGGCCTCGCCCGCCCTGGCCGCCGGACCTCGTCGAGATCGGCGCGTCGATGTTCTTGCTCGAGGCTGGTTAGGCTACCGATGCCACGTCCTGGGACATAGCTTCCTCGGGGAACAGCCGGTCCTGTCCGCTCACATATTGCGTCTCGCCGACATGCAGCCGCGCATTGTTGGCTTCGCGCTTCCTCGCGTCTTCCTCGCCGTACAGGAACGCCAGGAAGGCATAGCGCCGCCCTTTGGTGACGGGCGTCACCTGATGAAGCGCGCCGCATGAAAACACCAGCGCGCCGCCTTCCGATGGCCGGTAAGTCTTGCGACCGAATTCCGGAAACACCAGGTCGCAACCCTCAAAATCATTATTGAGGTTGATCGAAACCGCGAAGCGCCGGTGCTGGGCACCAGCGTTGACATTGTCGCGATGCCGATGGAAATGGCCGCCGACCTCGCTATCGTAGCAAGCGACGATGCAGCGGTCCATGCGCGTCACCCGAAACTGAAAGTATCGCTCGATCGCGGGAAGCAGCCGACGCACGATCTGGCCACGGACGAGATCGCGGACCTCGGGCGCTGCCACCGCGACGTCGCTGCGGCGCTTGAGCCGCCAGTCGGACAAGGTTGTGGTCTTGCCCGCAATGTCGAACTGAAAGCCGGAATCCACGCCGCCCTGCGTTTCATAGAACTGGACCAGAAAATCGCAAAGGTCGAAACCGAAGACGCGGGGCACCATCAGCGCCGGGGCGAACATCGGCACGCCAGCGGAATCATCCACCGCCGGAAGGCCTCGCAGCACATTGCGGACGGTTTCAGCGTGCCCTTGCGGAATATCCCAGGAAATGTCGGCGACAGCGCGCAGCATGGGGTCAAGCACAACGGTGCGCGGCATCTCCAGCGCCCCGAACGACCGGCTGATGGCGCCGTCATAGTCGGCGAGAAAGATCAGCTTGCTGCTGATCGCGGCAAGACTGTCGAGATCGTCCGGCTGACCCGTGAAAACACAGCCGACAACGGCATGGTCCTCATCAAGGGAAGAACTCGCGCGCGCCAGCTCGGCGAGCTCGGCCATCGCCCGGGGATTCGCAGGAGAGCCAAGGAAGCTCAGGACCACCCAGCGGCCTGCGCTGACATGCAGATCGAACGAACCGCCGGTAACCACAGGCGCGCCGAACCACGGCGCCGGGTCACCCAGAACAACGCGATTTCCGCCAGTTTTATGGTCGATCATGACGAACTCTCGATTAGCGCTGCCCCGGCAAAAACTAGGCTGAATATGATTAACGTTTTCCTACCCGACGCCGGCGGGGCTTTGGGAGGCCGGTTCAGGATGGGATTTCAGCTCGCCGCCGGTTTTGCGAACTGCCAAAATCCGGTCTCGACTTCCGTAAAACCGTTGTCCCGGTAGATGTTGCGCGCCGGGATATTGCGCGGCGTCGGGATGATTCGCCCGCGCAGGGGAACCGGGCCATCCTTCATGTCATTCAGGACATGGCGCAAAAAGCTGTGCTCGACGCCCATTCCGAGTGCCCGGCAACTGATCGCAAAGCCCATGATTTCGCGGTCGGCAACGACGGCGGCGCCCACCATGCCGTAGTCGCCGAGGCGGTCCGACACCTCGATCGCAAACAGGCGGGCGTCGGGGTTTTCCGCCAGCGCCGACAGCTCGCCGACGGAGAATTTTTGTCCCGTGGTGTTGAACTGCGTGGTGCGCTGAAACAGCTCTTCTACCCTTTGAAGTTTCGCCGAGGACGCGGCCAGACGTTCGACCGAACATCTTATCTGCAGCTGTTCGAGGTACTGCGCCTCCCCCAGCGTCTCCGCGCGCAGCTGCTGCCGCGCGATCTGCGCCTTGACCAGCGCACTGCGGGAAGCCGCCTCCGCGGTAATGACCGGTATCTGCAAGCGCGGATCGTTGAGCAGCCGCCGGCGCAGGCTGAAGGGGTCCTCACCCCAGACCTCGACTTCGGGCAATCGCTGCCGGACGCGGTCGCGTTCCACCGGGTTGTCGTCGATGAACAGGAAGGTTTCGAGCCCGAAACCCAACTCGTCGGCGATTGAACGGATGTTGCCGACCTTGTCGTCCCAGTTGACGCGCCAAGTGACGAAATCGTCAGGCGTAAGCAGCCGCTGCGCGGGGTAATGATCCGGATACTTCCAGAGGTCGCGGACGGTTGCTTCATCGTTCTTGCTCACGCAGGCGAGCACGATGCCGCGCTGATTGAGACATTTGAGCGCTTCGTGCAGGCCGAAATAGAGCCCGATGAAGGAGAATGCGCCGCTGATTTCCGGTGTCCAGGCGAACGGACTCCCGGTCTCCGCCAGCACGCCCGGCCACAGCGTGCCGTCGAGATCGACGATGACGCACTTCTTGCGCCCGATCCCCATCACAGTGACCATCGCGTCGATATGCTTTTCCGCGATCACCGCCTCGCGGCCGTAAGGATCGCCGCCCAATGCGTGGGCCAGCGGGGCGGTATCCGGAAATATGCCGTGGACCGCGGCCTTTTCGCTTTCCGGCCGTTGCAGTATCCATCCCGGTGAACCGAAATGGGTGAACCCTACCTGCCCGTCGTCAAGCAGCCGTTCGGACCCGGCCGCGGCGAGGGCTGCCGCGATATCGATCACATAGACGTCGGGAAACGCGGCTGCGAGCTCTGCGAGCGCAACATTCGTCAAACGGAACCGGGTGCGGTGTCCCTTCACGCCTCGTTCCGCAAGTCCGAGCGGCTGCACGGTTGGTTCGGGCAGATTGTCGACCAGGATGGGCGCCGACGTCGTTTCGCGCAGCCGCGTCAGAAGCTCGGTCGCATGCGCAATATAGGCCGCATGAGGGTTGAGCCCGTTACCCAGGTCTTCTGCGACCAGATGCCGGGCCCGTAACGCGCCGACGAACACCACATCGTGGCTGTGCTCGCCGGCAAAACGGATGTCGTCCGGAAACGTCGCCGACACATGAAGATCGATTCCGCGGCGCGCCGCTTCGCGACGCAGAAAATCGGCTTCCATCTGGATATCGCAATCGCCGAACAGCAGGGCATCGACGCGCTGGCGGGCGGCGCTGAAATCGTCGAGGCCGTAGGAGGCGCCGACCGCCCAGTAGGCGGCCCCGCCCTCCTTCAACTTGCGCCGGTAGCGCTCAAGCATCTCGGCAGGATCGCGCCCATGCTTTTCGGCGAGCTCGACGCCGACCGCGGCGAGCTCTTCCTCCGGTGTCATCTCCGTCAATATCTGGCGCGACAGCAATTCCATGACGGTGCGTTCAACCGCATCGCGCAAATCCGCGGAAGTCTCGCCCGTTTTCGTGAACAGGGCCGTCATCGCATCGCAATCCCCGGGAATGCGACGCGGCTCGGAAAAATATTCCAAAAGGGCGCTGATGTCGTTATCGGCAGGCAACCGCATGTGGCTGATCGCATGCACGATCAGCGTGCGGTCGGTACCGACAGGCAATTGATGAACGAAGCGGGAGCGACGGAGAATCATCCTGGAAAAATAGCAGAACGGACGCAAAAATGCGGTCTTCTTCACCTAAATTCCGATACCCCTCCCGCGGCAGGCCAGGGCAGTGATGTCCATTCTTCGAATCGAGCAAACACCCTGCGAAAAGCCGGCGCGTGCCTTTCTGGCGCGGGACGGGATTGGGCGGTTACCTTCAATGCTGTTATTGAGCAGGCTGGTTATTGAGCGGGCTCGGGACACGCTGCCGGGAGGTTTCCTTCCCACGCATCCGGCAGCGATTGAAGGCCAGCGACAATGTCGATGAAAGATCAAGGCGGCCGTCCGACGCCATCAAGACAGCCGTCGAAGCCCGGCAGCAGCGAAGGCTCGCGGCCGGTTTCCAATGCTGCGCTGGCGATTTTCCTCGCCGCGCTCGCAACCGCACTCGTGCTTGGCTATCTCTTTCTGAACAAGCTCGTCGATATCTCGCAGCAGGAGGACTGCATGCTGTCGCGCAGCAGGAGCTGCGCGGCAATCGAATTGCATCCCGACCGCTAGAGCGAGATGACTTTTCGTTGAACCGTCATCTCGCTCTATCTTTTTGTTTGAGCATGATCTTTTCGGAAAACCGGTGTCCACTTTTCCGGATCATGCTCTAGAAAATAGGCCAAAGCCCGTCAGGTCAGTTGTCGTCGGGGAGCGTGGAGCGAACCGCCGCCCGATCGGAGGCGGTGAGACGGGCGAGCGTGGCTTCCTGGCGCATCCATTGCATTCTCGGCCGCGCCGGATAGCCGCCCCAGGTTTCTCCCGGCGGAACGTCGTTCATGACGCCGGAGCGCGCGGCGACCCGCCCTCCCCGGCCGATCGTGACATGCGGCGCCAGGCCAACCGCGCCTCCAAGCACGGCAAAATCCTCGAGCGTCACGCTGCCACTCAGCCCCGACTGCGCCACGATCACGCAATGCCTGCCGATGACGACGTTGTGGCCGATCTGACATAGATTGTCGATCTTGGTTGCCTCTCCGATCACGGTCTATCAGATGCACACATCTCTTGATCGGTGGTCCACGTGGAGGAAAAACGCGAGTCTTATCAACGGTCGTTGAACCACCGACATAAAGATGCTTCGAAACCCGGGGCGGCCTAAGTCTCTGTATTTGAGTCGGTTTTCGAGATGTGTGAATCGGATAGC
>JBKQRS010000339.1:0-27375 GCA_052143915.1 Bradyrhizobium sp.
ATGTTCCGATGCCGCTGGATAACCGCAAGATCATCGCGCGCCGATGCGCCCTCGAATTGCCGATGGGCGGCGTCGTCAATCTCGGCATCGGCATGCCTGAAGGCATTGCGTCGGTTGCGGCGGAAGAAAAGCTGTTCGATTTCGTCACCCTGACAGCCGAGCCCGGAATCATCGGCGGCATTCCGCAAGGCGGACTCGATTTTGGTGCGGCGATCAATGCAGAATCGATCATCGACCAGAACCAGATGTTCGACTTCTACGACGGCGGCGGCCTGGACCTGGCCTGTCTCGGCATGGCCCAAGTCGATGGCCGCGGCGACGTCAATGTCAGCCTGTTCAACGGCCGTCTTGCCGGCGCCGGCGGATTCATCAACATCTCCCAGAATGCGCGCCGGCTGATCTTCGCGGGCACGTTCACGACCGGCGGTCTCAAGACCGCCGTGGTGGATGGCCAGTTGAAGATAGTGTGCGAAGGCAACTCGTCGAAATTCATCGACAAGGTCGACCAGATCACGTTTTCCGGAAAGCTTGCCGCAACCAACAAGCAGCCGGTTCTCTATGTGACCGAGCGATGTGTGTTCCGGCTGGTTCCCGAAGGTCTCGAACTGATCGAAGTCGCGCCCGGCATCGACATCGAGCGGGACATTCTTGCGCATATGGGGTTCCGCCCGATCGTGCGCTCGCCGGGATTCATGGATGTGGCACTGTTCAGCGAGGCACTGATGAAGCTTGACGATCGACTTCTGAACCGGCCGTTGGCGGATCGTCTGTCGTACGATGCAGACCGCAACACACTGTTTCTCGGTCTCGACGGATATCGGGTCTATACCGAGGCCGATGTCGAGGCCATCCGGGCCGCGATCCTCGAAGTCTTCCATCGTGCGGGACGGCGATTTTCGGCCGTCATCAACTACGATTCATCTGACATCGCGTCCCACATGGCGGACAAATGGTTTTCCATGGCTGCTGACGTTGAGCGGACCTGCTACGACCATGCCTCGCGCTACACCACCAGTGCATTTATGCGCCTCAAGCTCGGCGATGCCTTGTCACGCCGCGACGTTGCTCCGCATATCTTCGAAACGTCGGCCGACGCCCACCGGTTTGTCGAATAAGCCGATGCAGTTGAAATCCCCCGAATTGCGCGCAGCCTTGAAGGCATCCGCCGATTGGCCCGAAGGACGGCCGACGGCTCCCGACCGGACCGGATGGGTGCGAGGGCTGACCCGGCGCAGCTTTCACCGCATTGCGTTCGCGGATTGGGGACCGTCGTCCGCAGCGCGGCAAGTGCTTTGCGTTCACGGCCTTACCCGGAACGGACGTGATTTTGATCATCTCGCGGCCGCGCTTGCGAATGAGGGCCGCCGCGTCGTTTGTCCCGACCTGCCGGGCAGGGGACAAAGCGAACGGCTGCAGGACAGCAGCGACTATGTATTGCCCCAGTATTGCAGCGATATGACCGTCTTGATGGCCGCACTTGACGCAACGGAGGTCGACTGGATCGGTACATCGCTCGGCGGTTTGATCGGCATGGTTCTGGCGGCGCTTCCAGGTAGTCCGATCCGTCGTATCGTCATCAACGATATCGGGCCTTATTTGCCCTGGACCGGGTTGCTTCGACTCGGCGCAAATCTCAACGATGCGCCAAAATCCTTTGAGACGATCGAACAGGCCGAGGGCTACTACCGGCGGGTTCTGGCACCCTTCGGGCAGCTGGAAGATGCGCACTGGCGGCATCTGACGACCTACAGTGTCGCATGGAGCGCGGAGGGACGCTGCTTCAAGCCGCTTTGCGATCCGAAAATTGCCCATGCATTTCGCAACCCCTGGCATTACAGCGTGGACCTCTGGAAATACTGGGACGCCATCAACGTCCCCATCCTGGTGATCCGCGGACAACAATCCGATCTGCTCCCCGAAGCCGTGCTCAAGGACATGGTGCGCCGGAATCGCAACGTGAACGTCCATACCGTTACAAATTGCGGTCATGCGCCAGCGCTGATTGCTGCCGATCAGGTGGAGGCTGTCACCAGGTTCCTGAACGAACCAGACGCGCGTTGAGCGTGTTCGTCAACCGCCGATCGACCTTCACCATACCGATCCCAACTCCAACCGATTGTATTCAAGATGACCTCGAAGCTCTCTCTCAAAGACCCGACACTATTGCGTGACGCTTGCCTGGTCGCGGGCGAGTGGATCGCCGCTGATAATGGCGGCACCATTGCGGTCGATAATCCCTCGACCGGCGCCGTGGTTGGGCATGTACCCAATATGGGCGCCGCTGAAACCAGGCGCGCGATCGCGTTTGCCAACGCAGCCCTTCCGGCGTGGCGCGCCCGGACCGCAAAGGAGCGGGCCGGAATCCTGCGGCGCTGGTTTGATCTGATGATGGCGAACCAGGACGATCTCGGCGCGATCATGACGACGGAGCAAGGCAAGCCGCTCACTGAGGCCAAGGGCGAGATCGCCTATGCCGCAAGCTTCATCGAATGGTTCGGCGAGGAGGGAAAGCGCATCTATGGCGATACGATTCCCGGCTTCACGGCCGACCGGCGCATTGTCGTGCTGAAGCAGCCGATCGGTGTCTGCGCTGCGATCACGCCCTGGAATTTCCCGTCGGCGATGATCACGCGCAAGGCTGGACCAGCGCTGGCAGCCGGCTGTACCATGGTCGTCAAGCCGGCAAGCCAGACGCCCCTGTCGGCGCTGGCCCTTGCGGTGCTGGCCGAACGGGCGGGCGTGCCGAAGGGCGTGCTCTCCGTCGTCACAGGTTCGGCGTCTGCGATCGGCGGTGAAATGACGTCCAACCCGATCGTGCGCAAGGTCACGTTCACGGGTTCGACCGAAATCGGCAAGAAGCTGATGGTGCAGAGCGCATCGACCGTGAAGCGCACCTCGATGGAGCTCGGCGGCAATGCACCCTTCATCGTCTTCGACGATGCGGACATCGATGCTGCGGTCAAAGGCGCGATGGCGTCGAAATATCGCAATGCTGGCCAGACCTGCGTTTGCGTCAATCGCATCCTGGCGCAGGACAAGATCTACGACATGTTTGTCTCGCGTCTGGCCGAGGCGGTTAGCGCGTTCAAGATCGGTGACGGGTTCGAACCAGGCGTTACGATTGGTCCGCTGATCGACATGGCGGCCATCGAAAAAGTTGAAGAGCATATTTCCGACGCCGTTTCCAACGGAGCCCGCGTCGTCGTCGGTGGCAAACGCCACGCGCTTGGCCGCACGTTCTTCGAGCCGACGGTATTGGCGGATGCCACACCGGACACGTTGATCTTCCGCGAGGAAACCTTCGGTCCTGTTGCGCCGGTGTTCCGGTTCACGACCGAAGAGGAGGCGATCCGGCTTGCGAACGATACCGAGTTCGGCCTTGCGGCCTATTTCTACGGCCGCGATATTGGGCGAGTTTGGCGCGTCGCCGAGGCGCTTGAGTACGGCATCGTCGGGATCAATGAGGGAATCATTTCGACTGAAGTTGCCCCCTTCGGCGGTATGAAAGAAAGCGGCAACGGCCGCGAAGGCTCGAAATATGGGATCGAGGATTACCTCGAAATCAAATATCTTTGCCTTGGAGGAATCTAGCCCATACTCGGCGGGGACCGGCGTTCGTCGAAGACGAAATCCCATTTTCCGGCCGTGGTTCAAACGGTAGGTTATGGCCTAGGAAGGTCGAAAATGCCTGATCTTTCAATGACGCTTGACTGACACTCTCTCCGCCATATCTCGTTGATTCTAAATATGTTTTTCGATTTTTGACTCCGGAAAGCGCTGGACCGCATGCAGGTCTGAATGTCTCTGATGAGCTGGAGCAATAGACTCCGCTGACCGAGAACAAAACGGATCTCGTGCGACGTTTTTGTGGTCGGACGGCCAGATTGCTGTGCCACTTTTCCTTTGCTTCTGTATCTTCATCCCATTCGATACAGCACGTAGATCCGATGGTGCAGTTCGATTACGCGCTCGTCGTAGAGTAGGATAGTAGAGCGAGCAAAACGGACAATCTGTTCTACCCGTCGCCGGGTACAGCTTGCTGCAGAAACAGAACCGGATTGTTCGAGTCGGTTGCGCCTTCCGTCTTAATAACGACCTGCGAATTCGGGCACAAGACGACCGCGCGAAGCATCTCCGCGAGATCTGCGAGCCGCATCAATCTAGCAAGACCCACGGCGCCGCTCTTCCCGACAAGCGGACGCCAAAGTGCCTCCCCCGCTGCCACAGCCGGACGGAAGTGCGCTCTACCACAAACCTTCGCGGCATCAGACTGCAGCGGCGAGTGCATGCTGCAAGGCGCTGATTTCTCCCAATCAAAGCGCAGACATCGGACTGCATCAAAGTGAGTCAGAGCCAATTTGGACGACGATTGACATGTCGCTGAATCCATCAGGTCGGATCCGCTTCCGAATACATCATTCTAGTAAATATCTCGGATCACAACGATCAATTTTACGAATGGCAGGAATTTGGGAATATGACGCCATTCCGACGGTCGGTGGCGCGTCGGCACAAATGAATGAACTTGGGGATGGCGCCCGCGACCTCGCTTGCGAGGACGACTGCGCATGGGGGGATTATGAAGCGAGTACTAAAGCTTTCCGCATTGATGCTCCTGGTTGGTACGGTCAATGGAGCAATGGCTGCAGAGAACGCAGTGACCAACTACCCAGCCGGTTCGCCAGGCGTTTTCGTCGGCGCGTTTCCGCCGATCCCGGGTCTCTTTGCGATCAGCCAGACCAGCTACACGAGCGCGAACGGTCTCTATGATGGAAGCGGCAACAAGCTGCCCATTCCATTCCAGCTTTCGGCGGTCTCGGAAACGGCTAGGTTTCTCGCCAGTTATCCCGGCGAGTTCTTCGGCGCCCACGTCTATTCTCAGCTTGTTGTCCCGTACGTGCACATCGACAATTCGAACCCGGGGGGCACGTTCCAGGCCAACGGGTTTGCGAACCTGACGATCTCGCCAGTCATCCTGAACTGGGCGCTGTCGCCGATGCACAGCGTCACGCTCGGGCTCGATATCATGCCGAACACTGGCACCTACTCCCCCAGCAAGCCCCTCAATGTGGGCACCAACTACACCACCATCTCGCCGGTGTTCGCGTATCGTTACGCCGATCCCAAGGGGTTCGAATTCGCGGTCTCGCCACGGTTGCTGCTCAACGGAACTAACACGGAGTCGGTCAACGTCTTTACGGGGGGGCAGCAGCAGTACAGGAGTGGCGACGCTTTGGCGGTCGACTTCACCTCGGGCTACAATATCGGCCCCTGGAAATTGGGCATGGTCGGCGGTTACATCCAGCAATATGCAGATGACACCGTGAACGGAATCAAGGCCTTCAATGCTGCAGGCATTCAGGATGGCAACCGTCTTCGGGCGCTGAATTTCGGCCCCTCGGTCACCTACAACGCAGGTCCGGTTCAAATAAACCTGAACTACCAGCACACGTTCTACGTGGAGAATGGCACCAAGGCCGACACCGTTTGGGCCAACGTGGCTTTCCCGATCTGGGTGCCTGCACCGCCGCCGGGTGCCGGACCCGGCAAGCACTGATCCGAGTGATTACGCGAAGACCTCACCTTGTCCCGAGGGGGCATCGATAGAGAGCCGGTGCGAATGCGCCGGTTCTCGGCATCTTGAGTTAGCGCAGGTCGAGAGCAGCTGCTCGCATGGTGTCGCGCAACCAGATCAGGCCGGCGTCATTCGAGCGGTAGCGGTGCCATTGAACGCATTGCTGCATGACGGGCAACGCTACCGGCAGTTCGATGATGCGGATCGGGAGGCTTCGCTGCGCAAGTTTCGCGAGCCGTCGGTGCAGGGTGGCGATGCGATTGGTTCCCACCACCAGATGCGGAATGGCGGTGAAGGCGTAGGTCGAGATCGCCTCGTTCCGCGTCACTCCGCTTTGTTCCAGGTAGCGCGTCGCGAGGGATTGAACCGCGACGGCCGGCCGCATCACCACATGGGACGCCTTGGTATAGTCGCTCCGCGAAAGCTTTCCCTTTCCGAACTTCCCCTTGCTCCAGGCGATGGCGCAAAAATCCTCCTCGACGATGACCTCCGAAGGGTGAAGTTTTGAGCTGAATTCTTGCGGGATGATAAGCAGGTCGACGTCACCACGCTCCAGGGCGCGTTCGGGCGCCTGAACCTGCTGGAGGAAGTCGAAGCGAACGCGGGGAGCGGCCGTTTCGCAGCGCGCAAGCAGCGCCGGCACCAGGGTCGCCATGGTGTAGTCGGACGCGAGGATCTTGAAGCAACGGTCGGATTGAGCCGGATCGAATTCCGACGTTGAAGCGATCGTCCAGTCGACCCGGACCAGCAAGTCCCTGATGGAATCCTTCAGCGCCTCGGCGCGGGGGGTCAACTCCATCTTGCGCCCGATCTTCACCAGAAGTTCGTCATCGAAGTAGTTGCGTAGGCGAAGCAGGGCGTTGCTCATCGCGGACTGTGTCACGTTCATGCGCGTCGCTGCCCCGCTGACGCTGCACAGGTGCAGCAGATGATCGAGGGCGACCAGAAGGTTGAGATCGAACTTGTTATTGAAGCGCATCGCTAAGGTCGTTCAATGATGCATTTATGAAATCGATATGAGGGATGTTTATAATCAATTTTTCAAAGGAGTTAAAGGGCGCTACCTGAGCATCGGGAAGAACGTCCAGGGGCGCGCTCGTGCGCCGTGAGTAGGTCCATGTTCAAGTATTTTCCGACGAACTACGTCTGGAATCTCTCGGTCGATCTCGCGATCGAAATGGGGGCCAGGATCGGCGAGATCGAGGAAATGTGTGCGCCTCTGCAGGAAGCCGCCCGCCAGCCCGATGCCGCAGGTACGGCAGCCTTCCGCGAGACTTGGTCGCGCATGGCCGACAAGCTCTGCGATCTTGCGGCCGAGGACGAGGCGCGCGGGCGCTTGTTGTCAGCCGGCGAGAAATACGGACGCGCTGCCACCTATCTGATCACCTGTGAACGGCTGCAGGCGCACGGTGCGCCGGGCCGCCTTGAACTCTATCGCCGCTTTCTCGACGTGTTCGCCACGGGCATCGGCCTGGCGAGGGAGAATTGCGCGCGTGTCGAAATCCCTTATGAGGGCGCCCACATCGCGGGCCTTCTCGTGCGGGCCGATGGGGTCGAAGGTCCGGCTCCGCTCCTGGTGCAGGTCAACGGGCTCGATTCAACCAAGGAGATGAAGTACCGCGTCGGGTTGCCGGCCTGGCTTGCCAAGCGCGGCGTTTCCTCGCTCGTGATTGACCAGCCGGGATCCGGCGAGGCGTTGCGGCTCCACGGCCTGACGGCCCGCTACGACAGTGAGCATTGGGCGAGCCGGGTCGTCGACTGGCTCGAGACGCGGGCCGACGTCGATCCCAAGCTGATCGGATTGGAGGGTGTTTCGCTCGGCGGCTATTTCTGTCCGCGCGCCGTCGCCTTTGAGCCGCGCTTCGCCTGCGGCGTCGCCTGGGGCGCCAATCATGATTGGCGCGACGTGCAGAAGAAACGGCTGCAGAAGGAAGGCAGCTTCCCGGTCCCGCATTATTGGGAACATGTACGCTGGGTCTGGGGCGCCAAGGGCCAGGACGAATTCGTGGCGATTGCCGAGAACGTTCATCTCGACGGCATCCTTGACCGCATCCAGGTGCCGTTCCTTGTGACCCATGGCGAGAAGGACTCGCAGATTCCCCTGCATTGGGCGCAGCGCACCTACGAGCATCTCGTGAACAGTCCGAAGCGCGAGCTCAAGGTCTTCACCGACCGCGAAGGTGGCGCGCAGCATGCGAGCTTCGATAACAGCATCAATGCGGGCCAGTACATCGCCGATTGGGTGGCCGATGCATTGGGCGGTCGCATCAGTTGAATGCCGGCGTTCCGGAGGGAAAGTATGAAAATCGTAGGTTTGGACAGTTTGATCTTCGGCCTGGACGACGTGCCCGGTGCTGCACGCTTCCTCATCGATTACGGATTGACACCCGTCGACGTTTCGGATGCGGGAGGACGGTTCGAGGCGATGGACGGCACGTCGGTAGTGATCGCGCGCGACGACAATCCGCGGCTGCCCGCGGCGCCTGCTTCGGGCTGCCGCCTGCGCAAGACCGTGATGGGCGTCGCCGACAGCGCGACGTTGCAGGCGATCGAGGCGGAATTGCGCAGGGATCGTGAGGTCCGCAGCCTGCCCGACGGTTCGATCGAATCGATCGACGATTCGAATTTCGTCATCGGCTTTCGCGTGACCGCGCGCCGGCCCTTCGTGCTGCCAGGCGAAGTCTCGAATGCGCCCGGTGGGCTGGTGTTCCGTCCGGTCAACAGCCTCGGCGTGCCGCCGCCCGGAACGGTGATCCGCCCGCGCTCGCTGTCGCATGTAGTGTATTTCGTGCCCGACGTGTTGAAGGCAGAGGCCTTCTATGTCAACCGGCTCGGCTTTCGCTGCACGGATCGCTTCACCGCGACCGGCCCGTTTCTGCAGCCGGCGGGGTCGCTTGACCATCACACTCATTTCCTGATTGCGGCGCCGCCGCATATGCACGGCGTCGAGCACTTCACGTTCCATTTCGGCGGTCCGTCGGAGATGATCACCAACGGCTACCGCTTCGTGGAAAAGGGCTATCAGGCGTTCTGGGGACCTGGCCGCCACATCCTGGGCTCGAACTGGTTCTGGTACTTCAACAGCCCGTTTGCCTGCCACATCGAGATGGACGCAGACATGGATCTGCATGACGCCAGCTGGACGCCGCGCGAGGCCGCATTGTCCGCCGATGCGTCACAGACATTCCTTCTGAAGATGCGCAAGAAATGGGCGCCGGGTCCGGGAATCCACGAAAATGGCGACTACGCCTGAGGTGAAGATTGCAGGGATGCTCCGGCTTGGCCGGGCCGAAGAGATCGGCGAGGGTCAATCGCGCGGCTTCGATCCGTACGAGTCCGGCGAGGATACGATGTTCGTTGTTCGGTCGGGCGGTGTCCTGCGGGCTTGGCGCAACGCGTGCCCGCATGTTGACGGAGCGCCTATGGCCTGGCGCAAGGACGCTTATCAGAATGCCGACGGTACGCGTATCGTCTGTCACGCGCATGGGGCGGAATTCCTCCCCGATAGCGGGACATGCGTTCGGGGTCCATGCATCGGCAAAAGACTGACCGCCGTGCCGATCGTCATCGATGCGCGCGGCGATCTCTTGGTAACAGAAGAATAAGGCAGCCGAAAAGGCGAGCGTCGAGAGGAGGGACACCATGGCGGTGGTTCGTAAGGTATTGATAGTCGGCGGCGGATTTTCCGGCATGGCTGCGGCCATCCAGATGCGCAAAGCCGGCATTGACGTCGATCTCGTCGAGATCGATCCCAACTGGCGTCCTGAAGGGGCCGGCATCACCGTGAATGGTCCGACCTTGCGCGCGCTCGAGACGATCGGTGTCTTCGACGAATTCGCAAGGCGCGGTTTCACCTCCAGCGGCGTCGATCTGTTCACGCCCACCGGGCAGAAGATCGGCGAGATCCCGACGCCCAAGGTCGCAGGCTCCGACGTTCCTGGCGGCGGCGGGATCATGCGGCCGGAGCTGGGACGAATCCTCGCCGATGCCGCTCATGCAGGCGGTGTCGCGGTTCGTGTCGGATGCACCTACAAAGCAATCGAGCAGACGGGCGAACAGGTGACCGTCGCCTTCACCGACGGGACGATCGATACCTACGATCTCGTCGTCGCCGCCGACGGCGTTCACTCGAAAACGCGCGAACGGTTTTTCCCTGAGGTCAAGCCACCGCAATATATCGGACAAGGTGTCTGGCGGGCGGTTCTGCCGAGGCCATCTGACATTGTGCGTCCGCGCATGTGGCTAGGCGGCGGGGTGAAGGTCGGTGTGAACCCGGTCTCGCTGACGCATCTGTATATGTTCATCACCGAGGCTCGCCAGGAGAAGCTGCGCATTGATGCAAAGACCTGGCCGCAGCTAGTCGACGGCATGATCGAAGCATTCAGCGATCCGGTTCTTGCCGCGCTTCGCCCCCATCTCTTCGCCCCCGAGGCCGCGATCGACTATCGCCCGCTCACCAACCTTCTCGTGCCCGCACCGTGGAATCGCGGTCGCGTCATCTTGATCGGCGATACGATTGCAGCGACCACGCCCCATCTGGCATCCGGCGCCGGCATCGGTATCGAGAGCGGCATCGTTCTTGCGGAGGAGCTCGCGAAGGCGGCGAGCTTGCAAGACGCGTTCGACGGTTTCCATGCGCGGCGCTGGGAGCGTTGCCGCATGGTGATCGAGAATTCGGAAAGGCTCTGCCGGATCGAGATGGAGAACGGCGACAAAGCGGAACATGCGAGGATCATGCGGGAGTCCGTGATGGCACTGACGCAGCCGATTTGATCCGGCGGAAGGCTACGAGCGCAGCCCGCGGCTCGGTGCTGTCATGCCGAAACACAAGTCACAGAGAAGGGGGAAATAGGAATGCAATCGACAACGGAACGCTGGTCAGGCCGTCTTCCACTGATGGTGGCGCACTGCGCCGGCATGGTCGACCTCGTCGCTTTGCCGGTCTGGGTCGGCGCCCTGATCGCGCAGTACAAGTTCGCGCCTCAGCAGGCGGGCGGGCTTGCAACGCTGTTCCTGATCGGCGCGGTGCTCAGCAGCCTGTTCTTTGCACCACGCCTCAACCGCATGAATGCGCGGCTGGCGGTGGTCGGCGGCTTCGCGCTTGCCGCGCTTGCCTTCTTCGCCGCAGCGTGGGTCACGGATTTCTCAACGCTGGCCGTGCTGCACGCGCTTGCGGGCGCTTCGGCCGCCTGCGGCCTCAGCTTCACGCATGGGACGATCGCGCGGAGCGCCAATCCACATCGCCTGTTTGCGATAGTCGGCATGGCACTGGGCGTCTTCGCGATCGTCTTCTTAGGCGCGACGCCGAACCTGATCGCCGCGTTTGGAGGACGCGCGCTGTTTGCGGTGTTCTCCGCCGTGATGGCGATTGCCGCGATCATCGCGGCGATCGCGTTTCCCGCCGCCGTCGCGCGTGAGGAGAACCTGGTCGCTGACGTCAGCCACCTTTCACGGGCCGTGTGGTTCGGCGTGGCCGGAGTGAGCTGCATGGCGCTGACCCAGGCGATGATGTTCAGCTTCATCGAGCGCATCGGGATCGATAAGGGTTTCGGGATGGAGGCGGTCACCGGCGTGCTGATCGCGCTTGGCCTGGTCAATCTCCTGCCAGCGCCGCTCGCGGCTGTGCTGGAAAGGAAGCTGTCGGCGAGAACCGTGGTGCTCGCGGGGCCGATCTGTCAGGCGATCATCGCGGTAGCGATTACCTTCGGCAGCGGCTTTGTCGCCTATGCGGTCCCGACGGTGCTGTTTGCCGCGGTGATGATCTTCACGCACACCTTCGCCTTCGGTTTGCTGTCGCGACTCGATCCGACGGCGCGCGCGCTTGCGGGAACGCCGGCCATGCTGATGATTGGAGCTGCGGTCGGCCCGATCCTCGGCGGCACGCTGGTTCAATCCTTCGGCTACCAGGCGCTGGGACTTGGCGCGATCGCGATCTCGACCGTCGCAGTCCTGTTGTTCTCGCGAGTGTTTGCCACGAGCGCAGAGGTCGCAGGCCCGCGATCCCTCGAAATTGCCTGATCCGAGGAGAAGGAATGACGATGTCGCTTGCAAAAATTCGCCGTGTCGTGACTGGTCACGATGCGCAGGGGGACGCCGTGATCGTCACCGATGGCTCCCTACCGATGGTGATCGAGCTCGCCGCAATTCCGGGGACCATCTTCCATGAGGTGTGGAGCACCGCGGCAACGCCTGTTTCCATCGATAACGGACCCGACCCCACCATTGGTCCTCTGCGTCTGCCGCCGCCGACGAACGGCACGCGCATCCGTTTCGTCGATATCCCGCCCGACACCGAGGACTTCCTGAAGCGTGGTGCCTCGCGGATGAAGGATGCGTTTAGCCAGGTCGGCGATGTCCACGCATCGACCGTGCGACCGGATTCGCCGCATCCGTTGATGCATCGCACCGAAACCGTCGACTACGGGATCGTCATCTTCGGGGAGATCACGCTGGTGCTCGACCAGGGCGAAGCGAACCTGAAAGCCGGTGACGTCGTGATCCAGCGTGGCACGAACCATGCTTGGGCCAACCGAAGCGGCAGGCCGTGCCGGATGCTGTTCATGCTCGTCGATGGACAATTCAGCGATGAAGTCAATCCATCAAAGGTCGGCTCATGAGACTTGCGACCTACGACGACGGAACGATCGACGGTCAACTCGTCGTCGTCTCCAGGGATCTCCAGCGGGCAGTCGACGCGCGCGCGATCGCCCCGAACCTCCTGACGGCGCTCCGCCGCTGGCAATCGGTGGAGGCGCCCCTGCGCGCCCTCAACGAACGGCTCGACGACGGCCGCACGGACGATGCCGTGCCGTTCGATCCCGCACGCTGCCTTGCGCCATTGCCGCGCGCGCCGCAATGGTGCGATGGATCGGCATTTCTCAATCACGGGCGGCTGATGGATCTTGCCTTCGACAAGCCGCCGATTCCGGATTTTGACACGATCCCGGTGATGTACCAGGGAGCGAGTGACGATTTTCTCGGACCGCAGGCCGACGTGCCCTTTGTGACCGAGGCGGACGGAATCGATTTTGAGGGCGAGTTCGGTGTGATCGTCGACGAGGTGGCGATGGCAAAATCGTCCGCGCAGTGTGGCACGCACATCCGGCTACTGGTGCAGATCAACGACTGGAGCCTGCGCGCTATCGGCGCGCGCGAGGTGCGGACCGGATTTGGTTTCCTCCAGGCCAAACCCTCAACGAGTTTTGGGCCAATCGCGGTGACGCCGGACGAACTCGGCGAGGCTTGGCGTGACCGACGCGTCGACATGCAGCTTAGCATTTGGCGCAACGGGGAGCGGATCGGCGCCGCCTCTGGCCGCGAAATGGCGTTCAGCTTTGCCGACTTGATTGCGCACGCGGCGAAAACGCGCCGCCTCACCGCGGGGACGATCATCGGATCGGGAACCGTGTCCAATGTGGATCGCTCGGTGGGCTCGAGCTGTCTCGCGGAGATACGAGCCATCGAAATGCTCGATCACGGCGCGGCCAGGACGCCGTTCCTGAGATTCGGCGATCGCGTGTCCATGCAGGCGCGCTTCGCCGACGGGCGGGACGGACCGTTCGGTCGTATCGATCAGAAGGTCGTCCGGGCGGGCGAGCGCCAGGAGTCTGCGGCCCCGCCTCGTTCGTCCGATCGCGGCGGCGCTTGAGCCGATGCGGATTCTGGTCACCGGAGCCGCGGGATTCATCGGCAGCGCGTTGTTGAAGTCGCTGATCGGCGAGCCGGCCGGGCCTGAGATCGTCGCCGTCGACCTGGCGGAGCGGCCAGCCTGGGCCGCAGCAGCGCGCGTGCGCTGGATTTGCGGCGGGGTCGACAATCGCGCCGTCATGGACGCAATCTTTCGCGCCGAATTCGATCTTGTCTTCCATCTCTCGAGTGTTCCGGGCGCGCTCGCTGAAAATGATCCGCGGCTCGGACGCCGCGTTAACCTCGACGCCTCGCTCGACCTCTTGGAGCGACTGGCTGCAATGTCTCGCTGCCCTCGCGTAGTCTACGCCAGCAGCATCGCGGTCTACGGTCCGAGCTCCGGTCCCGTCAGTTCGCGAATGCCGCCGCGTCCAGCGATTACCTACGGTGCGCACAAGCGCATGGTGGAGATCGCCCTGGCCGACCACGTCAGGCGAGGCGAGATCTCGGCCATCTCGGTGCGGCTGCCCGGCATCGTGGCGCGACCGGGGCCGGCGACCGGATTCGGTTCAGCCTACATGAGCGAACTCCTGCATGCGTTGTCAGCAGGGAAGCCCTATTGCTGTCCGGTGTCGCCTAGCGCCACCGCGTGGTGGCTGTCGGTCACGCAGGCGGTGAACAATCTCATCCATGCCGGTGCAATTGCCCATTGCGGTGCCGTTCAGGTTCCGGCGCTTTGCCTCGCCGTCGACGAGATCGTCGAAGGGATCGCAGACGTGTACGGAACGGAACGAGCGTCACTCATTCAATACCGTCCGGACGATCGCATCGAGGCGACATTCGGCCGCTTACCCGAACTGGACGTTGCCGACGAGCGCGAGCTTGGCTTCACCGACGACGGCTCGGTCGCGACGCTGATCAGGAATGCGCTCGCCCAAGCAAACTAGACCCCTGGGTAAGAGTGGGCGACATACAAGAAAGAGTCGCCGCAGCGCAAAGGGACCTTGAACAGGCTTTTGCCGGCGGCCGAAATTCTATTTCGGCCCGCGGCTCAAATGGTGGGTTTTGGACTAGGAATGTCGGAAATGCTTTATCTTTCAATAGGGGTTGACTGACACTCTCTCCGCCAGTTTGGCCAAGGCCTGTGTTCTCCGGGCGGTCTGGTTCGCCATAGCGCCCAACGGGCGTTTTCGCCTCATTTCAGTCTTGACGCGAATGATGAGTTAGTCGTGGTCTCGTGAGCCCGCGCCGCACTCGTCCTGTCGGCTGCCAGCCAGTTGACGCAAGTTAAGCGTGGGATTTCAGGACATTGTAGACTGTCACGACAAAAAGCATCCAGGAGCGAAACGAATGGCCAGCCCATTCTACACGGCCGAGCACGAGGCCTATCGCGAGGTGGTGCGCCGCTTTGTCGAAAAGGAGATCGAGCCCTACGCCCATCAATGGGAGGAGGCGGGAGGATTTCCGCGGGCGCTCTACGAGAAGGCCGCCGCTATCGGCCTGTTGGGCTTGGGCTTTCCGGAAGAGTATGGCGGCACCGAAGTCGACAATTTCATGTGGATCGTTGCGGTACAGGAACTGGCGCGGGCCGGCGCCGGCGGCGTCAGCGCCAGCCTGAACAGCAGTTCGATCGGCGCGCCGCCGATTGCGCGCGCCGGCACCCCGGAATTAAAGGCGCGGGTGCTGCCGCAGATCCTGGCCGGCAAAAAGATTTCCGCACTCGCGATCACCGAGCCGAGCGGTGGCTCCGACGTCGCCAACCTGCGCACCTCGGCGTGCCGCGACGGCGATGTCTACGTCGTCAACGGCGAGAAGACCTTTATCACCTCCGGCATGCGCGCCGATTATATCACCACCGCGGTGCGCACCGGCGGACCCGGGCCTGGTGGCGTCAGCCTCCTGGTGATCGAAGGTGACACCCCCGGGCTGTCGCGCACGCTATTGAAGAAAATGGGCTGGTGGGCTTCGGACACCGCGACCTTGCATTTCGACAATTGCCGCGTGCCGGCCGGAAACCTGCTTGGGGAAGAGGGCCGGGGTTTCAAGCTCATCATGCACAATTTCAACAGCGAACGGCTGACCATGGCGGCCGGCTGCACCGCGGCGGCGCGGGTCTGCCTCGAGGAGGCGATGGAATACGCCAAACAGCGGCATACTTTCGGTAAGCCGTTGGCGCAGCATCAGGTGATCCGGCACAAGCTGGTCGACATGGCGCAGCGTGTCGCGGCCTCACAGGCGATGCTTGAAATGCTGGCGTGGCGGCTCGATCACGGCGAAAGTCCGGTCGCCGAGATCTGCATGCTGAAGAACCAGGCGACGCAGACCATGGCGTTCTGCGCCTCCGAAGCCGTGCAGATTTTCGGCGGCGCCGGCTTCATGCGCGGCATCAAGGTCGAGCGTATCTACCGCGAGGTCAAGGTCAACGCGATCGGCGGCGGTAGCGAGGAGATCATGAAGGATCTGGCCAGCCGGCAGATGGGGTTATGACAAGGGGATAACATGCTCTTCACCGCCGACCACGAAGAAGTCCGCCGCGCGCTGCAAAAATTCATCGCCGCCGAAATCAATCCCTTTGTCGACGAGTGGGAGAAGGCGGATATCTTCCCTGCGCACGAGTTATTCAAGAAGCTCGGCGAACTGGGCTTTCTCGGCCTCAACAAGCCGGTGGAATTCGGCGGCCAGGGGCTCGATTACAGCTATGCGCTGATGATGGCGGAAGAACTTGGCACCATCCGGTGCGGCGGCGTGCCGATGGCGATCGGCGTGCAGACCGACATGGCGACGCCGGCGCTGGCGCGGTTCGGCTCCGACGAGGTGCGCCGCGAATTCCTGGCCCCCGCCATCGCCGGCGATGCGGTGGCCTGCGTCGGCGTCTCCGAACCGGGCGCGGGCTCCGATGTCGCCTCGATCAAGACCAGCGCGCGCTCCGATGGCGACGATTACGTCATCAATGGCGGCAAGATGTGGATCACCAACGGGGTCCAGGCCGACTGGATCTGCCTGCTCGCCAATACCGGCGATGCGCCCAAACACCGCAACAAGTCGCTGATCTGCGTGCCGATGAAGAGCGGGGGCGTGCAGGTGGCCCGCAAGCTCGACAAGATGGGCATGCGCTCGTCCGATACCGCGCAGATCTTTTTCGATGATGTCCGGGTGCCGAAGCGTAACCGGATCGGCGAGGAGGGCCACGGCTTCACCTACCAGATGCTGCAATTCCAGGAGGAGCGGCTGTGGGCCGCCGCCGCCTGCCTCAAGGCGCATGAGTTCATCATCGCCGAGACGATCGAATATACCCGAAACCGCAAGGCGTTCGGCCAGAGCATCCTCGACAACCAGGTCGTTCACTTCAAGCTCGCGGAAATGCAGACCGAGGTCGAATTGTTACGCGCGCTGACCTATCGCGCGGCCGAAGCTTTGATCGCTGGCGAGGACGTCACGAGGCTTGCGACCATGGCCAAGCTGAAGGCCGGCCGGCTGGGTCGCGAACTGACCGATGCCTGCTTGCAATATTGGGGCGGCATGGGCTTCATGAACGAGGCCCCCGTCAGCCGCGCCTATCGCGACACCCGCCTGACCTCGATCGGCGGCGGTGCCGACGAAGTGATGCTGTCGGTGCTGTGCAAGATGATGGGCACGCTGCCCGGAATGAATCAGAAGTGAAATGAATCGAAACCAGGGGAACGACGCATGATCACGCTTTATCACTGCCACGCCGCGCGCTCGTTCCGGCCGCTGTGGATGCTGGAAGAGCTGGGGCTGCCCTATGACCTCAAAATGCTGCCGTTCCCGCCGCGGCTATTCGCCAAGGAGTATCTCTCGCTCAACCCGCTCGGTACCATTCCCCTGATGATAGACGGCGAGACCAGGATGACGGAGTCTTCCGGCATCTGTCACTATCTCGGCACAAGGCATGGCCCGACGCCGCTGATCGTCGGCGTCGACGAAGCGGCCTATGGCGCATTCCTGAACTGGATGTATTTCAGTGATGCCACGCTGACCTTTCCGCAAACGCTGGTCCTGCGCTACACCCAGCTCGAACCGGAAGAACGGCGCAATCCGCAGGTCGCGACCGACTACGCCAAATGGTTCCTGGGGCGGCTGCGGGCGGTTGAGGTCGCTACCGCCAATACGGAGACGCTCGCCGCCGACCGGTTCACCGCGGCCGATATCGTCGTCGGTTACGCGTTACGGCTCGCCGAAAATATCGGGCTGGCGAAAGATTTCGGACCCAACGTCGCGGCCTATTGGCAACGCCTGCAGCAACGCGACGGTTACAAAAGGGCGGTCGCCGCGGAACAACTCGCCGGCGAACGGCAGAAGGTGGCTCCCCGCCTCGGCGCCTGAACTCCCAGGGCGGTTCCGTCTTTCCGGGTTCGATGCTTCGCACCGACCCGGAATGGCGCTATGCTCGACCCAGGCACAGCGGCCGAAAAGAGCCGCGCGAGGAGGTTCGACCATGGACGACAAAGGCCGCGAATCCGGCCATCTGATGCTGATTACCCCCGAACGTGTCTTTTACGCCGGCCTGCTCGGCCGTCCGCGCCAACGTTGCTCGGGCGCGTTCCACGTCTATGTTGCGATCAAGGGTGGGCTTCGGCTGGCCGCCGAAGGCGCAGTTGAGGGTTATGGCGAACTGGCGGTGGTGCCGCCGAATCTGCGGCATACCATCGCCAGCGACTATCGCTCGGCGATTTGCGTCCTGATCGAACCCGAAACCGTCTGCGCCGGCGCGCTGGATTTGCTTGCAAAGCGCCTGGCGGGAGCCGAACGCCAGTTTTTCGTGGGCCGGATCCGCGCGGCGCGCGAGCAGTTGCAGCATCAGCCATGCGACGGCGATATCCTCAGCCCTGCGTTTGACATCATGTGCTTTGGCGACGCGCTGCCACGGCGTACCCTCGATTCGCGCGTGGTGCAGGCGATCGCGCAAATCAGCCGGTTTTCCGGCGATCCGGTGACGGCGGCAAGCTGCGCGGCGGAGGCCGGACTATCATCGTCGCGCTTCCTGCACCTGTTCAAGCAGGAGACCGGCATCTCGTTTCGTACCTTCCGCGCCTGGAAGCGCGCGCGCCACCTGCTGCACTTCGCCAATCAGGACCTCAATCTCGCGCATCTGGCACAGCATATCGGCTATCCCGACTCGACCCATTTCAGCCACTCGATCCGGCGCTTTTACGGGCTGAAGCCGCGCGCGATCTTCTCGGGCTCCCGCGATCTCGCGATCTACCGCAGCGGCCGGGCCGCAGCCGGCGATAGCGCGTGGACGCAAGAAGCCGGATGACGCCTGACGCATGATCCGCCGGACCTCGGGCGGAAACCTCAAAAGAATCAAGGCGGCTCCATGAGCGACAAGGCTGTCATCACCTGCGCGCTGAACGGCGTGCTGACCGACCCGAAGCAGCATCACGTCCCGGTTACGCCGGAGGAAATGGCGCGCGAGGCGAAATCCGCCTTCAACGCCGGCGCCAGCGTGATGCATATCCATTTGCGCCAGCAGATGCCGGGCAAGGGACACCTGCCGTCCTGGGAGGTAGCCGTCTCCCGCGAGATTCAGCAGGCGATCCGCGAGGCCTGCCCGGGCGTGATCATCAATCACACCACGGGAACGTCCGGGCCCAACTATCAGGGCGCGCTCGACTGCGTGCGCGAGACCAGGCCGGAAATGGCCGCCTGCAACGCCGGCTCGCTGAATTATCTCAAAGTGAAAGCCGACAACACTTGGGCCTGGCCGCCGATGATGTTCGATAACGCCGTCGAGAAGGTCCAGGACTATCTCGACGTGATGAAGGCAGCCGGCACGATCCCCGAATTTGAATGTTTCGACGTCGGCATCGTGCGCTGTGTCGGGATGTACCGGCAGACCGGCATGTATTCGGGGCCGCTGGAATATAATTTCGTCATGGGCGTTGCCTCCGGCATGCCGGCCGATCCCGAATTGCTGCCAATCCTCTTGAAATTGAAATTGCCCGAAGCCCACTGGCAGGTCACCGCGATCGGACGGGCGGAAATCTGGCCACTGCATCAGCGCTGCGCGGAGCTTGGCGGCCATTTGCGCACCGGGCTGGAAGACACCTTCTATCAGCCCGACGGGAACAAGGTGACGTCCAACGGCCAGTTGATCGAAAGCATCGCGGCCTGCGCGCGCCGCGCGGGGCGCGACATAGCGACACCGACTGAGGCACGGCAGATTTTTGGAATTCTCCACTAAGCCGTCAAACCGAGGTCGCATCGCGAACCCGGAGTGACCTAGATGAGGGAGTGTGACGTCATGACCAATCTTGCGGCAACCGGCGGCGTGGCCGGTCCGGGACGGATCGGCCGGGTGGCGATCGGCGACCTCCTGAAACGCGCGGCGGCGCGCTTCCCCGATCGAACCGCCGTCACCGACGGCGCGCGGCGCGTGACTTTCAAGGAGCTCGAGCGCGACGCCAATCGCTTTGCCAATTATCTGGTCGCGCGGGGCCTCGAGCCCGGCGAGAAGATTTCCACCATCTGCAACAATTCGGTCGAATTCGTCAAAGCGCTGTTCGGCATTCATCGCGCCGGTCTGGTCTGGGTGCCTGTCAACACCATGCTCGGGCCGGCCGACATGGACTACATCCTCAATCACGCGGAGGTGCGTTTCGCACTGATTGACGATAATCTCTACGGCCAGCCGGACCGGCGTGCGGCGTTGCAAAAACGCGGCATCGACCTGATCGCGGTCGATCTGGCCGGTACCGCCGCCGCGGCAGGCCTGGAAAACTTCAACGATCTGCTGCAAGGCCGTTCCGAGATCGAGCCGGAGATCGACATCGACGACCGCGATCTGGCGATGATCATCTATACTTCGGGAACCACCTCGCGGCCGAAAGGCGCGATGCATTGCCACCTCGCCGTGGTCATGGCCGTCATGAGCAACGCCGTCGAGATGCAGCTTAGCCGCAACGACGGCATCACCGGCCAGTTTCCGCTGTTCCATTGCGCCGGCCATGTGCTGCTGCTGAGCTATCTGTCGGTCGGCGGCCGCATGGCGCTGATGCGCGGCTTCGATCCGGTGGTGTGCATGGAAGCCATCGTACGCGACAAGCTCACCGTCTTCGTCGGCTTGTCGCTGATGTATCAGGCGATCCTCGATCATCCGCGCCGCAAGGAGTTCGATCTCTCCGGCTTGCGGACCTGCATCTACACGATGGCGCCGATGGGCCGTCCGCTGCTCGAACGCGCAATAGCCGATCTGTGCCCGAATTTTGTTCTCACCAGCGGTCAGACCGAAATGTATCCGGCCACCACGATGTCGCGCCCCGAGGTCCAGCTCAAGCGTTTCGGCAATTACTGGGGCGAGTCGCTGATCGTCAACGAGACCGCGATCATGGATGAAAGCGGCAATCTCTTGCCGCGCGGCCAGCCCGGCGAACTGGTGCATCGCGGGCCGAACGTCATGATGGGATATTACAAGGATACGAAGGCGACCGAAGAGGCGCGCAAATTCGGCTGGCATCATACCGGCGATCTCGCCGTCATCGACGAGCATGGCGAGGTGCTGTTCCTCGACCGCAAGAAGGACATGATCAAGTCCGGTGGCGAGAATGTTGCCTCCGTCAAGATCGAGGAAACCCTGCTCGCCCACCCCGCCGTGCAGAATGCCGCCGTGGTCGGCCTGCCGCACCCGCAATGGGGCGAGGCGGTCTCCGCCTTCGTCAAACTGAAGCCGGGCGCGCAGGCTGATGAAGCCGGAATCATCGAGCATTGCCGCAAGCATCTCGGCGGCTTCCAGGTGCCGAAATTCATCAGGATCCTCGACGAAATGCCGATGACCGCGACCGGCAAGCTCCGCAAGGTCGAACTGCGCGAGGCGTTTGCCCAACACTTCGCGAAAGAGGGCACGTAGTCCTGGAAAGTGTAGTCGGAAATGGCCGTTATTGAATCGACGATCGCGCCCGGCAGCGACGCCTACAGGAATAATCGCGCCGGAATGCTGGCGTTGATTGCGCGCATGCGTACGCTGGAGGAGCGAACGCGGGCGGCTTCGGCCGCCGCCAAGGACCGCTTTCACAAGCGCGGGCAATTGCTGCCGCGCGAGCGCGTGGCGCTGGTGCTCGATCCCGGCGCGCCCTTCATCGAACTCTCCACGCTCGCGGGTTACCGGTTCGATGTGCCCGACCCCGACAAGAGCGTTCCCGGCGGCGGGCTGATCGCCGGCATCGGCTTCGTCGCCGGCATCCGCTGCATGGTCAGCGCCAACGATGCCGGCATCGATGCCGGCGCGCTGCAGCCTTACGGCCTGGACAAGACGCTGCGGGTGCAGGAGCTGGCGTTGGAGAACAAGCTGCCTTACGTGCAGCTGGTCGAAAGCGCCGGCGCCAACCTGTTGCGCTACCGGGTCGAGGATTTTGTCAGGGGCGGCAACATCTTTCGCAATCTGGCGCGGCTGTCGGCGGCAGGTTTGCCGGTGGTCACGGTGACGCATGGCTCGTCCACGGCCGGCGGCGCCTACCAGACCGGGCTGTCGGATTATATCGTGATGGTGCGCGGCAGGACGCGGGCGTTTCTCGCCGGGCCGCCGCTGTTGAAGGCTGCGACCGGTGAGATCGCCACCGAAGAGGAACTCGGTGGCGCCGAGATGCACACCAGAGTTTCCGGGCTCGGCGACTATCTCGCCGAGGACGACCGCGATGCGCTGCGCATCGCGCGCGACATCATGGCCAACCTGGAATGGGACCGGCCCGGTGCAAGCACCACGTCGCATCGCCGGCCTCGCCACGACCCGGAAGAATTGCTCGGCATCATGCCGATGGACCACAAGCGGCCGGTCGACATGCGCCAGGTGATCGCGCGCATCATCGATGATTCCGATTTCGTCGAGTTCGGCGCCAATTACGGCCCTGCCACCGTTTGCGGCCACGCCCGCGTCGAGGGGCAGCCGATCGGGATCATCACCAATAATGGCCCGCTCGATCCCGATGGCGCCAACAAGGCGACGCATTTCATCCAGGCTTGCTGCCAGTCGCGCACGCCGCTTTTGTATCTGAACAACACCACCGGCTATATGGTCGGCAAGGCCTATGAAGAGGCCGGCATGATCAAGCACGGCTCGAAGATGATCCAGGCCGTGACTTCAGCCACCGTGCCGCAGATCACGATCTATTGCGGCGCGTCCTTCGGTGCCGGCAATTACGGCATGTGTGGACGCGGGTTTCACCCGCGTTTCTGTTTCTCGTGGCCCAACGCCAAGACCGCGGTGATGGGCGGAGAACAGGCGGCCGAAACCATGGCGATCGTGACCGAGGCCGCAGCGATCCGGCGTGGCAAGCCGATCGAAAAGGAAAAGCTTGATGCGATGAAGGCACAGATCATCGGGGTGTTCGACGGCCAGATGGACGTATTTTCGACCAGCGCCCGGGTGCTCGACGATGGCGTGATCGATCCGCGTGACACCAGGGCGATCTTGTGCGAGGTGCTGGCGATCTGCCGCGAGGCCGAGTCGCGCATCCCGCAGCGCATGCAGTTTTCGGTCGCGCGGCCATGAGCAGACCGACGCGGGTTAGGCCGTTCCGCAAGATCCTGATCGCCAACCGGGGCGAGATCGCGCTGCGAATCATGCGCACCGCGCGCCGGCTCGGTTATGGCGTGGTCGCGGTCTATTCCGATGCCGACCTGGAAAGCCTGCATGTGCGCGAAGCGGATGAGGCCGTCCGGATCGGCGAGGCGCTGCCGGCACAATCCTACCTCAACATTGGTGCTGTGATCGCGGCGGCCAAATCAAGCGACGCGGGTGCGGTTCACCCGGGTTACGGCTTTCTCGCCGAGAATGAGGAATTTGCGCAGGCCTGCCGCGATGCAGGTCTGGTGTTCATCGGGCCGTCGCCGGAAGCCATCAAGGCGATGGGTAACAAGGCCGGCGCCAAGGAGATCATGCAGGCCGCTGGCGTACCCTGCGTGCCCGGTTATCAGGGCGCGGACCAGAGCGATACCGCGATGCTGGCCGAGGCCCACAGCATCGGCTTCCCCGTGATGATCAAGGCCGTTGCCGGCGGGGGCGGGCGCGGAATGCGGCTGGTCGCGGATGCAGCAGCCTTCCCCGATGCCTTGCGCGGTGCGCGCGCCGAGGCGCTAAGCGCGTTCGGCGACGCCACATTGATCCTGGAGCGCGCGATCATCGATCCCCGCCACATCGAAATTCAAGTATTCGGCGACGCCTTCGGCAATGCCATCCATCTCGGCGAGCGCGACTGCTCGGTTCAGCGACGGCACCAGAAGTTGATTGAAGAAGCGCCGTCGCCGAAAGTCACGCCGGAATTGCGGGCGCGCATGGGTGCCATTGCGGTCAACGCGATCAAATCGATTGGCTATGAGGGTGCCGGTACGCTGGAATTCCTGCTCGACCAAGATGGTGAATTCTACTTCATGGAAATGAATACGCGCCTGCAGGTCGAGCATCCCGTCACCGAGGCAATCACCGGGCTCGACCTCGTCGAATTGCAGTTGCGCGTCGCCAGCGGCGAGCCGCTCGGGCTTCGGCAGCAGGATATCCAATTCTCCGGCCACGCCATCGAGGTCAGGTTGTGCTCGGAGGATGCGGCCCATGACTTCATGCCGCAGTCCGGCCGGATGGCGTTGTGGCGGATGCCGGACGGACTTCGCGTCGAGCACGCGCTGCAGTCCGGCTCGGAGATTCCGCCGTTCTATGATTCGATGATCGCCAAGCTGATCAGCCACGGCGCCACCCGCGATGAGGCGCGGCGCAGGCTTGTTCACGGCGTCGAACAAACCGCCGCGTTCGGCGTCACGACCAATCAGGCGTTTCTTGCCGCCTGCCTGCGGCATCCGGAATTTGCGGCAAGGGGGGCCACCACCGCGTTCATCGAACGTTACCGTGCCGATCTGCTTGCCCCGCGCAAGGACCCCCGTTCGGATGCAGCCTTCGCGGCATTGCTGCTCTACGTGACGGATCCTTTCGCGCCGCCATGGCGGGCCGGACGGACGCTGGCGGCGACGTTTCCGCTTCCTGCCCGCGTTGGACTGGATCTTGATATCCACGATCTCGAGGTCGTGCGTGAGCGCGATGGCGGTTATGCGGTCCGCCTCGATGGGACGGGGTACAGGTTCGAGATCGACGAACTCAGCCGCGAGGCGATCCGCTTCTCCAGCGACGGCCTCACCGAATCGGCAAGATTCTTCCGTGACGGTGATCGCCTTTATATCCTGCGCCAGGGCATCACGCTTTCGGCCCGCGATCTCACGAGGTCAGCACCGGCGGCGACGGCGGCGAGCAGCGGCGATGGCAGGATCCGTGCCGCAATGAACGGCCGCGTGGTCGCGATTCTGGTCAAACAGGGCGAACGCGTGACGGCCGGTCAGCCGGTCGTTACGCTGGAGGCGATGAAGATGGAACATGTTCATCATGCCCCGGTTTCAGGCACGATTGCCGCCATCGACGTCACACAGGGCGAGCAGGTAACGACCGGAAGGATTGTCGTCGAGATCGAAGCCTCGGGCGCGTGATTTGTCGTGACGAGTGGAATTGACACGCCGCGTCATTTCGCTGCGATGCAAAGATTCACCGGAGCGCGCCCCCACGGCACCATGATGAGTTCATGGCCTGCATTGTCCCGGCTGGAGGTGACTTCTTCCGGGATGGACGCGAAGCAAATAATCGATAATTCTATCTGTCGCGGTCCCGCTCGTCCGCCGATCCAGAAGGGTGCAGGTGCGGGATCGAGATCTCGGCACCAAGAAGAGTTCAATGAAGAACCTGGGAAAACGACACATGCGGAGGACAGGGAATGGCGGGCATACATTCACTCGATCGATTGATCGGCAACGAATATCCGGTTTTTGCCACGGAAGCCGATCTCCGCGCCTTCGAAAAAATCCCTTACGCTGACCGCATCGCTGCCCAGAGTACCTATGACGCCATCAAGCTCGGTGCGGCCAGGAATCCCGATGCACCCGCCATCCAGTTTCTTCCCAATGCCGACCCGACAGACACGCCGATAGTCATTTCCTACCGCGATTTCGTCGCGCGCGTGACGCAAGCTGCCAACATGTTCAATGCGCTCGGAGCTTCCGGCAACGACGTGGTGAGCTTCCTGCTTCCGTTGTTGCCGGAGGCCTTCATCACGCTGTTCGGCGCCGAAGCCGCCGGCATCGCCAATCCCGTCAACCCGCTTCTGGAGCCGCATCAAATCGCGGAGATCCTGCAGGCCGCCAACACCACGATCCTTGTCGCCCTCGGCCCGATGCCAGGCACGGACATATGGAAGAAGGTGGAGCAAGTTCGCGGGAAACTGAAGCACCTCAAAGCCATCGTGCAGGTCCACGGCCCCGGCGATCCGGCGAACAAGGTTTATTCCTTCAGCGATCTCATCAAGGAGCAGCCTTCCGACAGGCTCGTCAGCAACAGGCGGATTTCCGGCGAGCAGACCGCAGCCTACTTTCATACCGGAGGCACCACCGGCACACCGAAGCTTGTCCGCCACACCCACGCCAACCAAGTCTATCAGGCCTGGGCCTGCAATCTCCTGCTCAAGTCGAGACCCGGAGCCAATCTGCTTTTTGGCATGCCGCTGTTCCACGTCGGCGGCTCGCTCACGCAGGCGTTGAGCAGCCTGGCAGCCGGCAATTGTCTGGTCGTTCTGTCGCCCTCCGGATGGCGTAATCCGGCAGCCGTAAGGAACATCTGGGGCCTTGTCGAGCGCTTCAAGCCCCAGACGCTGTCCAGCGTCCCGACGGTTCTGGCTGCAGCGTTCGCGATCCCGCCCGGCAATGCCGATCTATCGAGCTTGCAATATGCGGCCGGCGGCGGATCGGCGATTCCCGTGGCTGTCGGCAGCGCGATCGAGGAAAGGTTCAAGATCCCGGTGATCGAAGTCTACGGCATGACCGAGACCTCAAGCGTTCACACCATGGCTTACCCGGATCGTCCCATACGTTTGGGGTCTGTTGGCCTCCCAGTACCCTATAGCCGCGTCCGCATCGTCAAGCTCGACGAGAACAATCGCGTCGAGCATGACTGCGAGCCCGACGAGATTGGCGTCGTGATCATGGCCGGACCCGGTGTCTTCGGCGGCTATCTCAACGAGGCCCACAACAAGAATGCGTTCGTGGATGGAGATTGGGTCAATTCCGGAGATCTGGGTCGTCTCGACAAGGATGGCTACCTCTGGATCACCGGCCGCGCGAAGGATCTCGTTATTCGTGGCGGCCACAACATCGATCCCGGCCCGATCGAGGATATCATGTTTCAGCATCCCGCCGTTGGCCTTGCAGCCGTGGTCGGTCAGCCGGATCCCTATGCCGGCGAGTTGCCTGTGGGCTACGTGCAATTGAAGCCAGGTGCAAGCGTTGAACCAGGCGAGCTGGAAGCCTGGGTCCGTGAGCGCACGCCCGAGCGCGCCGCCGTTCCCGCGCAGATTATCCCAATTGATCCGATGCCGCTCACCGGCGTCGGCAAGGTGTTCAAACCTCAGCTTCGGTGGGATGCTGCCAGGCGGGTATTCACCGGCGTTCTCGCGCCTCTCGTGGAGAGAGGTATCAAGTGTGAGGTTCAGGTCGGTCCGCATGGCAGCCATGGCAGCATCGCTACAGTCACGATCGCGCAGGTCCCGGAGCAATCGCGCGAGGCAATCGCCGACGAGGTGCACAGCTTGCTCGCCCCGTTCGTGATGCGCCACCAGATCGTCTATACGTAAGCATTGGCACCTCTAGCCGGTGGCATTGCGCGGTTGCAAGCCCCACCAGAACCAAGGAAAACAGGAGAGTTTCATGCGGATTGCCGGAGCGGTTTCGCTTCTGGTGCTGATCGGTGCGGCGCCGGCGATGGCGGCCGAGCTACCCTCGCGCAAGCCAGGCTTGTGGCAAGTCAAGACCAGCATCGATAACGACAACGCCCAGGCGCGGGTGATCCAGCAGTGCATTGATGCTGCCACCGACCAGATGCTGCTGTCGAGTGCGGGTCCCTTTGCGTCTTCGGCATGTCCTGAACGCGACGTGAAAAGGTCGGAGAATGCGATGACGATCGATTCCGTTTGCACCGTGGGCGGCAAACCGGCGACGGCGCACTCCGTCGTCACCGGCAGTTTCGACAGCGAATATAAAATGACGGTGACGTCACAAAGCGAGGACTTGCCGGGCGGCAAGATGACGATGACGATGGAGGCCAGGTGGCTCGGCCCCTGCGCGGCGGATCAGCGGCC
>JBKQRS010000340.1:0-13034 GCA_052143915.1 Bradyrhizobium sp.
CCGGCACGTCGCCGTTGACGATGCGGAGCGCCAGACCCTCGACGATCGCGGTCTTGCCGACGCCCGGCTCGCCGATGAGCACGGGGTTATTTTTGGTCCGGCGCGACAGCACTTGAATCGTTCGGCGGATTTCCTCGTCACGGCCAATGACAGGATCGAGCTTGCCGTCGCGCGCCGCTTGCGTCAGGTCGCGCGCATATTTCTTCAGCGCGTCATAGGCGTTCTCCGCCGTCGCGCTGTCGGCCGTGCGGCCCTTGCGCAGGGCTTCGATCGCGGCATTCAGATTTTGCGGCGTGATGCCGCCCTTGCGCAGGATGCCGCCGGCCTCGCTGTCCTTCTCGAGCGTCAGCCCGAGCAACAGCCGCTCAACGGTGACAAAGCTGTCGCCGGCCTTCTCGGCGGCCTTTTCCGCGGCATCGAATGCGCGGGCGAGATCGGGGGCGAGATAGACCTGTCCGGCGCCGCTGCCGGATACTTTCGGTAATTTGTTGAGTGCATCCTCGGTGGCCTTCAGGATCGCGCGGGAGTTGCCCCCGGCACGGTCTATCAGGCCGCCGGCAAGGCCCTCGCTGTCGTCCAGCAGCACCTTCAGCATATGCAGCGTTGAGAACTGCTGGTGGCCATCGCGCACGGCAAGTGATTGCGCCGACTGGATGAAACCCCGCGCGCGCTCGGTGTATTTTTCAATATTCATGTCATTCCCTCAGCCTGCCGCTCAGCCCCTAAGGCACCACCACGACATCTTCATTGGGTTTCCGCGGGGGCGCGTTGATATTCCTCAAGCGGCCGCGGCCGTCACCGACGCTCGCGCCGGCTTGGGGCAAATGTGGGAAGGGGTCTGGCCGAACGGAAGGGGCGAATTCACAAATTCGTGTGCGGTAGCGCCGCACCCCGGAAACCCTGAGATCATGATCCGATTGGATTGAATCGGATCATGATCTCATCTGTTTGTTTGAGCATGATCTTTTCGGAAAACCGGTTTCCTCTTTTCCGGATCGTGCTCTAGGAAAGCCGGATGTCCCCGAGCCCGACCGCACGGATCGCCAGTCTCTATCGCTATCCCGTCAAAGGCCTGTCCCCGGAACCGCTGCCGCGGGTCATGCTCGGGATCGGCCAGACGTTTCCGGCCGACCGGCGCTACGCGATCGAAAACGGCCCGAGCGGGTTTGATCCCGCCGCACCGGCATGGCTGCCAAAATCCCATTTCCTGATGCTGATGCGCAACGAACGCCTGGCGGGCTTGCGGACCCAGTTCGAGGATCGCACCCATCTCCTGACCATTCAGGAGGGCGGACGGGAGGCTGCGCGCGGCGACCTGGAAACGGTGGAGGGCCGGGCCACCATCGAGCAATTCTTCACGGCGAATTTCGCCGGCGATCTCAAGGGACCGCCCAAGGTGCTTTTGGGCGGCGGCCACAGCTTTTCGGACGTCGCCCGCAAGGTCGTCTCGATCATCAATCTGTCCAGCGTTACCGCCATCGAAGGCGTCGTCGGCCAACCCGTCCATCCGCTGCGATTTCGCGCCAATTTGTATGTGAGCGGCTGGCCGGCATGGCACGAATTCGCGTTGCTCGACAAAATCCTCAGCGTTGGCGACGTCCGCCTCAGGATCGTGAAACGGATCGTCCGCTGCGCGGCCGTCAATGTCGACCCCGAACGTGCTGTGCGCGACCTCGAAATTCCCCACACGCTGATGCGCCAATTCGGCCATGGCGATTGCGGCGTCTATGCCGAGGTCATCGCCGGCGGTGCGATGAGCGCCGGCGACGCGATCGCGACGGAAGAACCGGGGCTGTTGTAGGCGTGGCACGCTCTCTCCCTCCCTCGCCCCGCTCTTCGCGGGGAGAGGTTAAGGAGCATCAGCTGGTCGGCATCACGTAGGCGTAGATCCGGCCGCGCGAGATCGGCGCTTCCCGGACCCGGTTGCCGTTGTTGCCCGAGATCATGATCGGATTACCCTTCGCATCGATGCCGGTGATGATGCCGACATGGCCGCCGCCGCGCCGTCCCATCACCGCGATGGCGCCGACCTGCGGCCCGGACACGCGCTGACCGTAGCTGGCGAACGAGCGCGCCAGGTCCGAGCCGGTGCCGTGATAACCGGAGCGCTCCAGAACCATGTTCATGAAGCGTGCGCACCACAGGCTGCCGCGACCAGTCGGATTGCCGCCGATGTATCGGCGCGCCTCGGCGACCACGTTCGACGATCCAAAGCCACCTGACATGCTCTCGCCGCCGGAGAGGGTGCTCGACGGCAGGCTGGCATTGGCGTCGGCAAGGCCACGCGCCCTCATTTGCGCAACGCCGGCATCCCAGCGCGATAGACGCGCCATGTGCCGATACTGATGATAGGCGTAGTGCCGCCTTGCATGATGGCCGGCATAATGCGCATGCGCGGAGCGCTTTGCGCCGTGGTGGGACCTTGCTGATGCGGGGGTGGCTGAAACGGCGAATGCCGCCGAACACAACGCCAGTGCGGCAAGCGACCGGCGGAACGCAGATGATCGAAGCATACTCAACTTATCCTTTTTGACACCCCCAATCCCCACCGGCCTGTAATGGCCGGCATCCGAGGCCCGTATGAAAATTGCGATGTGACGATAGCAAGACACGATGCGGCGGCGAGCGATCCGTTTCGGGGTAATTCCGCGATCATTTCGTGACGAAAAAGAATCGATTTTGCCTCATTGCCGCCGCGAGTATTAACTGCGATTTTCGGGCGCGAAACGCGCCCAAACGAAGCATGCCCTCGGACTTGATCCGGGGGCGGCTGCCGGCTCGCCGGCAGAAAGCGGGTCAAAACAAGAAAAGAGGAATTTCAAATGCCCTATGCCGTAACGAACGACAATGTCCGGCTTTATTTCGAGGAAGCGGGCAGCGGGACGCCCATCCTGTTCCTGCACGAGTTCGCGGCCGACCACACCAATTGGGAGCCGCAGATGCGCTACTTCTCGCGCGGCCATCGCTGCATCGCCTATTCCGCGCGCGGCTACACGCCCTCCGACGTGCCGCCGTCGACTGAGGCCTATAGCTACCGGCATTTCTACACCGACGCGCTTGCCGTCCTCGACCACCTCAAGATCGCCAAGGCACATCTGGTCGGCCTGTCGATGGGCTCCTATTCGTCGCTTCAGATCGGCCTGAACGCGCCCGAGCGCGCATTGTCGATGACGCTGGCCGGCGTCGGCTCCGGCTCGAGCCTTCAGAACCTCGAAGCCTTTCGCAAGCAATGCCGCGACAATGCCGAGCAGTTCGAGACGACAGGCTCCGCGGAAGTTGCCAAAGTGACACGGGAGGCGCCGGGCCGGATTCCATTCCTGGTCAAGGACCCGCGCGGCCACGCCGATTTCTACGCGGCGCTGGCGCGGCACGACGCCAAAGGCTCGGCCAACACCATGCGCGGATTCCAGGGCGGCCGGCCCTCGATCTACACCCTGCGTGATGCCATCGGACGCGTCCCGACGCCGGCGCTGATCATCTGCGGCGACGAGGACGACGCCTGCGTCGAGCCGAGCCTGTTCCTGAAGAAGCACCTTCCCGCGGCCGGGCTGACATTCTTCCCGAAGTCGGGCCATGTGCTCAACCTGGAAGAACCCGCGCTGTTCAACGAAATGGTCGAACGCTTCATCGCGCTGGCGGAAGCCGGGCGCTGGGGCGTAAGGGATCCGAGGTCGATGGCGACGGGTTGATCGTCATTGCGAGCGAAGCGACGCAATCCATGGCCGCAAGCGGGAAGAATGGATTGCTTCGTCGCTTCGCTCCTCGCAATGACGGCGGCAATTGCTGCTCGCACTAACACATAAGGCGGATTAGCGAGAGCATAATCCGGCATTCGTCGGCAACTACAAGAAATGCGTTACGCCGGAGCCTGTCATCGGGCCGCGCCTCGCGCGGAGCCGTTGGGCTAGCCCACCTACGGGCTGTCACAAGTGTGACGGTCCAATAAATAATTGTCCCAAGGCTGCTGTGTTCCTGCCTACCTTCCGTCAAACCGGTATGGACTCTTACGTCAATGGTTTGAAGGAACGGCGAGTAGAGTAGAGGTACCATGATTCAAAGCCCACCACTTGCGGAAAACGATTGGCCGAGAGCCGAAGAAACTTCGCCTGGCAGGTCTGAGCGCGATCCAGATGCCCGATCCGATTTTCGCTTTGGTAGTCAGCCCATAGAGGCCGCCACGCGCAGGCGTCAGGT
The DNA here is from genome assembly GCA_052143915.1 of Bradyrhizobium sp. GTDB lineage: Bacteria > Pseudomonadota > Alphaproteobacteria > Rhizobiales > Xanthobacteraceae > Bradyrhizobium. The sequence continues at coordinate 4,195 of JBKQRS010000340.1, forward strand.
GGCAAGGGGCAGGCCGTCGTTTGGCAGGCGAATGTTACGCTCCATTGCCAGGTTCTCTCTTGCGGTTCTCATCGGTGTCGGCGCCACGCTTGGCTGGCAGTCGTATGGTGATGTAGCGGGGGAGATGCTGGTGGCGCGGGCTCCAGTGCTGGCCTGGTTAGTATCCGTTTCGACGCCGAAGTCGCCGATCGTGGCTGCAACGTCTAGCGGCCGGATGCAGCTTGAGCCCCTGGCGTCCAATCTCGATGTCGTACGACGCAGCGTAGACCAACTCGCCGCAAAGCAGGACCAAATGGCCCAGAGCATTGCGGCACTGCAGGCCGTTGGGGAGGACATCAGACAGAAGATATCGTTCACGCCTCCGGCTCCAGCCCCGCAGGCCGCCATCCCGCAGCAAAAGCCCGCGCAACCCAAGGTACAGTCTCCGGCCGTGCAGTCATCATCGCTGCCTCGCCCGACTCCCGGTGGGCCGGTTTTGCTCACGCGATAATCTTCCAGGTCGCAGAATCCTACCCTCCGGCCGCGCGTAGTTGCGCCAAGTGAGCGTACGGCGGATTGGCGGAGCGTAACCCGCCGGTGGCCGAGGGAGAAAACGGCGGGTTACGCCCTTGGCTAAACCCACCCTACGAGCTACGAGCTAGCGTCTTGCGAAATTCACGTTGCAAGAGGCACGGTCAGATCTCGTGCCACTGCCATGGGACCCGTCGAATTTGGTGAGGTACTTATTATTGAATTCGGTACCGAGCGGGCGGTGAAAAGGATCCCTCTGGCCACTCCAGCCTTTCTGCAAAATATCCGCTGTCCCGTCCGGCTCAATCGTTCCATCGAAGCTTTGTGAACCGGGCTTACCGACCCGGCCAACCTCCGCGTGGAAGACGCCGTCTGTGACTCTTCCGGTGAGCTAATACCTCCAACCGGGCAATCCAGAAGGAGTGGGTTCGCAGACAAGCTTCCCCAGCCAGATTCCGTCGAAGCGTCGCCTGTCTTTTGCCAAGTCTGGAATCGCTAACGCAGCAATTCTGGTTCGGGCGAGACTCGCGAACGAACAGGTCGGAAAGCGCGCGAGATGATCTTCATATGCGGCTTTTGTATTGATCGCCTCGGTACTCTTCCAATGGTCGCTTGCGGCTGCGCAAGGATCGACTGGTGCAGGCGTCGGAGCCGGGGTCGCGGTAATCTGCAATTTGCCGTTCAGATAAAACTCGCCGATCAGCGACAAGGACAGCTCTGGAAGCTGCGCTTGATGGGTCGTTTGATAAACATCGGCGCTAATGCGGCGGAAAATGGTGCCTATCTCCTCCTTCGTCTCGACGTTCTTGAGGAACGCAGTTGTATATGGACTGTTGCGACCGTCGCCATCGTCAGCTGTACGCCCCGGCTGCGTCGCATAGGCGATGATCATGCCTTCCGGGCTGTCGATTTTTGCAAGGCCTCGTCCAATGCTGGCGCTGCGGGCGGTCCCGATGGAGCGTTTCAACTGCTCGGCGAGCGGGTTGTCCCGGCAAGAATCCAGCACAAGGATGCGCAAGTTCCTGGCCGGCTGCATGTCAGCGATGACATCGTCGACCCGAACCATGCGCCGCAGGTCTGCCTCGTCGCTCAACTGGGCATCCACCGGCACAAGGTAATTGATCCCTCCGAACTGCAGTGCGTGCCCGGTGTAGTAGAACATCGCCACGTCGGAGGTGCGCGCCGCCCGGGCAAATTTGATCATCGCCTCATCCATTCCGGCCTTATCGAGATCGGTCGCGACTATGATCTCAAAGCCTGATCGCTTGAGGGCGGCGGCCACGTCTTCGGCGTCGTGCACAGGATTTTGCAGGTGCGGTGCACGAACATAGGCGCCATTGCCGATGACAAGCGCAACTCGGTTGTCGGCGAAAGCAGGGGCGACAAAAACGCTGAAGAACACAACAGCGAAAAAGGCAAATTGCACGTTTCGATGCATAAGCCCCTCCCGAAGGATACGACCATCATATTACAATCTCCTGTGCTCGGAAATGTGAGAAGCATCACAGATGCGATATCGCTTCAGGTCGGTTCATGGCGCACGAAGCTGCCAATCCAGGACGTCCGCTATACGGTCGCTACCGGGGGGAAAGCAGACATGGCGGCGACTGCCCATTTCGGTAGCGATTGGACCCATTGCGGAAGTCGCACCCGAAAATGTCGGAGCGGGCACTGTTGGTGGGCATTCAGGGGAATAACGCTGGACGGTTTGGTCTAAACTGTAAATTTTGGCGGGCGGTGTGGATTTATTTCTCTTGGCGTTCAATTGTCACTACGGGATGTGGCCTCCACTCGCGCGCCAACCTTTCCGCCTCCGTGATTTGCGCGCTCGTCATAAGCGCCATGAGCCTGTCTCGTTGTTCTAACGCTGTGTATTTCGACGTATCGACCAGCCTGATGCCAACCGGATCAGGTGGCTTTGTATCTCCAAACGCTGCGGCCAAAGTGAACCACATGAGCGCCCGGACATAATCCTGAGCCGTGCCGCGACCTGACGCATACATGGCCCCAATATTGTACTGCGGACTGTGTATCCACGTGTCGCCGGGTCGATCGTAAATCTTGTTCGCCGCACGTCGGTACCATCGAAATGCCTCGGCATCGTCCTGTGCAACGTAAAGGCCGTGTTCGTAAGCGGTGCCAATAACATTTTCCGCGTAGGAAGAGCTCTGATCCGCAGCGATGTGATACCACTTAAAGGCTTCGCGAAGGTCTTGCGGCATGTCGAGTTCTAGAAGATAGGTGTCCGCGAGATTGTTTTGGGCTACGACCAAGCCCTGATCCGCAGCAAGACGAAACCATTTCACCGCCTCGGCTTCGTTTCGCTCGACACCCCAGCCTCGTTGATACAAAATCCCAACCTCATTCTGCGCGTCCGCCAACCCCTTGTTCGCTGCAATTCGCATCCACCTCATTCCCAAAGCGTAGTCCTGCGGGACGCCCTGGCCTTTGATGTACATGATCCCGAGAATGCGTTCGGCATAGGTGTTGTCCTGATCGGCCAAGGTCCCGAGTAATCGCAGGGCAGTTACGTAGTCGCCATTATTGACCGCCGCAGCAGCGTCCTCGAGCTGGCCCGCGTTAACAGGGGGGACAGACGCCAAGGTCCATAAAGTGACGGCAAACGATATGAATGGATTTTTGAACACGACGGCCATTTCGGGTTCTATCTCTCTGAAAGCTATGTTGGCTTAAAATGATGCGTCAATAGCCGAGATCCGGGCTGGTTCCGTCTGTGGACTTGGTCAAGCATTGCAGCAAACCGAAAATGCTGCGTTGCATGAGTTCGCTTCTGGCACGAAACGCTCATGCCGGTGCTTTCACCGCAAGTCCGCTGTGAGGCGGTGAACGGACCTAGCTCTGTTGCGGTCCGAGGGCTGAGTTTGACCCAACGTCAGGCGAGCGCCATCGCACCGCCAGGCCATCGGACTATTGAACGCGTTAGCGTGTTGGCCTTTCGTTCGATGATGGCGAAGCCGAGACCTCAAAGTCAAACCCGCCACGATCAAACGGCTCATTGATAAGTTCGAAGTGCCACCACTCCCTGGCATAGGGACGAAAGCCTGCTCCTTGCATGTAGGATCTTAGTGTTTGACGGTTGCGCAGTGCTATCCCGCCTACAAGAGCGCTTGATGTATTTGCCAGCACGTCCAGACAGTCGTAGCCCGTGCCAAAATCGATCGTTCCATCCTCGAATCTTTCGCCTTTTGGAGAAGTGCATGGCTTAAGGGGCTGCGAGGGATTCGGCGGCGGCGCGGATGAAGAAGCGGCTGGGACTATGCCTAGGTCCACCGTGCTCCCCCGTGAGTGAGCTGATCGTTTCGCGAGATACCCGAGAGCGAACAGCTTTTCCTTGTCGGTGCGTGGATAGAATTCGGCCTTCATTTCGGAGTGAGCTGGATCCTGGCTCCACTGAAGGAAATCATCGACCGCCCGCTTCGGCCGATAGCAATCCCAGACGATGAGCGAGAGCTTTTTCTCGGCCAGCTTCCTCTGCACCGCTTCAAGGGCATTTGCGGCTGATACGCTGAGGATACATTCGGCGGCGAGGTAGCCCCTTATCGGTCGGCCTACAAAATTATGGGATCCCGCATAGCGAATGTCTTGAACAATTGTACGATCGATATCACGCAAATAAACGAAACCCTTGGGCAAGGCGGAGCCTGCCAAAGCTGGAGCAGGCAGCATCATCAATGTCAAGGCAAGGCCGGCACAGATCAGCCTACTGAATGTGCTCGCCCCCCGTCGTCTTCGCGCAACGGGTCTTCTCTGACTAGAGATGGCCGGCATCAATGCAAAAAATCCGAAAGGGATGCGAGGTGGTGTCGTCGCCGCGCCTTCAGAGCGGACCAAGGAAGGCCTCTTGAGGACGACAGAATTGCTTCGCTGCCGCCGCGACGGCGCTACTGATGATATCCTGGCGTTCAGGCGAGTCCATCTTGAGCTCTTCGTCCCGGTTGATGATAGAGCCCGCCTCCAACAGGACGGCGGGCATCCGGGTCGATCTCAGCACCACGAGCTGATCGTAGCTATAGACACCGGTTTCCTTGTTCAGCAGCGGGTGCTGGTATCGCCCCATGATGGCCTGGGTATATTGCTGGGCATATTGCAGGCCCTGGGCCTTCATTTCCTTGGCCACCAATTCGGCAAACGAGAGGCTCGTCTTGAAGTCCGGATTGCTGCGGGAGACGAAGACGGAATACCCGCTGAAGCGGTCGCTAAAATGGCTTTTCTTGCCCTCGAATTCCCAATTCTCGAGCAATGAGTTGGGCACGGAGTCGTGGTGGATCGAGAGGAAGAGATCCGCGTTCAGATTATTGGCCGCGGCGACACGCTTGACGAGGCTGGGCCTGGCCTTGCCCTCGGTCAAGAGCAACCTGGTCTCGGCGAAGCCTTCGGCCTTCAATTTCGCTTCGATCCGCTGCGCAAGGCGCAGATTGAAGGCGAACTCGGGGACGTTGCGGGCACTGGTCGCGCCTTCTGATTCGGCGGTATGTCCGACATCCAGAACGATCCGGAATTTCGGGCGATCACAGATTGAAGCGACCGGTTTCAAAGCGTTCAGGTTGGCCGGCCCCAGGGCGGCAAGCTTTACAGCGTGGGGCTTTCGCGAAGCGGCGGACTTCGCCACGACGGCTGGCTTTCGCGAGCCGACGTGCTGCTTAGGCGATTTGCCGTCCTTCGACGAGCCTTTGAATATATCCGACAGCCAGCCGGCATCGCTGGCCTCGATCGGCAGCAGCACCAAAGCGGCCATCACGGCGATGACGGCGCGGCGGCGGGGCCAAACGCCGAAGCCTGAGCGTGCGAATTTTCTACCTGACGACAGCAATCCCTGCTTACCCCGGAGTGATCTTCTGCTCGCGCTTCAAGACAGCATGGCGGCGCAAAGCAATATTAGCAGGGATTATGAACCAGGAGTTACTGGAAATATATTGCGGGTTCCATCGGACGGGCGAACCAAGAACGAGTTGAGAGCAGCAGGTTACCGCTCCCTTGCAGCTCGATGATGGCCGCAGGATTTTCGATACACCCTCACCGCGCCTTGATCTCCTCGAACCTGGCAAGCGCTTGGTCAAATTTGGCATCGAAGAGCCACATCGCATCGAGAATTTCGCGGAAGGTTGCAGATGTTCTTGCCCTGTCGGCATGTCCAAAGGCAAAGATGCTGTTGTTTCGCAGATATCCCATGATCCCCGGGTCGGAAATTCTGTAGTTGACCAAGTTGCCCGACATCAGTGCGGATTTGGTCGGAGTGGGAATAATCTGGATGAGTTCAAAGAGCTTCATTTGATCGGTCGGATTTGGCAGTGTTTTCGCAATTGCCGTTACTTGCGGGAAAATATCGGCATGCGCGCTCATCAGGGCATCTCGCACGGCGGTCCAATGGTTGAGCCGATGATCCAGATTGCTGACCCGTGCCTCCTCCTTGTCGTCGCGAAGGCTCAGTGCGGGATCAAGGGCCGCTACCGATTTTCTTATCGCTGCCCATTTCCTTTGACCATTTTGATCTTCGGAAGGGCCCGTTTGAAAACTTCCCTTGTATCTATTCGAGCGCGCATTCCCTGCATTTTGATTGCCGTTTGTCTCGGCAAAAAACAGCCCCAGGCTGATGCGGCCTGCCGCTTCGGCATTCGTCGCATCAAGGCCCTTGGCTCGCGCAATGGCAATTGCCAAGTCGACGACGTCCTTGAATGGCGTATCTGATTTTTGCGCATTGACGGGCGGCGCGTCCATGAGGTCGAAAAGGTTCCTGTACTCATCGAGCAGTGGCTCCTTGTCGGCGTCAAAATACGCCGGAGGGATTCCGAATTTATTGGGCCGTCCGATTTCGGACGGCAGAGCGTCGGTCAGGTCTTTGTACGCGCTCATCATGTTGTTGCGCGCAAGGTAGAGTGCTTGTCCCGGCAAGTTCGGCAGCCCTAGATTCGAATTGATCTGCGCGCGCCGCTGGCCCAGGACCGATTCGAAACTGTTTACTGCATTGGTGTACGCATTGAGTGCATCCGATTGTTTTTTCGTGAGCATGCCCGGCTGGCCCATCGCAGGCGAGACGAGCGCCGCGACTGTAATGATGATTGTATCGGTGGCGACGGGAAACGGCGGCGTGAAGAGCCCGAGAGCAAGAGCTACCGCGGGCGCAGCGGCACAAGTTCTTATCCCCATGGCAGTCTCCGCGTCCAGGTTTCATCGGATACGACTGACTGGACTAAGCAGCGAACGCGCCGCTTGGCGAGACGAAAGCCCAAAGTCTACGCTATGTCCGTTCCCTTTCGGACACCACGGATCTGGCCGACGATGTCCGCTGCTGGGGGAGTAGAGCAGACATCACCAGGGCTTGTCAGTATGTCTGCTCAGCCGATGAAGAGAGTCGTGAACATCCCAAGACCGGTAACGGTGACTGCGATAAGGACAATCCAGGAAACGATTTCAGAACGTAACCACATGATCGAACCCCGTTGTTTGATCAAATACGGATTGCTATCTCATTTCGCCACAAACAGATGTGAGCAGGTTCACTTTGTGGCGCTAAAATGCTGCTTGACGTGGAAGTCGGCGCGCCATCCGCGCCAGGGACCAAACCCTCATCGGTTGACCGCCTCACGATGATTATCGGACGCACCCGTTTCAGGATGTTTTCTCGGTGCGGGAAATACGATTTCGTCGACAAGTCCGCATTGTTTCGCGGGCTGGTTCCAACGAAATAGCTTAACGGGATCGTGATTGGTGATCCGGGCGTCACTGCCGTTTGCTGCGGTGCGAATGTTGCTTGTTTGCATGAACCGGACCGCCAGTGATGTCCGCAGCTCAGTCGCTAACAGGGTGAAGCGGACATGGCGCGGGCGGCCTGTTTTGGTAGTGAATGACCCCTAACGGAAGTCGCGGCCACAGGCCGGGTCTGGCGGATGGCGGAACATTGGTCCCTTGTGCTAACCTGCGTTCAGAGCTGGTTTGATTACGTGAGGCGAGAGGATGGCGGTTGGCAGCGCCGCGTCTGCGGAGCGTAACATCATAACGGTTCTCGCCGTCGACATGGTGGGTTCAACTCGCCATATCTCGGCTTGCGATCCCGACGATGCACAAGCGTTTTTGGACCAATGGCGGGATCACATCCGTAGTTCAGTGGAACGTGTCGGGGGACAGATCATCCACTATGCAGGGGATGGTGGTATTGCAATATTTGGCTGGCCAAGCGCGTACGAGGATCATGCTGATCGCGCGTGCATTGCAGCCTGGGACATTCAGCGTCATCGCGAAGCGATCGGACCGGGGGGACATCCCGTTTATTTTCGCGTCGGGGTCCATTCTGGCCTAGTCGGTTTGCGCAAAGGCGGTCGGAATGCAATCTATCGCTTTGATGTTGCCGGAGCGACGGTGCACGTTGCGGCCAAATTACAACAAGAAGGCTCTCCGGGTGAGGTCCGGGTCAGCGCCGAGACCGCCAAATTGTGCAGATCGCCCCTTGATCTCACGCCGCACAAGAAGTCTTCGGGGATCTCCGATCCGGTCGTCGAAGTTTACAGGCTAAATGCCCGGCCAAGTGATGTTGACCAAAACGACGCAGCTCGCCGTTATCAAAATCCGATTGTCAATCGGTTCGACGAACTTGAAGCAATCCGCGAACGACTTCCACGAACGGGTGGCAAGAGCGCTTCCGTTGCCCTGATAGGCGAACCAGGAATTGGCAAGAGTCGCCTCGCCGCCGCAGCGACGTCGGATGCTCTTACATCGGATGTAAGATGCTGCGTCTTTTACGGCGACGTACAAAGGCGCACGACCTCATTTGCCGCCGCCCGCGCCTTGGTGGGCGACATGCTCGGTGCGAGCAGCTTGTCCTCAGACGACCATTTTCGCGAGGCGATTGCGGAATTGGGCGTCGAGGCAAGCGATCGCAAGACGCTTGAAACCCTGTTCATTGTAGGAAAATCGCGCTCGCGCCAGCGATTGAGCGACACTACACAAACGCAAATTGCACGCGCACTTGTTAATGCCTTCCTGGCGTTGGCGCTCAGTCGGCCAACTCTTTTGCTGATCGAAGACCTCCAGTGGATCGATTCAGAAAGCCGTCATTTCCTGAGATTGCTTGCACGCGCAAATACCCCACAGCCGCTTTGCATATTGCTGACGGGCCGCCCGGAATCGTCAAACCGGGCTGCTGAAATTGCGGATTTGATCATTCATCTGCAACCGCTGTCGCGGACCAATATGGAGGCTTTGGGCCGCCAGTTGTGGCCGGAAAATCGATCTCCGACTGTGCTTGCTCGAGCGATCGATCGCGCCGACGGTATTCCCTTCATATTGGAGGAGTTCTTGCGTTCGGCCGATGTGAC
>JBKQRS010000341.1:0-2715 GCA_052143915.1 Bradyrhizobium sp.
CATCATGATCTTCTTCGTCCAAGTCGCCGGCAATTCGATGCAGATCTTCGCTTCTGAGGTGTTTCCCACCAATGCACGAGCATCGGGCTTCGGCTGGGCGGCAGGCGTCGGTCGGCTGGCGACAGCGTTCATTATGCCGATGATCCTGTGGATACAGAATGGCTGGGGCCTGACAACCGTGTTTGTTTGCCTCGCTACGTTCTTATTGATCGCAGCTGGCTCGGTCACCCAACTCGGTCCTGAATCGCGTCAGAAAGGCCTTGACGAGATCGCCGCACCGACGGGCTGATACACGTCTGACGAACCTGCGGGGCCCGGTTCGGCACTATGCCGGGCCGGGCCTCGGCAATTCTAACCGGACCATTATTAAACAAGCCAACGGAAGAAAATTGAACAAGCATTTGAAGTCGGCTTTAGATGCCATAGACGGCTGCTCCACCGATACGTCGATGGTATTAATTTGGGTGCCTCCGAAGCCTTTCTCTAGACTGCAAAGTCGCTAATGGCAGATTTTGTTGCAGAAGTCGGCCATTTTGGCTGCGAGGTGCCGGCCTCGGTTTTTTTTGAAACGTCTTCGTATTGCGCTCCTTTATGGAGCGGGATCACTTACCAACTGTACTGACATCATGCATTGGTTACGCGAGACATGCATCAACTGCCGGTGGCGGTCGAGCGATCAGTTTTGCGAGCCTGCGAAGATTTTGCGCGATAGCTGCCAGCGTGAACTCGAACTGGGAGCCGCGCGGGCCACGTAGTCGAAGGCGACCAAGCCTCAGGATGCGCTTAAGGTGGGCAAACAGCATCTCAATGCGTTTTCTTTCGCGACATGATTTTTCGAACGCTTTGGTCTTGGCCAGCGCGCGGGCGACGTCGCGCGCCTCTTCGTAGATGCTGCGCGGGATCCTGCGGAAAGGCGACTTTGGACAGCATTGCGCCTTGAGCGGACAGCCCCGACAGTCGGATGTGCTTGCGAGATAACGAAGCGTCTCCCCATCATCGATCACCGTGCCAGTCGTCGTGAGGGTTTTGTTCGCCGGGCAGATATAAACGTTGCGTTCCCAGTCGAAGGTGAAGTCTGCCCGGCTGAAGGTGCCATCTTCGTGTTTCGATTTGTCGATGACTGGGATGTGCGGCGCAATATCTTTGTCGTTGACGAGCCAATTGAGGTTCTTTCCGGAGCCATAGGCGGTATCACCGGCAAGCCACTTGGGCTTCAGGCCAAAGCGTTGCTCTGTTTGCTCGATCATCGTCTGGGAGGCGCCGACCTCCGCCTGCCGGATGGCCCGTGAAGACTTGGTCCCCAGGATGATGCCGCACTTCACGTCGATCAGATAGTTGTCGGCATAGGCGAAGAATGCCGGCCCCCGCATCGCGCCGGTCCATTGTGCAGCTGGGTCGGATGGCGAAACGAATTTCGGAACCTTGTCGCTGGCTGCACCGAAGGCCGCGTCATCGAGTGTGGCGAGATACTCCTTCACCGCACGGCTCGCCTTCTCTGGAGCACGGTTCTTGTCCCAGTCTTTGCCTGGGATCGATCGCTGCTTGTTGGCGTCCGCCACAATCAAACTCGCATCCACGGCAAACCCTTCACCGCCAACCAGTCCTGCCGCAATGCAGGCATCAACGACCCGCTCGAAGACATGGAGGAATATGTCGTTGTCACGGAACCGCTCATTGCGCGCCCGCGAGAATGCCGAATGGTCAGGGATCTTGTGCTCGAGACCGAGCTTGCAAAACCAACGATAGGCCAGATTTACCTGCACCTCGCGGCACAGCAACCGCTCTGATCGCAGTCCAAATACATAACCGATGATCAGCATACGAACCATCAGTATCGGATCAACCGAGGGCCGGCCCAGCGTCGGATAATGCGGTTCAAGTTCTGCGTAAACCCACGATAAATCGAGAACGCCGTCGATCTTACGCACAAGATGATCATCAGGAACCGCCTCATCGAGGCAAAACTCATAAAACAGACGACCCTGATCGTTGTTCTGACGCCCCATCATCGCTCGTCTCCAACGAAATATGTCGTCAGAAGACGGAATCACTGTTCGCCAAAACCTTCAAATCACTTCTGCAACAAAATCTGCCAGAAGCGAATGTCGCTTCGATCTGACTTTTGGCGTGCGGCGGCGCTGCTTTTTCGCGCGCTCGGCATCATTTCGAAATCGAAACGTCCGCTGCCAGCCCAATTCCGGCTTCGCCGAAACGCACCGTGTGCCTTTTTGCCGCCACCAACAGTCGGGCTCGGATAACATTTTTGCGCTTGCCGACGCGCATGTTAGCCGTGGCATGTAACATAGGCTTGATGGTGCTAAAATGGCTGTCCAAAACGATACTGCCGCAAGCCGATATCCGGCCTGCCTTGAGCGGCCGGATCTCGGTGGCCGCGTCCGCGTTCGGGCGCCGGAGACCGCGGCGGAATACCGTAAGCGCTATATCTGGCTACGCAAGCGCACCGCACGCTTCCAGCACACAAACGTAGAAGCTACGACCGTCGCTGATGTAGCCGAACGGCTCTTTAAGACCGCTTCCACGTTGAAGCCGTCATCTTATCGTCAATACCGCGCCGCCATCCACCAGGAACTGCGGGACCTGTGGGACGCCAAGAAGATCTCGCTCGACCGAGTCGAGCGGATTGCCGCGTCAATGATCCTGTCGCGCGATCCAGACGCACCGTCGCCATATGCGCCGATGCGCGGCCGCTTGCGC
>JBKQRS010000342.1:0-9967 GCA_052143915.1 Bradyrhizobium sp.
TCGCAATACGAAGTACTCTTCGCATTTTTTCGAATGCCAATGGCGGTGCGGCGCGCGGATTTTCTCTCGCAATCCCTAGGCACTTGGCGAGGTGTGTCGCGCTTGAGCGGACGCGAAAGCGCTGAGCGGGAAGGCCATCCGGCCGTCGATCCCCTGGTCTGGCATGTCCTTTGCTCCACTTCTTCACATTGAGTTGGTGGCTAGGGTTCCGCATCGGCTGCGATGGCTGGTCCAAGAGCTGCCGCCTGCGCGGGAGAAATCTGCACAGGGCACGGCGGGATAAAATCCCGGGAGACCTCAGTGGCCAGGAATTGGCATCTCTCAGGTCCATGCCAATTCCAGGGTTTGTGAAGTGGAGTTGGCGATGAACGTCTCGACCTTCCAGGAACAGTCGATGACTGCCGAAGTCCAGCCACCGACTGCCTGCATCTCGGGCAGGACCGGTTGGGGGACGAACTGATGTCGGCCTGCGCGGACGCGATCGAACGGCGCTTTGGCGATGGCGGTCCGTCTGGTGAGGGCGCTGCCGATAACGAGTTCATCCGCCATGTTCTCTCGCGCAAGACTGTGCGCCGCTACAGCGATGTCGTTCCGAGCGATAGCCTGCTTGATCTGCTTGTCGCGGCGGCCTTGAGCACTTCGGCCAAGTCGGATTTCCAGCAGGCTTCCATCATGCGGGTTGACGATCCCTTGCAGCGCGCTGCGATCGGCACGCTGTTTCCGAGCATGCCGTGGATCGGTCTGTCGCCGGTGTTCTTCATATTCCTCGGCGATGCCAGGCGGTTGCAGCGCATCGGCGAATTGCGCGGAAAACCGGTCCGCAACGGAACGCTGGAAGGGTTCTTCAATGCCAGCGTGGACGCGGCTCTGGCAATGCAGACCATGATCCTGTGCGCCGAATCCGCCGGGCTTGGCGTTTGTCCCATCAGCGTCATTCGCAACGAGATCGACAAGGTTGCTGCCATTCTCGGTTTGCCCGATCTGGTTTTTCCGGTCGCAGGACTTTGCCTCGGTTATCCGCAGGCCGAGGGTTATGTCAGTCTGCGCCTGCCGCGCCGCGTTACGACGCACCGCGATCGCTACGACGACAGCGAACTTGCCGCGGCAATCGACGATTACGATCGGCGGCGGAATGCCGTGCACGCCATTCCGCGCGAGCAGCAGCGATCCAACGCGGAATTTGGCGAGGCGGCCTTTTACGGCTGGTCGGAAGACAAGGCCCGACAGGCCGCCAAGGCGGAAGGCGCGGCGTTTCCACCCTATCTGCGTTCACACGGATTCAGTTTCGACTGAAAGGATTACCACCCGCGGCACCGGGCAACGTCGTTCTGCAGACCAAGACAGGCCATCACCCAGCAGAGGAAAGACTTAACCATGAAAATAGCCTCAATCGCCCACCCCAAGTCCCTGACGCGCCGCCTGATGCTCGGCGCGATGGCCGCGCTGTTTGCCTTGCCGATGGTGATCGGCTATGCGAAAGCCGCGAGCATGGAGGAGATCAAGAAGCGCGGCCTCATCGTGGCGACGGAGGACGATTTCCGTCCCTTCGAGTTCGTCAAGGATGGCAAGCCGACGGGCTTCGACAACGAGCTGATCGAAGACCTGCGCAAATACGCGCCGTTCGAGATCAAACAGGAAATCCTGCCCTGGACCGGCATCCTGGCCGGCGTCAGCACGGGCAAGTACGATGTCGCCATTACGGCTGCGATCATCACCAAGGAGCGCAAGAAATCGCTGGATTTCACGAGCCCCATCGCGGACGCGACGCACTATTACGTCAAACGAAAGGACGACAAGTCGATTTCGTCGATCAAGGATCTGAACGGAAAGACCGTCGGCGTTCAGGCCGGCAGCGCGCTGCTGGCCCGTCTTCCCGAACTTAGCACGATGCTGGAGAAGACCGGTGGCAAACTCGGCAAGGTCGTCGAGTACACGTCCTATCCTGAAGCCTATCAGGATCTCGCCCTCGGCCGGGTGGATTACGTGGTCAACACCGTCATCAATCTGCAGACGCTGGTGGCCGAAAAGCCCATCTTCGAGGTTGGCCAGGCGGTTTCAGGACCGTCGTTCCCGGCCTGGGCCGTCGCCAAGGACAACAAGGAGCTGCTCGCCTTCCTGAACGAGTTTATCGCCAAGGAGAAGGCCAGCGGCAGGTTTGCCGAGCTCCAGAAGAAGTGGTTTGGCGAGTCATTTCCGAATCTGCCGGTTACGTTCGAGCCGGAATTCTAGCGGCCGATCTGGCAGAACCGGTCCGTCATGAACGGCGGCGACATCGCAGCCATCTTTCAGGGTGCCATCGTGACGGTAACGCTGTCACTGATAGGCATTCTGATCGGGCTGCCGATCGGCCTTGGATTGGCGCTGCTGCGGTGGGCCAACGTTCCGATTGCAGCGAAGATCGTCACTCTCTATGTGAGCATTTTGCGCGCCACGCCCCTGGTTACCCTTCTGCTTCTGTTGTTTTTCGCCCTTCCCAATATCGGCGTGCCGATCAATCCGATCTCGGCGGCGATCCTTGCCCTTGTCATGAATACCTCGGCCTTCAACTGCGAGGTATGGCGGTCCGCGCTGATGAATTTTCCCAGGGATCAATACGAGGCGGCGCAGTCGGTCGGCATGGGAGCCGGACAGCGCTTTCGCAGGATCGTTCTGCCGCAGATCGTGCGGGTAAGTCTTCCCGGCCTTGTCAATGAAATGTCGCTTCTCATCAAGGTCACGCCGGTGCTCGCGGTGGTGGGCGTCGTCGATATCACCCGCGCCGCGGTCAGGATCGGTGCGCAAACCTACGAACCGCTGCCGCCGTTTCTTGTGGCGGTCGCCCTCTATGTGCCGATCGTGTTTGCGCTCGTTTCGCTGCAGCGCTGGATCGAACGCCGCCAGATCGCGGCCGAGGCTGTCGCATGATCCACGATTTCGGCATTGTCTGGAGCGAACGGGCGCTGCTGCTAAGTGGGCTCGCCAATACCGCGATGCTGTCGACGCTGTCAGCCGCCGCGGCGCTGGTGTTGGGGTTCGTGGTGACCCCGGCGCTGATGTCGAAACAACCTGTTGTTTCCAGGGCCGCGCGCCTGTTCGTCGACGGCATGCGGTGTGTTCCGTTTCTGCTGTTTGCCTATATCGTCTATTACGGCTTTCCCTCATTTGGCATCAGGCTGGACAACTGGACCTCGGGGCTGGCGGCGCTGACGATTTACAATGCCGCCTATATGGCGGAAATTCTGCGTGGCGCCTGGGCGGTGCAGCCGCGCGAGCCGATCGAGGCGGGCATCGCCTTTGGCTTTTCGGAGATCCGGCTGTTTCGCCGCATCATTCTTCCGCCGCTGCTGTTATCCGCGGGTCCCGTGATGGGCAATCAGATGATCCAGATCATCAAGGACAGCGCCTTTCTCACCATCATCGCGCTACCGGAACTGACGCATGCCGCCAGTTCCATCCAGTCGCGGCACTATGTTCCGTTCGCCGCTTTCATCACCGCGGTGTTTCTGTACTGGGGACTCTGCCTCATCATCGAAGCCGGGGTGAGTTCGATCGGCCGCGTCGCCGAAGCACGGCGATAGGGGCGCACAATGGCAGATTTCAGCAGGGTTCTCGACGTCGCTGGGGTCTCAAAGCGGTTTGGCGATATCGAAGTTCTCTCCGATGTCAGCTTCCAGGTCGGCAAGGGCGAGACCATCTGCGTGCTGGGGCCGTCGGGTTCGGGCAAATCGACCCTGCTACGCTGCATCAACTGGCTCGAACGGCCGGATGCCGGACAAATCTATTTAAACGGGGAGCGGATCGGCATCAATAACGCCGGCATCGTCATGGGCGACCGCGAGTTGTCGAAGATCAGAACGCGCATCGGCATGGTATTCCAGCATTTTGCGCTGTGGCCCCACCTCACGGTCTTGCAAAATCTGATGGAGGCACCGGTCCAGGTGCAGAAGCGGCCGAAGGCCGAGGTCTACGACGAGGCGCTTGCGTTGCTTGCCAAAGTGGGATTGAGCGAGAAGCGCGACGCCTTTCCGGCGAAACTGTCGGGCGGGCAGAAGCAGCGCGTCGGCATCGCCCGCGCTTTGGCGATGCGTCCGGATCTGCTGCTGTTTGACGAACCCACCAGCGCGCTCGACCCGGAACTCGTCGGCGAGGTGCTGGTGGTGATGCGGGACCTTGCCCATGAGGGGATGACAATGGTGATCGTCACCCATGAAATGGCGTTCGCGCGTGATGCGGCGACGCGAGTGCTGTTTCTTGATCGCGGGCGGGTCGTCGAAACCGGCACGCCGGACAAGTTTTTCTCCAATCCTGAGACCGAGCGTGCGCGGCAGTTTCTCCAGCGCTACGCCGGTGACATCGCCAACAGCAGACGCTGACAACACCCCGCCAGGAGGACGCCCGCCATGCACCCGATCTTCCACCTTCTGCCCGATGCTCCGAAGCCGGTCGCGCCCTACAGCCATGCTGTCGAGGCTGGGGGATTTGTTTTCGTGACGGGACAGCTTGCGACGGATCCGCTCGACGATTCCCTGCCGATCCCGCCCGGTATCGAGGCCCAGACGCACAAGGTCATGGATAATCTGATCCGGGTGCTCAAAGGCTGCGGGCTTACGCTTGCCAATGTGGTCTGCATTCGCATCTTCCTGACCGACTTCAACGGCGACTACGCCAAGATGAACGAGATCTACGCGACCTATTTCGCCGCCGACAAACGTCCTGCCCGAACCACGGTCGGGGTGACCGGCCTCGCCCGGGGTGGGATCATCGAGATCGACATGATTGCGATCAGACCGTGAGGCATTGGCATGACCGATCCGCTCATTGAAATTCCCGCAAGGCGTGGCAAGGCGGCCTTTGTCTCGGCGGGGCAGATTGTCACCGTCATCAACACCCATGGTGAACAGGTGGTCGATACCTGGGCGTTCAACCGCGCCGATCTGGCCGAGTTCATGTCGAATGAGCACACCCGCGCGCACAGCCTGCATCTTGTTCCCAAGCCCGGCGATGTCCTGCGCACCAACAAGCGGCGGCCGATCCTGACCTTGACCGAAGACACCTCCGGCGGAATTCACGATACCCTGATCGCAGCCTGCGACCGCTACCGTTACGCCTTTCTCGGGGTGGAGAGCTATCACGACAACTGCACGGATAATCTCTTTACAGGAATGGGTGAACTTGGGTTTGTGCCGGCGGAAGTTCCAAGCCCGCTTAACCTGTTCATGAATATTCCCTGGAGCGCCGATGGCACGCTTGGCTTCGCCGCACCGCCACGGCCCGTGCCCGGAGGTTACGTTCGCCTGCGGGCCGAGATGGATCTGGTGATCGCATTTTCCGCCTGTCCGCAGGACATCCTGCCGATCAATGGCAAGGCGGGAAAACCGGTCGAGGCGCATTTCTCGATCAGCAAGGAAGATTCCAAAGTCGGAGCGGCGACATGACAGCGGCGCAGACCAAGCAGGAGATTTCCGAGGCCAATCGGCGGCGTTACGAGGAACTTCGGGCGGCAGGACAGGAACTGACGCCGAAGGGCCTGCCCGACGCGACGCCGCTGAACGGCGCACCGATCGCGCCGGATGCGGTCATCGGCAGCGAACAGGTCCCGGCCGGCTGGTACGCAACGGTTCGATTGCGGCGGGGTGAGGCGCTCCGGATCGTGGATGATTCCGGCCGCGCCAGCGTCTCGCTGATCGGCTGGCGCGAGGAAGATACCTCCGAACGGATCAATTGTGCCGACACCGTAAAAGTACAGTGGAGCGCCGCGATCTCGAAAGGCCGCGTCCTGCTTTCGGACATGGGACGCGTGTTCTTGTCCCTGGTGGAGGATACCAGCAGTGCGCATGATCTTCTGGTCGGAGGATCCACGCCAGCCTCGACGCGGGCCGCGTTCGGCGCGACCACGCGCAACACGCACGAAAATTTTCTCGCTGCTGCGGCGAAGATTGGGCTCGGCCTTCGCGACATTCCACCCTGCGTGACGTTTTTTGCCCCTGTATCGCTCGATGCCAACGGGCGCTTCCTTTGGACGGCGGGCCGGAAACGGCCGGGCGACTTCGTCGATCTGCGCGCGGAGATGAATCTGGTTCTGGTACTTTCGAATTGCGCGCATCCACTTGATCCAGCGCGGCCCGCCGCCGCCGATCCCATCACGTTCATGCGTTATCGCGCGCCGCCGCCCGGGCGTGACGATCCATGCAGGACGACATCACCCGAACTCATCCGTGCCTTTGAATTCACCGACCGGCTTTTCGCCTGAGGAGAGACTTCAATGAATGGTGTCGCAGCCCCGTCATCGATTCCCGATGCATCCGATGCCGTCTATTGCCGGGACATCCCGGCGGAGCGGCCCTGGTCCGGTATCCTGAAGCGAGGACAGACCCTGCGAATTATCGACAGCGAGGGGCAGCAAGCGGTCGACGCGCTGCTCTATTGCGCCGATGATCCGGCGGAGCGTTACAGCAGCCAGGACACATTACGGGTTCAGGGATCGGCCTATGTCGAGCTCGGAACGCGATTGATCTCCAACAAGGGCCGGGTGATGGCACGGCTGACCGCCGATTCCTGCGGGCGGCATGACACGTCGGCGGGCTGTTGCTCCTGCGAAAGCAACGCGGTCCGCTTCGGAGAAGCCACGAAGTATCAGCATGCCTGCCGCGAAAACTTCATCCTCGAGCTATCGAAACACGGATTGACCAAGCGCGACATTGTCGCAAATCTGAATTTCTTCATGAACGTGCCGATCGACCCATCCGGCGCCTTTACGGTGGTTGATGGCATCTCGGCGCCCGGAAATTACGTCGACGTGACGGCGGATATGGATGTGCTGTTCGTCATCTCCAATTGCCCACAGGTCAACAATCCCTGCAACGGCTTCAACCCGACCCCGATACGGGTCATGATCTGGAATCCCCCGGAAACGTAGCGGGCCGGGCGCGGCAAATGCTCAATCACAATCCAGCATGCCGTTGTGATTTCTGCGGTTGTGGCATACCGTTTGCTTGAAGTTGAACCGGAAGTTGAACTGGACTTGGGCGTACGAAGCACCGCAGCTTTTGACTACGCCACGACAATGCAGCTGGCATGAGCCAGCAGAACGGTCCTACGAAACTCAAGGGGAGTTGCTCAAATGCCGATCAATCTCACGCGTCGCCAAGCTCTTGTTCTTCCCGCCGGGATCGCGTTGGGAAGCCTCGCCGGCCGTCCCGCGATGGCGGCGGAGCCTGTCAAGATAGGCTTGGTCGCGGCGCTTTCCGGACAGTCCGCCAAGTCAGGCGAGGGGATCACCCGCGGACTCACGATCGCGATCGACGAGATCAACGCCAAGGGCGGTGTGCTCGGTGGCCGGATGCTCGAACTCGTCCACCGCGATGACGAGTCGAACCCTGCCAAGGGTCAGACCGCGGCGCGGGAATTGATCGACAAGGAGGGCGTTGCCATTCTCTTTGGAGGCATCGATAGTCCGGTATCGCTCGCTATCGTGTCGGTGGTGAATGCGGCGCAGGTGCCCTTCATGGGCGTCTGGGCTGCCGCGACCAATATTACCCGCAACAACGCCAATCCGAATTTCGTGTTCCGCGTCTCGGCGGTTGATGTGCTGGTCGACCGCGCCTTGATCAAATATGCCATGACGACCTTTAGCTCGAAGAAGCCGGGGCTGATGTTGGTCAACAACGGCTGGGGCGAGTCCAATCTGTCTGGTTTGACCGCGGCGGCGGAAGCCGCGGGCATCAAGCTCGCGGGCGCAGAAAAATTCGACGACAAGGACGCCGATATGACACCGCAGCTGCAGCGCCTGCGCGAGGCCGGAGCGGACACGATCATTCTGGTCGGCAACGCCGCGCCGGGGGCGCAGGTTGTCAAGTCGCTGCAGCGGTCGGCCTGGACCGTGCCGGTGGTCTCGCATTGGGGGATCTCGGGCGGGCGCTTCCCCGAGCTCGCGGGATCCTGGGCAGGCAAGGTGCATTTCGTGCAGACCTACAGCTTCTTCGGACAGCAAAACGACGTCGGCAAGCGGGTACTGGCGGCGCTGATGAAGAAATATCCCGATATCAAGGGGCCCGGCGACGTCACGCCGCCGGTCGGCGTTGCCAATGCTTACGACGCGACGCAACTGACCGCGCTCGCCATCGCTAAGGCGGGTTCGACCGAAGGTCCCAAACTGCGCGAGGGATTTTTGGGTATCGAGAACTACCAGGGGCTGATCAAGAATTACACGAAGCCCTTCACGGACGCGAACCATGACGCCTTGAACGAAAATGATTACATCATGGTCCGTTACAATGGGGATCAGATCGAGCCCGTTACCGGCTGAACCATGCTCGCGACCGCACTTGTCTCGGGACTCAGTCTTGGCAGCATCTACGGCCTGATCGCGCTTGGGTTCACGTTGACGTTTGCCGTCTCCGGCACGGTGAACTTCGCCCAGGGCTCGTCCGTGATGCTTGGGGCGGTGATTTGCCACGCGCTCGCGGTCGGGCTGCACTGGCCAATGCTGGCCGCGGTACCCGTGGCGCTGCTGGTTTGCGCGGTCTGGGGCCTGGTTGTTGAACGCATCGCGGTCCGGCCCTTCGTTGCACGCGGCACGAATTCCTGGCTGATGGCGACGGTGGCGCTTGGAATCCTGCTCGACAATGTCGTCATGGTGCTGTTCGGCAAGGAGCCACGCGCGCTTCCGTCATCTCTGGCGGATGATCCCTGGGTCATCGGCAATATCGGCATCTTTCCGCTGCAGGTCGTGGTGCCCTTGGTAGGACTGGGGTCGGCGTTGCTGGTGCATCTTGGCATGCACCGCACGGGGCTCGGGCTGAAACTGCGCGCGGCGGTTGAGAACCCGGACGCCGCGCGGCTCATGAGCATCGATGTGACTTTGCTCATCGCGCTCACCTACGCGGCGGCAGCACTTCTTGCCGGGATCGGCGGCATACTGATCGCGCCGGTCTATAACGTGGCGTACGACATGGGCACGTTGTTTGGCATCAAGGCGTTCGCGGTGGCGATCCTTGGTGGCCTCACCAATCCCTGGGGTGTCGTGATCGCGGGCCTTGGCTACGGGCTGGTCGAAGCCTGCGCCACGACATGGCTGGGTTCTGGCAGTACCCAGATCGTCACATTCTCTGCCGTCATCGCCGCCCTTGTGCTCGCGCCGTCCGGATTATTCGTCCGTCGGACCAGGGTGCGCGTATGAAAACCATCATTGCCATCGTCGCAGCGGTGCTGGTCAGCTCCGCCGCTGTCGCTATCTGCCTGCTCGCGCCCGGCTATTACGCCTATCTGTTGGGAACGCTCGCGACCACCGCGCTGGTCGGCGTCGGATTGAATGTGCTGCTCGGCCTCGCCGGCGAGGTGTCTCTCGGCCAAGGTGGATTCCTGGCGCTCGGCGCCTATGGGGTTGGAATACTTACGACCAAGGCCGGGTTGAATTTTTGGGAAGCGCTGCCGCTCGCCGTCCTCTTGGTCACAGCGATATCAGCGCTGCTCTCGGTTCCCGCGCTTCGGGTCACGGGTCCTTACCTCGCCATGGTGACCATCGCCTTCGGCTTCATCGTCGAATCCGTCTCGGTCGAATGGCGCGATCTCACAGGCGGCTCCAGCGGCCTCACCGCAATTCCCGCGCCGTTCGGCACCGGCGGCACGGCGCTGTTGGCCTGTGGTCTGTGCGTCCTCGCGCTCCTCTCGTTCCATTATTTCGCGCGGAGTCCGCTTGGTCTGGCGATGCAGGCAATTGCCTCGGCGCCGGCGGCGGCGCGCGGCGTCGGGATTAGTGCGTTGCCGGTGCGCACGGCCGCTTTCATGGTGGCCGCCGTAACGGCGGGTCTCGCTGGCGGGTTGCAGGCAGCGCTGACCGGCTTCATTGCGCCCAGTTCATTTCCGTTCTCGCAGTCGATCCTGTTTCTGCTGGTGGTGGTCGTCGGCGGCGCGGGTCGCACCCTCGGGCCGCTGGTCGGCTCTGCAGTGGTTGTAATATAGGAATATCACACCTCTGAACTACATTCAC
>JBKQRS010000343.1:0-3894 GCA_052143915.1 Bradyrhizobium sp.
GCCCGGTCAAGCCGGGCGATGACACCAATTTTCACCGCAAAGGGCGAGGTGAAGAGTTCCCTACTCCCCCGCCTGCAGTTTGCGCGGCAGCGGGAACAGTTCGGGAGTCCCGGGCTTGACGAGGCGCGGGGATTCCACCGGTGCTTCAGTCTTGCTGAAGTCCAGCTCCTCGATCCTTCCTGCACGCTTTTCGATCTTGTCGGCGGAAATCAGGATCTGGCGGACGTCCTCATTGGCGTCGGAAAAATGCTTCTGCAGCTTGAGCACGCGGTCGCGCAAGCGTCCGAGATCGTCGCCGAGGTTGAGCACTTCGGTGCGGATCTGGTCGGCGGCATCGCGCATCCGCGCGTCTTTCAGGATCTGTTGCATCACCTGGATCGCCAGCATCAACAGCGACGGCGACACCAGCACGACGCGGGCGCGGTAGGCCTTCTGCACCACATCGTCAAAGCCGTCATGAATCTCGGCGTAGACCGATTCCGACGGCACGAACATCAGCGCGGTATCCTGGGTCTCGCCGGCGATCAGGTATTTTTCCGCGATGTCGCTGACATGCTTCATGACATCGGCGCGCAGCCGCTGGGTGGCGGCTTTCTTTTCCTCGTCCGTGCGCGCATCGTGCAGCGCCGTGATCGCTTCAAGAGGAAATTTCGCGTCGATGCAGAGCGGCCGCTGATCGGGCAGGAACACCACGCAATCCGGCCGCTTGCCGGTGGAGAGCGTGTGCTGGAATTCGTAAGCGCCCTTCGGCATGCCGTCCTGGACGATCGCCTCCATCCGTGCCTGGCCGAACGCGCCGCGCGACTGCTTGTTGGCGAGCACGTCGCGAAGCGTGGTCACCTGCGACGTCAGGTCGGTCAGATTCTTGTGCGCGTTGTCGATGATGCCGAGCCGTTCATGCAGCACGCGCAAACTGTCCATGGTGTGGCGCGTGGTCTGCTCCATCGACTGGCCGACGCGGTGGGTCACCGTATCGAGCCGCTCGTTGACGGCGCGCGCCATTTCGGCCTGGCGTCCGGCGAGCGCCTGCCCCATCGCGTCGACGCGGCCGGTGGCTTCGCTCTGCGCGCGCAGCATTTCGCTCAGGCGTTCTTCAAGTTCGTCGGCGCGCATCGCCTGTGCCATCGCCAGTTCCAGCCCGCGCCGGCCGGACCGGGCGATCACGACGGCGATGACCAACAGCAGGATGAGCGCGAGCACGCCAAAACCAATCAGCGCCTCGCCGGTGCGGACCGGCAGCTCGCCGATCATGAGAACAATCTCGTTCATGCCGTCCTTGTAGCCGATTCGGTCTTGAACACGAACGAAGAGGGAACATTTATGGTGAATGCGGGGTAAATTTTTATGGTTAACACTTCCTTGGGATTGATGGTTAAGCCCGGGTAAACAGCCCGGTTGCGCGCATTGACCCCGGCAAATCAGCAGCTTAAATCGCCCGCCAAGGTACTTAGAGAAATCATGGCACTCAGAGAAATCATTATCCTGCCCGACAAGCAGTTGCGGCTCGTCTCCAGGCCCGTTGAAAAGGTCACGGCGGAGATCCGCAAGCTCGCCGACGACATGTTCGAGACCATGTACGACGCGCCCGGCATTGGGCTCGCCGCGATCCAGGTCGCCCAGCCGCTGCGGCTGATCACCATGGATCTCGCCAAGAAAAACGAGGACGGCGAGATCACGCCGAAGCCGCGGGTTTTCATCAATCCGGAGATCCTGTCGTCGTCGGAGGAGACGTCGATTTACGAGGAAGGCTGCCTGTCGATCCCCGAATATTACGAGGAGGTCGAGCGGCCGGCGAAGGTGCGCGTCCGCTTCACCGATCTCGACGGCAAGGTGCATGAGGAAGACGCCGGGGGCCTGTTCGCCACCTGCATCCAGCACGAGATCGACCATCTCAACGGCGTGCTGTTTGTCGATTATTTGTCGAAGCTCAAGCGCGACCGTGTGCTGAAGAAATTTGCCAAGGCCGCCAAGCGCGCGGCGGAGTGAGCGGGTCGGCAGCTCAATCAAAGTGCCGTCACCCAGAGGTGCAAAGGCGCCTTAAGGCGCCGAGCCTCGAAGGGCGACGGCGGACAAGGCCGATAATCTTTCCTGCGCCATCCTTCGAGGCTCACAAGAGCTCGCACCTCAGGATGACGCCCGTTATCTTGAAGCTTGTTTCAAAAGGAAGCCTCTACGGCCATGTCCCTTCGTCTGATCTTCATGGGTACGCCGGAATTCGCGGTGCCGACGCTGCACGCTCTTCATGGTCACGGCCATGAGATCACGGCGGTCTATACGCGTGCGGCAAAGCCCGCCGGGCGCGGCATGAAGTTGCAACTGAGCCCGGTGGAAGCCGAAGCAAGGCGGCTCAACATCCCGGTGTTCACGCCGACGACATTGAAGACACCGGAAGCGCTGGAGGAATTCCGCGGGCACGACGCGGACGCCGCCGTGGTCGTCGCCTATGGTCTTCTATTGCCAAAAGAGATTCTTGATGCGCCGAGGTTCGGTTGCTTCAACTTGCACGCGTCATTACTCCCGCGCTGGCGTGGAGCGGCCCCAATCGAGCGGGCTATCATGGAAGGCGACAGCGTAAGTGGTGTAATGGTGATGAAGATGGACATGGGTCTCGATACCGGTGATGTCGCATTGGAGGCCCACGCCCAAATTACCGACGCGACAACCATGGGTGACTTACGTCATGATTTAGCGAAAGTTGGTGCTAAGCTTATGGCGCAGGCGATGGATGATCTTGAACGCCACCAGCTTGCTTTTAGAACGCAGAGCAGCGTTGAGACGACTTACGCGAAAAAAATTGACAAGGCGGAAACTCGGATCGATTGGAACAAGCCTGCACGCAGTGTACTTCGGCACATTCACGGCCTATCCCCGTTTCCGGGCGCGTGGTGTGAAATGCCGATCGGTGGTCGGGTCATCAGAGTAAGTATCTTGCGTTGTGAGTTGGCAGAAGGAGGGGGCTTTCCGGGCGAATTATTGGATGATCGGTTGACTGTCGCTTGTGGCCAGGGTGCAATTCGCGTTCTCGAACTACAGAAGGCTGGCGGAACGCCAATTGAGGCCAAGGCTTTTCAAGCTGGGGCCAGGCTTCGACCTCCGACGCATTTGCGCTGATGCCCCGCTACAAACTCCTTATCGAATATGACGGCGCGCCGTTCAGCGGCTGGCAGATCCAGGACAATGGCCCCTCGGTTCAGGGCGCGCTGGAGGACGCGGTCAAGGCGATCTGCGGCGAGCAGGTTCGCGTTCACGGCGCCGGCCGTACCGATGCCGGCGTGCATGCGTTCGGGCAGGTCGCGCATTGCGATATTGCCAAGCATTTTGTGCCCGGCCGGTTTCGCGACGGCCTGAACGCGCATCTGCGCCCGCATCCGATCGGCGTGCTCAGTGCCGAAATCGTGCCCGACAGTTTCGAGGCGCGGTTTTCCGCGAAAAAGCGGCATTATCTCTATCGGATCGCCAATCGCCGCGCCAACCTCGCGCTCGACATCGGCCGCGCCTGGCGGCTGCCGCGGCGGCTCGACACCGACGCGATGCACGCGGCCGCGCAGCGTCTCGTAGGCAAGCACGACTTCACGACCTTCCGCGACACCGAATGCCAGGCGAAATCGCCGGAGCGAACGTTGGATCAGCTCGATGTCGTGAGAGACGGCGATGCCGTCAACATCCTGACCTCGGCGCGCTCGTTCCTGCACAGCCAGGTGCGTTCGATGGTGGGCTCACTGGTCTGGGTAGGCGAAGGCCGCTGGAACGCTGACGACCTCGCCGCGGCCCTTGCCGCCAAGAGCCGCGCCGCCTGCGGCCCTGTCGCGCCGCCGGAGGGACTTTATCTGGTCCGGGTGGATTACTAGGCGCGGCCATTTGGAACGTCGTCATGGCCGGGCTTGTCCCGGCCAT
>JBKQRS010000344.1:0-26176 GCA_052143915.1 Bradyrhizobium sp.
CGTGACCGTGGTGACTAACGCGTGTGCTTTCTACCACTGCGCACGCGGCTGCGGACGCGCCGAGCGTCCGGCATTCCCTGCGCCCTCTGATCTGAGGGCAGGAGGCTCAAGGGCATAACTCGGGCGCTTTCCGCGCCGCGGGAATGCGAAGCTGTATCCTGACGTCATCGCCTACGACAAACGCGAAACGTTTGCGCAAGGGAGTGAAACGATGAAGTAATCCAGACTTGCGTCTTTGTTCCCCCATGGATTGCTTCGCTAACGCTCGCAATGATGGCTCTCTCCGTCATGGCCGGGCTTGTCCAGCACAAGGCCGGGCTAGCCCGATGCGGATTTGCCGCGATGAAGACACGGTGAGGCAACTAGCTGGGTGTCCGACAAACTCGCTGTGCAGGAAATGCGGGGCGTGTCTCGGTGTCGCCTGGTTTCCGTTTTTGAACGCGGTGATGCATATCTAGTCGAAAGATTTTTTGAACAAAGAATTTGCTCTCTGCTTCGTGATCCCTGGCTCGGTAATATTCGTCGTCACCGATCTTATCTCCTTTGAACACAGCGCGAGACGCGAGGCGCCGGGCCTTGCAACACGACTGGTCAAGGGAGAATGAAAAATGAAGAAGACGATTTTGACGATTGCAGGTTCGGTGCTGATCGCGTTGTCCGCGGTGCAGTTCGCCGCCGCCTCGGAGCATCATCAGGGCAGGGTCCATCACCATGCCTCTGTCCGCGACAGCAATGCCTATGCGGCGCCCGTCTATGATGCAGCGCAACCAGAATGGTATCGCTATAGCGGTGGATATTCGGCGCCTGCCGGTCACTGACTTTGCGAGAGGCCGGTGAAGGGTTGCTTCGCCGCAACGATTGTTGCTTGGCGGCAACAGTTTCTGAAGATTTAACCGTCATCCGAGCCCGGAGTGGTCTGCGCCGCTTTTTAGCCACACCCCTCCGTGAAATCATTCCTTCGTAGGCTGAAGGCCGCGGCGCTCGCGAAGACAGTGGGAAATCCGGTCCTTTTTTAAGATCGGTTTCCCGGGCTCGAAAAGAGATGGCTGGGGAAACAGGTTCGCGATGGACGCCAAGACCAGCATCAAGAAGAGATTGCCGAGCCGTCACGTAACGGAAGGCCCGGAACGGGCGCCGCACCGCTCGTATCTCTACGCCATGGGATTGACGACCCAGCAGATCCACCAGCCCTTCGTCGGCGTGGCGTCCTGCTGGAACGAGGCCGCGCCCTGCAACATTTCGCTGATGCGCCAGGCGCAGGCGGTCAAGAAGGGGGTCGCCTCCGCCGGCGGCACCCCGCGCGAATTCTGCACCATCACCGTAACCGACGGTATCGCCATGGGCCATGACGGCATGCGATCGTCGTTGCCGTCGCGCGAATGCATCGCCGATTCCGTCGAACTGACGATCCGCGGCCATGCCTATGATGCGCTGGTGGGCCTGGCCGGCTGTGACAAGTCGCTGCCGGGAATGATGATGGCGATGGTGCGGCTGAACGTGCCCTCGATCTTCATCTATGGCGGCTCGATCCTTCCCGGCAATTTCCGCGGCCAGCAGGTCACGGTGCAGGATATGTTCGAGGCGGTCGGCAAGCATTCGGTCGGCGCGATGTCGGATGCCGACCTCGATGAAATCGAGCGGGTGGCTTGCCCATCAGCCGGCGCGTGCGGCGCACAATTCACCGCCAACACCATGGCGACGGTATCCGAGGCCATCGGGCTGGCATTGCCCTATTCGGCCGGCGCGCCTGCGCCTTACGAAATTCGCGACGCGTTTTGCATGACCTCTGGCGAAAAGGTCATGGACTTGATTGCCCTTAACATCCGGCCGCGGGACATCGTCACGCGCCGCGCGCTGGAAAATGCGGCCGCCGTGGTGGCCGCTTCCGGCGGCTCGACCAATGCTGCGTTGCACCTGCCGGCGATTGCTCACGAATGCGGAATCAAATTTGATCTTTTTGACGTCGCCGAAATCTTCAAAAAGACACCATATGTCGCGGATTTGAAGCCGGGCGGTCGTTATGTTGCCAAAGACATGTTTGAGGCTGGTGGCATACCGCTTCTGATGAAGACGCTGCTCGACAACGGCCATTTGCATGGCGACTGCCTGACAGTCACGGGCCGGACGATCGCCGAAAACCTCAAGAGCGTGAAATGGAATCCGCACCAGGATGTGGTGCGGCCCGCCGACAAGCCGATCACCGTCACTGGCGGCGTGGTCGGCTTGAAGGGGAATCTCGCGCCCGAAGGCGCGATCGTGAAGGTCGCGGGCATGTCGAACTTGAAGTTTTCCGGTCCTGCCCGCTGCTTCGATCGCGAAGAAGATGCCTTTGAGGCGGTGCAGAAGAAGACCTACAGGGAAGGCGAGGTCATCGTCATCCGCTATGAGGGGCCGCGTGGCGGTCCCGGCATGCGGGAGATGCTTTCGACCACGGCGGCACTGACCGGGCAGGGGATGGGCGGCAAGATTGCCCTCATCACCGACGGCCGGTTTTCAGGCGCGACCCGGGGCTTCTGCATCGGCCATGTCGGCCCGGAAGCGGCGGTCGGCGGGCCGATCGCGCTGCTGCAGGACGGCGATATCATCGAGATCGACGCCGAGGTCGGGACTCTTAACGTAAATTTGACCGAGGCGGAGCTGGCCGAGCGCAAGACCAAATGGAAGCCGCGCGAGACCAATCATACGTCAGGTGCACTCTGGAAATACGCCCAGCAGGTCGGACCGGCGGTAGCCGGTGCCGTGACCCATCCGGGCGGGGCGCACGAGAAATTGTGTTATGCGGATATCTGAGCGTATCATTTTTGCGTTGATCTTAGGGGCCACACCGGTGGCCACGCAGGGATTCGCCTTCGACGGAGCGCCGGTCAATCAGGATGCGGCAATTCCGGTGGTTTCAGGCCAGCCTGGCGCCGCCGCGGCCTTGAAGAAGGCGGTTCCCCCGTCTGCACCAGATACCTCGCTGACCTCGCTGCAATACGCCGCCGAGGGCGGTCACCCCATCGCACAGTGGAAGCTGGGCCGGATGTATGCGGATGGCGACGGCGTCGCTCAGGACGATCTGCGTGCCTTCGAGTATTTCAGCCGGATTGCCAATGCCCATGCCGAAGACAGCCCCTCGGCGCCGCAGGCCGCGATCGTCGCCAATGCCTTTGTGGCGCTTGGCCGCTACTACCTCAACGGCATTCCGAATTCGAAGATCAAGTCCGATCCGGAACGGGCGAGGGAGATGTTCTCCTACGCGGCCTCGTATTTCGGCAATGCGGATGCGCAATATGATCTGGCCAGGCTCTATCTGAAGAGCGCGGGCTCGTCCCGCGATGACTTCCGCTATGGGGCGCGCTGGCTCGGCCTTGCGGCCCAAAAGGGCCAGCATCAGGCGCAGGCCATGCTCGGTCAGATGCTGTTCAATGGCGACCAGCTGCCGCGTCAGGCCGCCCGCGGACTGATGTGGCTGACGCTGGCGCGGGACAGCGCCACGCCGGACGAGACGTGGATCAAGGAAAGCTACAACAAGGCGATCGCCAAGGCGTCCGAGGACGACCGCGCGATGGCGCTGCAGATGCTCGAGCACTGGGTGCAGGGCCGCAAGGACTAACTCCGCGAGGAATGTCCGAGCGCCGCCTTGCGCGCGAAGGAGGCCGGGGTTTCACGCCGCCTCAAGATCGAGATCGATCCAGACCGGCACGTGATCCGACGGCTTCTCCCAGGCGCGCACATAACTGTCGATCCCCGCATCAATGAGCCGGTCGCTGGCCTGCGGCGATAGCAGCAGATGATCGATGCGCAAGCCCTGGTTTTTCTGCCAGGCGCCCGCCTGATAATCCCAGAAGGTGTATTGGCCGGGGGCGTCGGTGACGGCACGCAACGCATCGGTCAGGCCCAAGCCGAGCAGCGATTGAAAGCTCTCGCGGGTGGTGGAGCGAAACAGGGCGTCGTTGACCCAGGCTGCCGGATTGTGGACGTCCTCTGCCTTCGGAATGACGTTGAAGTCGCCGGCAAGAACAAGTGGCTCTTCCGCTTTAAGTCGCTGCCTCGAATACTCAAGAAGCCGCGACATCCATTTGAGCTTATAGGGATATTTTTCAGTCTCCGGCGGGTTGCCGTTGGGCAGATAGAGGCAGGCGACGCGAAGCACGCCGTGCTTCAATGTCACCACGCCTTCGAGAAAGCGCGCATGCACGTCCTCGTCGTCGCCGGCAAGGCGCGGCTTGGTTTCGTCGAACGGCAGCTTCGACAGCAACGCGACGCCATTGAAGGTCTTCTGGCCGTGGGTGACGACGTTGTAGCCGAGTGCCTCGATCTCCAGCCGCGGAAACGCCTCGTCGACGCATTTGATTTCCTGCAGGCAGACAATGTCCGGCGAGCAGTCCTTCAGCCAGGTCAACAGATGGTCGAGCCGCTGCCGGATCGAATTAACGTTCCATGTGGCAATGCGCATCGGGACAAAAATCTCTCAGATCGAGAAACTGGTGCCGCAGCCGCAGGATGCCGTTGCGTTCGGATTGACCACCCGGAACGACGCGCCGATCAGATCGTCGACGAAATCGACCTCGGAACCTGCCAGAAACGGCACCGAGGCAGGATCGACCAGCACCACGGCGCTGTCGCGCGCGATCACCAGGTCATCCTCGGCGCGAGCATGCTCGACGTCGAATTTGTATTGGAAGCCCGAACAGCCGCCGCCCTCGACGCTGATCCGCAGCATGGCACCACTGCCCTCGTTGCTGAGGATTTCGCCAATGCGGCGGGCGGCCCGCTCGCTGATGGTGACGGCTGTGGTCATAAATGGTCTCCAATCGCAAGCGCCCAACCCGATTTGTCTGGTATCCGGCGCTCAGCATAGTTAAGTGCGCCGGGCACCGGAATCAAACCTTTAGGAGATGAATACGCCGTGTCAGTCGGAATGGCTGCCCCTCGCTCGGTCTATGCCTGCGATCCCGACCGCAGCCGCGGGCGCCAGTTCGCCGAGCAGCCAAGCAGGACCCGCAGCCCGTTCCGGCGGGATTGCGATCGGGTCATTCATTCCACGGCGTTCCGCCGCCTGAAGTACAAGACCCAGGTCTTCGTGTTCCATGAGGGCGATCACTATCGCACCCGGCTCACCCACACTCTGGAAGTGGCGCAGATCGCCCGCGCGCTGGCCCGGCAGCTCGGCCTCGACGAGGATTTGACCGAGACGCTGGCGCTCGCCCACGACCTCGGCCATCCCCCGTTCGGCCACGCCGGCGAGCGGGCGCTGGATGCCTGCCTGCAAGCCCATGGCGGCTTCGACCACAACGCGCAGACCTTGCGGGTCGTTACCTCGCTGGAGCATCGTTACCCCGAATTCGACGGGCTCAATTTGACCTGGGAATCGCTGGAGGGGATCGTCAAGCACAACGGCCCGCTGACAGGGCGCGATGGCGCGGCGGTTGGACGCTATCGCGACCACGGCATTCCCGCTGGCATTTCCGATTACGTCCGGACCTACGATCTCGAATTGTGGAGCTTTGCGTCGCTGGAGGCGCAGATCGCTGCGATCGCCGACGACATCGCCTATGACGCCCACGACATCGATGATGGCCTGCGCGCCGGCCTGTTCCACGTCGACGATCTCAAGGTCATCCCGCTTGCCGCCGAGATCATCGCTGATATCGCAGAGCGTTATCCCGAGCTCGACGACGGCAGGCGCGGCGCCGAACTGGTGCGCGAGTTGATTTCCTATCTGATCGGGGCGGTTGTCTCGGAAGCGCGCCGCCGTCTGGAACTGGCTCGCCCGACATGCGTCGACGATGTTCGCAACCATGGCGAGGCGCTGATCGCCTTTCCGGCCGAGGTGGCGCAGGCGGAGTCCGGGATCAAGGCATTCCTGAAGCAAGGGATGTACCGGCACCCCCGGGTGATGCGGGTGATGGTAGACGCCGAACGGATCCTGTTCGACCTGTTCGCGCGCTACCAAAACCACCCGGGCGACTTGCCGGCGGAATGGCTGCCGCCCGGCGGCGACCATAGCGAGACCGAAACCGGGCGGGCACGGCGGATCGGCAACTTCATCGCCGGAATGACCGACCGTTTTGCCATGACCGAGCATCAGCGGCTTTTTGACTCGACCCCGGATTTGCGTTAGGCGGCGGCCATGGCCGGTAAACCGTCGACGCAACATCTCTTCGCCAACGTGCTGACGCGCGTGCACGCCGTCTGTGCGGCGGAGCTTGGCAATGGAACAGATCTGTCGCGCGTGGTCGTCGAGCCGCCCAAGGACCCATCCCATGGCGATATGGCGACCAACGCCGCGATGGTGCTCGCCAAGGAAGCACGGACAAAACCGCGCGATCTCGCCGAAAAGATCGCGAGCCGGCTGCGGACGGACGACTTGATTGCCTCCGTCGATGTCGCCGGTCCCGGCTTCATCAATCTCACTTTGAAGGTGGCGGTCTGGGCGGAGACGCTGCGCGCCGTGCTGCGCGAGGGCAATTCGTACGGGCAAAGCGCGATCGGCGCGGCCGAGAAGGTCAACGTCGAATACGTCTCGGCCAATCCGACCGGGCCGATGCATGTCGGGCATTGCCGCGGCGCGGTGTTTGGCGATGCGCTGGCCAGCCTGCTTCAGTTCGCTGGTTTTGACGTCACCCGCGAATATTACGTCAACGATGCCGGCGCGCAGGTCGATGTGCTCGCCCGCTCGGCGTTCCTGCGCTACCGCGAGGCGCTCGGCGAAAGCATCGGCGAAATTCCCGAAGGGCTTTATCCCGGCGACTATCTGAAGCCGGTCGGGCAGGCGCTGTCCGCCGAGTATGGCGACAAGCTTTTGACCATGACCGAAGGGGCGTGGCTGCCGGTTGTGCGCGCCAAGGCCATCGCGATGATGATGGAAGCGATCAAGGGCGATCTCGCAGCGCTCAATATCAGCCACGACGTGTTTTTTTCGGAAAGGTCGTTGGTCGACACCGGAAACAACCGGGTGACCGAGACCATCGACTATCTGCGGTCCAAGGGTGACGTTTATGAAGGCCGTCTGCCACCGCCGAAGGGCGGACCGGTCGAGGACTATGAGGATCGCGAGCAGACCCTGTTCCGCGCGACCGCCTTCGGCGACGATGTCGACCGGCCGCTGATCAAGTCCGACGGTTCCTTTACCTATTTTGCATCTGATATCGCCTACCACCGTGACAAATTCGACCGCGGTTTTCGCAACCTCGTCGACGTCTGGGGCGCCGATCACGGCGGCTATGTCAAGCGCGTGGAAGCGGCGATCAAGGCCGTGACCTCGGGCAAGGCCACGCTGGACGTGAAGATCGTGCAGCTCGTCAAGCTTCTGCGCAACGGCGAGCCGGTGAAGATGTCGAAGCGGTCGGGCGATTTCGTCACCTTGCGTGAAGTGGTCGACGAGGTCGGCAAGGATGCCGTCCGCTTCATGATGCTCTACCGCAAGAACGACGCGGTGCTCGATTTCGACCTCGCCAAGGTCATCGAGCAGTCGCGCGAGAACCCGGTTTTTTATGTGCAGTACGGCCACGCGCGGGGCCACTCGGTGTTTCGTAACGCACGGGAGGCAATCCCCGACTTGCCGGAGCAGGCCAGCGCCCGGGCGGCCTTCCTGGCGGACGCGGCGCTGGACCGGCTGACCGACGCTGCGGAGCTCGACCTGTTGCGGCGGCTGGCGCTCTATCCCCGGACGGTCGAGGCGGCGGCATCCGCACATGAGCCCCACCGAATCGCTTTTTACCTCTATGATCTCGCCGGCGAATTTCATGCGCTGTGGACGAGGGGGCGCGATTTGCCCTATTTACGCTTCATTATCAATAATGATGCAGAGATGACAAAGGCGCGGCTGGCTTTGGTTCAGGGCGTCGTCTCGGTTTTGGCATCCGGACTAGCCGTTCTCGGCGTCGATGCTCCGGACGAGATGCGGTAACAAAGGCGAGCGCCACTCACTGGGGGATGTTGTGAGGGGCATCCGGCAGGGGCCGGTTCGTTTGTAGAAGCGGGTTGGCGGCTTTCCCCAAGGGGACGCATCATCACGATGGCTGATCGATATCGGAACAGACCTTTTCCCGCTGAAGATGACTACGATCATGGCGGGTCCCATTCGTCTGCCAAGGGAGAGAGCGATCCCCTGGCTGAGCTCGCGCGCCTGATTGGTCAGACCGATCCGTTCGGCACCATGGGACGCGCCAATCTGCCAGTACAGCCGCGGGCCAGAGAGCCGGAGCCTGATCGGTACCAACAGCAAGAACCGTATGAGTTGCCGCCGGAGACGGATGTAGGCCCAGCACCGGGCCCGCCATCCTGGATGCAACGCGCGGCCAGGCAGGAGACGCCGCCACCGCCGCAGGACTATCATCCCAGCACGGTCCATCCGCTGCATCGCTATGAGGCCGCGCCTGCCGCGCCGGCGGCGGATTATGACCAGGAGCCTTCCTTCGCCGATGCCGATCATGAGCGCGATCTGTCACGCTACGATGATGCGCTGTATGGCGATCTCGATTCGGGTGCCGCGGACCCGCAGCACGATCCAGCCTACGCGGATGACGCCTACACCTATCAGGATGGCTATGATGACGGCGCGGAGGATGAGGTTCCCAAGCGCCGCGGCCATATCGTCACCATCGTCATGCTGCTCGCGCTGGCGGTTTTGGGGACGGGGGGGGCCTTAGCCTATCGCACCTATGTGGGATCGGCTCGCAGCGGCGAGCCGCCGATCATCAGGGCTGACGCCGGCCCGACCAAGATCGTTCCGGCTCCCGCCGATGGCAGCGCCAAGGTGCCCGATCGCCTGTCGAGCGGCGACGGCACCGAGAAAATCGTTCCGCGCGAAGAAGCCCCGGTCGACGTCAATGCAAGGTCAGGCCCGCGCGTGGTATTCCCGCGGCTGAACCAGAATGGAAATCCGCCGTCGTCGGCCAGTGTGGCGCCGGGCGCACCGCCGCCGGCCAATTCCGGGAATGGCACGCTGCCCAACAATGAGCCCCGCAAGATCAGGACCTTCTCGGTTCGTGGCGATCAGGCGGACCCTGCCGCGACCGCGGTAACGGGCGCACCGCCGGCGCCGGCAAAGCCGACTGCGGCCGCACGCGCGGCTGCACTGGCAGGACGAACCCCGTCAGCAGCCAACGCGAGCGCGGCAAATGCCAATGCGCCGCTTTCGCTCGCGCCGCAGGCCGCCCAGCCGGCAGCGGAACCCCCGACCCGGGTTGCCGCGACCAGCCCCGCCCAAATCGCCCCCAGCGGCGTCGGATACCTCGTTCAGGTTTCCTCGCAGCGCAGTGAGACCGACGCTCAGGCTTCCTACAGGGCGCTGCAGGGCAAGTTCCCGGCGGTGCTGGGATCTCGCGCGCCGGTCATCAAGCGTGCCGATCTCGGCGAAAAGGGCGTTTATTACCGGGCTATGGTCGGGCCGTTCGGTTCGCCTGACGAAGCCTCGCAGTTCTGCGGCAGCCTGAAGTCCGCCGGCGGGCAGTGCGTCGTCCAAAGGAATTAGCAGACGTTTCCTTGACCGTTGTTGACCCCCGTGCCGGCAGAGGGCTAATCGGCCCGCATGAGCACGCGGGCCTTCATCACGGGCGTATCCGGGACAGAACTGAACGACGCCGAGCGTGAGTTTATCCGCGCGGAGCGGCCGTGGGGCTTTATTCTGTTCAAGCGGAATATTGAAACGCCGCAACAGGTAGCTTTGTTAGTTCAAGAGATGAGAAAGACCGCAGGCGTCGCGGACGCCCCGGTTCTGATCGACCAGGAAGGCGGCCGGGTCCAGCGCCTCGGCCCGCCGCACTGGCCGGTCTATCCGCCCGGGGCCCTGTTCGGTGCACTCTACGACGTCGATCGTTCGCTCGGCCTGTCAGCGGCGCGGCTGAGCGCCCGTCTGATCGCCGCCGACCTCGGAGATCTCGGAATAAGCGTGGACTGCCTGCCGCTGGCGGACGTGCCCGTCGCCGGCGCCGATGCGGTCATTGGCAACCGCGCCTATGGAACCGAGCCGGAAAAGGTCGCCGCGATTGCCCGCGCCGTGACTGAGGGGCTGGAGCAGGGTGGTATTTTACCGGTGCTCAAGCACATTCCCGGGCATGGGCGGGCGACCGCGGACAGCCATTTCGGACTGCCGGTGGTCGATACCTCCAAAAAAGAGCTGGAACGGACCGATTTTGCAGCGTTTCAACCGCTTGCGGACCTGCCGATGGCCATGACCGCACATGTTGTGTTTAGCGCGCTGGACCCGGTTCATCCGGCCACGACTTCTGCGACAATCATCGAACAGGTGATTCGCGGCGTGATCGGGTTCCAGGGTTTGTTGATGAGTGATGATGTGTCCATGAATGCGCTCGCGGGATCGATCGCCGAGCGGACCCGGGCTATCTTCGCTGCCGGCTGCGACATGGTCCTCCACTGCAACGGCAAGCTCGAGGAGATGCGTGAAGTCGCCGCCGAGACGCCGGAATTGTCAGGGAAAATGCTGGATCGCGCCAGGCGGGCGCTGGCGTCGCGTCGGGTCCCGCAGCCGTTCGATCGGGGCGCCGCGCGGGCGGATTTGGACGCGTTGATGAGCAGGGCGGGGACTTTGGGCGCATGACCGCGGAAATTCTATCGTTTGAAACCGGAAGGCCGGCCGAACTCGCCGCCGATGAGCCCTCGCTGGTCGTCGATGTCGAGGGCTATGAGGGCCCGCTCGACCTGCTGCTTGCGCTGGCACGCCAGCAGAAAGTCGATCTCGCCAAGATCTCCATCCTGGCGCTGGCGGATCAGTACCTGGTGTTCATCGAGGCCGCCCGGAAGATCCGGCTCGAGCTTGCCGCCGATTATCTCGTGATGGCGGCATGGCTGGCGTTTCTGAAATCGCGGCTGTTGCTGCCAGAGCCCGCAACCGCGGAGGGACCGAGCGCAGAGGAGATGGCCACTGCGCTCGCCAACCGGCTTCGCCGCCTGGAGGCCATTCGCGAGGCCTCGAACCGGCTGATGAACCGCCCGCAATTGCAACGCGATATCTTTCCGCGCGGCAATCCGGAGACCATCGCCGAAATCCGGCATCCCAAATATACGGCGACGCTGTTCGACCTGCTCACCGCCTATGCCGCGCAACGCCAGCAGCGGGTGCTGGCGACGGTGCATCTGGCCAAGCGCACGGTGTGGTCGCTCGCCGAGGCGAGGGCGTCGCTGGAGCGCCTTGTCGGAATGGCCGAGGACTGGAGCCGCCTCGACGAATATCTCATCAACTACGTCGTCGATCCCTCGCAAAAGGCCACGGTTTTTGCCTCCAGTTTCGCCGCGGCGCTGGAGCTGGTGAGGGAAGGCGACGTTGAACTGCACCAGAAAGAGCCGTTCGCGCCGCTGTATTTTCGAAAGCGTCCGCCGCAGCAAGTCACCGACGCGATGACCGCGCCGGATCTGCCGGTCGAGTAAGTGGAAGAAGGAGATTGTGCCATGGCAAGCCTGGCGGAAAAACGCAAAGTCGATGCCGAGGAACACTCCGTAGATGCGCAAGCGCGGCCGGAGGAATTGCGGTTGCTGGAAGCGCTGTTGTTTGCTTCCGCCGAGCCGCTCGACCAGGCCACGCTGGCAAAGCGGATGCCGGAGGGCGTCGACGTCAAGGCCGCGCTGGCGCAGCTGCAGGCGGATTATGCCCCGCGTGGCGTCAACCTCGTTCGCATCGCCAATAAATGGACCTTCCGCACGGCGGGTGATCTGTCCTGGCTGATGACGCGGGAGAGCACAGAGACCCGCCGGCTGTCGCGCGCGGCGATCGAGATGCTCGCCATCATCGCCTATCACCAGCCGGTCACCCGCGCGGAGATCGAGGAAATCCGCGGCGTGATCACCTCGAAGGGGACGCTGGATGTGCTGCTGGAAACCGGCTGGATTCGCCCGCGCGGCCGCCGCAAGACGCCGGGACGTCCGCTGACTTTCGGAACCACAGAAGCCTTTTTGTCGCAGTTCAGCCTGGAGCAGCTTGGCGATCTGCCGGGCCTCGAGGAACTGAAGGGCACGGGTCTGTTGGATTCACGGCTGCCTTCCGGTTTCAGCGTTCCGACGCCCTCCGATGACCCGGCCTTGCGCGATGACGAGGATCCGCTTGAGGTTGGTGATCTGGAACTGGCCTTGGCCCCCGCGGTCGAGCCGGAAACCGACCAGGGAAGCTAACCGGGAAGCTGGTTCCGGTTCGAACACGACAGCTGCGCAAGCCTCCGGCCGATCCCCATTAACGGTGGCGGCGTAACCAGGATTTGACGCGGCTTAAGTCCTTGTTTTTGACACCTCCTGAGCCTACTTTCCGGTCAGGTTAAGGCCGGGGTCGCAGGGCCTCGCGTGTTTGGAGGATTGCAGGATGGGTTCGCTTAGCATTTGGCATTGGATCGTCGTGATCGCAGTCGTCCTGCTGCTGTTTGGTCGCGGCAAGATTTCCGACCTGATGGGGGACGTTGCGCAGGGCATCAAGGCCTTCAAGAAGGGCATGCAGGACGATGAAAAGACTGCGGAAAAGCCCGAGCCGGTAAAGACGATCGACCATAATACCGCGCCTTCTGCGGCGGCGCGGTCGGACGTCGGCAGCAAGGCGGTCTGAACATCCTGGCGCAGAGTTTCGGCAAACCCCTGGCGGCGCGTTGATCTTGCGAGAGGCGTGCGGCAAGACGGTTGAGGAAAGACGCGGGCGGCCCAGATATTGTTGATGGATATTGGGCGGAAATAGCCTCGCGCGAGCGGAATCTTTCATGTTCGACATCTCCTGGAGTGAATTCGCTATCATCGCGGTTGTCGCGCTGATCGCCATAGGTCCAAAGGAATTGCCGGGCGTGCTGCGCATGGTCGGGCAATGGATCGGCAAGGCGCGCAAGATGGCCGCCGAATTCCAGGGCCAGTTCCAGGAAGCCATGCGCGAGGCCGAAATGGCCGACCTCAAGAAGAGTTTTGATGAGGTCAAGGAAGCCGCGACCGGCTTCACCAGCGGCAATGTCATGACCTCGCTGCAGAAGGACGTCAGCGAGGCGCTGAAGATCGATGACGTCGACAGGCCGGCGGCGAGTGTGGATGTGCCGACGACGTCCAATCTCGACGCGCTGGCCGCGACATACCCGGAAGCATCTACCGATACACAGGCCATGACGTCCGAGCCGCTGGCGCTCACGCCGGAAAGTCAGCCGCAGCCCGCAATCCAGCACACTGCGCCGGCGGCAGCCGAAGTCGAACTCGCACGGGACGCCAAAGCGTCATGAGCGCCGAGGATATCGAGGCCAGCAAAGCGCCGCTGATGGATCATCTGATCGAGCTGCGTTCGCGCCTGATCAAGGCGCTGCTCGGTTTCGCCGTCGCCTTCATCTTCTGCTTCTTCTTTGCCAAGCAAATCTACAACGTGCTGGTGTGGCCGTTCGTCTGGGTGGCTGGCGCGGAAAATTCGAAATTCATCTACACCGCGCTTTTGGAATATTTCATCACCCAGTTGAAGCTGGCACTGTTCGGCGCCGGTTTCATTTCGTTTCCAATTGTGGCCACGCAAATCTACAAATTCGTCGCGCCCGGCCTCTACAAGCACGAGCGCGGCGCTTTCCTGCCCTATCTGATCGCGACCCCATTCTTCTTCGTGATGGGATCGATGCTGGTGTATTTCGTGGTGCTGCCGATGCTGGTGCGGTTTTCGCTCGGCATGCAGCAGCTCGGCGGCCCGGAAAGCGCTCAAATCCAGCTTTTGCCCAAGGTCGGCGAATATCTGTCGCTGATGATGTCCTTGATTTTCGCGTTCGGCATCGCATTCCAGTTGCCGGTGATCCTGACCCTGTTGGGGCGGATCGGCCTCATCACCTCGAAACAGCTGCGCGAGAAGCGGCGCTATTTCATCGTGGTCGCCTTCATCATTGCCGCCGTGCTGACGCCGCCCGATGTCCTGAGCCAGGCCTCGCTCGCGCTTCCCTTGCTGGCGCTCTATGAAGGCTCGATCATCGCCGTGCGCGTGGTGGAAAAGAACGCCGCAGCCGCCAAGGCCACCGCCGCCACGCCGCCGCCGGCTGCCCCGCCGCCCGATCCGACCCCGGCGGAGTAGGCTTCCTTCGGAGCGCTCCGCGCA
This sequence comes from Bradyrhizobium sp., assembly GCA_052143915.1. Lineage (GTDB taxonomy): Bacteria > Pseudomonadota > Alphaproteobacteria > Rhizobiales > Xanthobacteraceae > Bradyrhizobium. The sequence continues at coordinate 14,027 of JBKQRS010000344.1, forward strand.
CGCCGCCGTCATCCTGAGGGCGGCCCAAAGGGCCGCGTCTCGAAGGATGGGCCGTACGCCCCGTCAGGTCATCCTTCGAGGCTCGCCGAAGGGGCTCGCACCTCAGGATGACGGCGAAGCCGGTACGCAGGGATGACGGCCCTAGATTGGCCTTCAGTGTTCCAAAACCCGCTTATTCGGGTTACTGGATGCGCGCCTTCGTCGGCACGACTCAGGACCGAACAGCCATGCACGACATCAAATCGATCCGCGATAATTCAAAGGCGTTTGACAGTGCCCTAAAGCGCCGTGGGCTTCCGCCTGTAGCGGAATCGCTCGTGGCGATTGATGAGCAACGCCGGATAGCCATCGGCCATTTGGAAAAAGCCCTTGCTCGTCGCAACGCCGCCTCAAAAGATATCGGAGAAGCAAAGCGTAAAAAGGATGACGCTTTAGCTGAAGACTTGATGATCGAAGTGACGCAACTGAAGGCGATAATTCCTGAACTTGAAAAGACACCTCGGGAGCTTGAGGTCAAGCTCAATGGAATACTTGCGGGAATCCCGAATTTGCCGCTGGAAGAAGTGCCCGACGGCACCGACGAGCACGGCAATGTCCAGCATCACGTGTTCGGCGCTGTACGCAACTACGCTTTTGCGCCAAAACCGCACGACAATCTTGGCACCAGCCTTGGCCTGATGGACTTTGAAGCGGCGGCGAAGTTGTCGGGTGCGCGCTTCGTGGTTCTGAAGAAGGGCCTGGCGCGGTTGGAACGTGCGATCGGGCAGTTCATGCTCGATCTGCATACAAGTGAGCACGGTTATATTGAAGTGAACCCGCCGCTCTTGGTAAGAGATGCCACGATGTTCGGCACAGGACAATTGCCGAAATTTCGGGAGGACCAGTTTCGGGCAACGAAGCCTCTGAGCCACGAGGAACGTATCGTTGAAGCGAACAAGCGCTTGCATGAAACATTCATCCCAGCCGACCAATTGAAGGCGATGACCTGGGAAGAAAAGCACAAATACCTCCTTGAGAACGTCAAGATTGAACAGATTCTACAAACGGTTGGGGAAAAGCTTGCAGGTGTTCCTCTTGAAGAGGTTTATTGGCTCATCCCCACCGCCGAAGTCCCGCTGACAAACCTCGTCCGCGAATCCATCGTCGACGAAAAGGAATTGCCGATGCGCCTGACGGCGCTGACGCCGTGTTTCCGCGCCGAAGCAGGCGCTGCCGGGCGCGACACCCGCGGCATGATCCGCCAGCATCAGTTCACAAAGGTCGAGCTGGTCTCGATCACGACCCCGGAGACGAGCCGCGACGAGCACGAGCGCATGCTGGCTTGCGCCGAGGAAGTGCTGCGGCGGCTCGATCTGCATTACCGCGTCATGACGCTGTGCGCCGGCGATATGGGATTCGCCGCCCAAAAGACCTATGACATCGAGGTCTGGATGCCCGGGCAAGGGGAGGGTGGCGCCTTCAGGGAAATCTCAAGCTGCTCGGTGTGTGGCGATTTCCAGGCCCGGCGGATGGATGCGCGCTATCGCGGTCCCGACGGCAAGCCGCGCTTCGTGCATACCTTGAACGGCTCCGGCACCGCCGTCGGCCGCGCGCTGATCGCGGTGATGGAGACCTACCAGCAGGCGGACGGCTCGATCGCCGTGCCCGATGTCTTGCAGCCCTATATGGGCGGGGTGAAGGTCATCACCCCCGACAAGTGACGCGACAATTTATCCAACCCGTTTGCGCCTTCGATGTTGCGAAGGCGGCCCGTCCCGCTATCTTCGTTTCCGCCGCGGCGAGAGCCTCTCTTTCGGGAACGATGACACGCAATGGCCCTGCATCGCGACATCTACTGGGTGGGCAGGCAGTGGACTGTTACCGGCTACGGCATCCAGGCGTGCGATCAGAAGCAGAAGGGCCAGTTCGATATCGAAGCCTCAAGGCTGTGGGAAGACGGCGTGCTGGAGAGCGTACGCGCGCTGAAGTGGCTCAATTCCGAGGATTTCGACAAGGCCCTTTCCGTCGCGCGCAAATATTACCCGGAACCGCCGCGCAAGAGCCTGCCGCAGTCGAAGCCTGTTTCGAAGGCGAATGACAGCGTTTCTCCGCCGGAGCCACTGACGCCGGTGGTTCGAAAATTCGAGATGCGGAGTAACGGCGTGCGCGCGAAGTTCCTCGCCGTCTGGCGCATCCGCTCGCGCGTCGGTGGTCGCTGATACGATATCGCGCATTTGAATTGCAGTCGCGGCGATCGCCACAGGGGGTATTCACCTTCGACGTTAAAGTTTTTCAAGTTGAGCAATTTTGACCACGGAATGGTCCGACGGAAAGGTCATTGTCAGATGCGGCCGTCCCTTTGAGCCCTTTAGTCTGTGACGGCAGGCTCGGTAACGCTCCCTTGGCAATCGAGGACGCGTCATGCCCGAATATCAGCCGGTAACTTCGGCGCATATTGCCGCCATCGAACGGCCGCGTTGCCGGCAGCCCCGCATGCTGCTGTCGAAGCTCGAGTCAGGACCGTCGGGCTTCGACCGCCATACCTTCGAGTGCCAGAAGTGCGGTCGGGTCGAAACGGCGGTGGTTTCGCGTGACCCCATGAAATTCGCGCAGGGCTGGCTTGCAAGCGAGCTCAAGCCACCGATTTGAAATTGGGCAGGGCCGCTAGTGCCCCGTTTCCGAAGTTCGTGATCCATTGCGGTGCCACTTGCACGAACTTCGGAAACAACAGGGGCACTAGCAAATATATGTTTCTGGTGCCGCTTTTCGATTTGAAGTTCCCAACGCGAACTCGCGGCACTAGAATCATATATTTGCTAGTGCCCCTTTTGTTTCCGAAGTTCGTGCAAGTGGCCCCGCAATGGATCACGAACTTCGAAAACGGGGCACTAGGCCGAAACTTGCGGCACCAAGCCGGCTCAGGAGAGCCCCTTCGCCCAATTTCAACAAACGGGTTGCGTTTTCTGATGGCTGCGGTGAAAAGCCCGCATGCTTTCAATCACTGACATTTCGGTCCGGATTGCCGGGCGGCTTCTGATCGATCATAGCTCCGTGCAGATCGTGCCCGGCGCGCGCGTGGGCTTCGTCGGCCGCAACGGGGTCGGCAAGTCGACGCTGTTTCACGCGATCCGGGGCGAATTGCCCACCGAAACCGGCACCATCGCGATCCCCCCACGCTGGCGGGTCGGCAGCCTCGCGCAGGAAGCTCCTGACGGCCCGGAAAGCCTGCTCGAAGTCGTATTGAAGGCCGACCTCGAGCGCGAGGCCCTGATGCGCGAAGCAGAGACCGCGCAGGATCCCATTCGCATCGCCGACATCCAGACCCGGCTGGTCGACATCGACGCGCATTCCGCCCCTGCCCGCGCTGCCGCGATCCTCAGCGGTCTCGGATTTTCCACCGCCGACCAGGGCAGACCCTGCTCGGAATTTTCCGGCGGCTGGCGCATGCGCGTCGCGCTCGCCGCGACATTGTTTTCGGCGCCCGAACTCCTGCTGCTCGACGAGCCCACCAACTATCTCGATCTCGAGGGCACGCTGTGGCTCGAAGATCATCTGGCCAATTATCCACGCACCGTCATCGTCATCAGCCACGATCGCGACCTGCTCGATACTTCGGTCGATCAGATCCTGCACCTCGATCGCGGCAAGCTGACGCTTTACAAGGGAACCTACTCGTCGTTCGAAGAACAACGTGCCACGCGCGAAATGCTGGACGCCAAGCACGCAAAGCGGCAGGCCGACGAGCGCAAGCGGCTGCAGGCCTTCGTCGACCGCTTCAAGGCCAAGGCATCGAAAGCCCGCCAGGCCCAGTCCCGTGTCAAGATGCTGGAACGAATGAAGCCGGTGACCGCGCTGGTGACGCAGGACGTGCGCGACATCTCATTTCCGGAACCTGAGAAGATGTTGTCGCCGCCGATCATCGCGGTCGATGACGTTTCGGTCGGCTACGACCCGAAGCGACCCGTCCTCAATCGCGTTACGTTGCGCATCGATACCGACGACCGCATCGCCTTGCTCGGCTCCAACGGCAACGGCAAATCAACGCTGGTGAAATTGCTCGCCAACAAACTGGCGCCGTTCTCCGGACATGTCACCCGCGCGGAGAAACTCTCGGTCGGGTACTTCGCTCAGCACCAGGTCGATGAGCTCAATCTCGACGGTTCGCCCTACGATCACGTTCGCAAGCTGATGCCGGACGCCCCCGAAACCAAGGTGCGCGGGCGCACCGGCGCGATCGGCTTTTCGGGCAAGGCCGGCGACACGCTCGTCAGGAGCCTGTCGGGCGGTGAAAAAGCGCGACTGCTGCTGGGACTTGCGACCTTCTTCGGTCCCAACATGATCATTCTGGACGAGCCCACCAACCATCTCGATATCGACAGCCGCGCTGCGCTCGCCGAAGCAATCAACGAATTCCCCGGCGCGGTCATCATGGTCTCCCACGATCGATATCTGATTGAGGCCTGTGCCGATCAATTGTGGGTCGTAGCCGATCATGCCGTCACGGCCTATGACGGCGACCTCGACGATTATCGCCGCATGGTGTTGTCGGCGCGCGGCATGCGCGCCAATTCCCGCGACCGAGGCAGCAATGAGCGCAGCGATGGCCGCGACAAACCTCAGCGCAACAGGGCCGAAAAGCGCGTACCGCTGAAGCAAAAGATCTCAGACGCCGAAGCCGAGATCGCGCGCATCTGCGGCATCATCGCCAAAATCGATACCGCGCTCGCCCTGCCGGATCTGTTCAAGCGCGATCCGAAACAGGCTGCCCAGCTCAGTAAGGCGCGCGCGAGTGCGGCGAGCGCGCTGCAACGGGTCGAGGAAGAATGGCTGAGCGCAAGTTCGCAATATGACGAAGCGGCCGGCTGAGCCGCCCAGAGCGTATTCGAGCGAAGTGTAATCCGGTTCGCGCAAAGAAAACGCGTCAAAACAAGAAATCAGAGCCTCGGTTCTGATTTCACTTAGAACCGGTCAGGCTTGGCTGATTGAGGCGATCAGGTCGCGGCCGGCTTCTTCTTCGCCTTCGGCTTGGCGGTCTTCGGCTCCACCACCGGATCGGACCCACGCTCGATCGACGTCAGCCGCCCGGACGTAAAGGTATAGATTCCGGCGCGCTGTCCCCGCGAAAAATTGACAACCGCCACCCGGTCGCCGCGGGCATTGTTGGAGATATTGACGCTATCGGGTGCGCCAATTCCGCGCACGACATCACATTCGGTGTGCCCGAGCGCTACCGTCCCGGTGGTCGATGGCGCGGCAGCCGCGCCGTCGGACAAGGCATTGGCATTTGCCGGCACGCCGGCGGACGTCATTCCCGGGCAAGCGCCGTCGGCGCTGACCAAGTCTTCGGAGGTGACGGGTTTATCGGGAGTCAGGGGCGGCGTTTCGATCGAAACGTTCTTGATGAAAAGCCTGCCACTGCGCGAAAACCACTCCGCATCCTTCGACAGCAGATCGGACGAAAAGATATCGGACGCGGACGTGCCTGCGCAGCCCGCGATCACGGGGGCAACCAGCAGCAGCGCCAGCACGGATTTCCGATGACGGAATTTGTCTTGCACGATGAACTCGATCCCATCCCCGCCTTAAGCGATTGTCGCACCATCACTTTGCGGCACGACCATGGCGTTATACAAGGTCACAGGTCGAAACTATAGATTATCATTAACTGCCGGAACCTGCTAATCGCGCCGCTGCCAACGACCCCTCTCATCGGCCTGCCAATAGGTGACCTCGAATCCCCGCGTCTTGCAATCGGTCCAAGCGCTCCGCGCGGCGGCGAGCGCGTCGCCATCGTCACCGTTGAAAACCAGAACGACCCGATCATAGGCGCCGGAGTCCGCCGGCAAGGGGGCGCTGTCGACCAGAAACCTGACATTGGCCCGATTCGGGTTGCTTTCCTCCACCGCCAGCACGATCGGCTGATCCTGTGCGTCGCCTGCCCGCCAGGTGGCGTGCGGCAGGAACGAATCGTCGCGATAGGTCCATAAATGGGCGTCGAGCGCGTCGGCACGCTCGTGTGACGTCGACTGCACGACGACCCGCCAGCCACGCTCCAACGACTTTTCAAGCAGCGGCGGCAGCACGCTTTCCAGCGTCATGTCCTGCAGATGATAGAATAGAACTTCCGTCATCATTTTGCTTCGTAATAGTCCGCGACCAACCGCTCCAGCAGCCGAACACCATAGCCGGAACCCCAGCTTTGATTGATCTCGGTTTTCGGCGCGCCCATCGCCGTCCCCGCGATATCGAGGTGAGCCCATGGCGTGCCGTCAACAAAGCGTTGCAGGAACTGTGCCGCTGTTATCGAACCGCCGTTGCGGTTGCCGGCGTTTTTCACGTCGGCGAATTGCGAATCGATCAGCTTGTCGTACTCCGGGCCGAGCGGCATGCGCCAGACGCGTTCCCCCGTAGCAAGGCCGGACTTGGTCAACCGCTCGGCCAATTCGTCATTGTTGGAGAACAAGCCCGCATATTCAGTGCCGAGCGCAACCATGATGGCGCCGGTCAGCGTCGCCAGATCGACCATGAATTTCGGCTTGACCTTTTTCGCCACGTACCAGAGCACGTCAGCCAGCACCAGCCGGCCTTCGGCGTCGGTGTTGATGATCTCGATGGTCTGGCCGGACATCGAGGTCACGATATCGCCGGGACGCTGCGCGTTGCCGTCCGGCATGTTCTCGACAAGGCCGATGGCTCCGACCACATTGACCTTGGCCTTCCGCGCGGCCAGCGCATGCAACAATCCGACGACGCAAGCCGCGCCGCCCATGTCGCCCTTCATGTCCTCCATGCTTGCCGCGGGCTTGATCGAAATGCCGCCAGTGTCGAAGCAAACGCCCTTGCCGACAAAGGCGACAGGCTGATCGCCGCGCTTGCCACCGTTCCAGCGCATGATCACGGTCCGGCCGGGCTGCGTGGAACCCTGGGCGACGCCGAGCAGCGCGCCCATTCCGAGTTTGGTCATGGCCTTGACGTCGAGCACTTCGACGCCGACGCCAAGCTTGCGCAACTGGCTGGCGCGGCGGGCGAATTCCACGGGGAACAAGACGTTGGGCGGCTCGTTGACGAGATCGCGCGCGGAGATCACGCCGTCGACGATATGCGCGCTTGGAGCGAAAGCCTTTCGCGTCGCAGCCACATCACCGACAGCGATCGCGACATCGGCGCGCAAGGCTCCCTCCTCGCCTTCCTTCTTCTTGGTCTTGTAGCGGTCGAATTTATAGGCACGCAGCCTTAATCCCGACGCGACCGCGGCCGCCTGATCGGGCTTCATGACACCTGTGGGTAACTCGGCGACGATCGTCACGGCGTCATTCCCGGCCCGTAGCTTGCCGGCCGCCGAGCCGCCAAGTTTGAGAAAGTCGTTGTCCTTGATCTCCGCGAGCTTGCCGACGCCCATCACGACCAGGCGCTTGGCCTTAAGACCCTCCGGCGCCAGAATATCGAGCGCGGCGGAGCTTTTTCCCTTGAACTGGTTGGTTTCGGCAGCGCGTTTGACCAGGCTGACTGCGTTACCCAGCATCTTCCGGGTGGCGGGGCCGAATTGCAGCGTGTCGTCGCAAAAAACCACGAGAATTCCGCGCGGGGCGGCGGAAAACGGGACGAAGCCGACCTTGACGGCGTCGGTCATAAGCAAATCCTCCAAAATCAGGGCTGTCGCGGAGTCGGGGACCCGCCGGGCTGCTGCGAATGCTCTCTTCCCGGCTGTAATAGGCATCCGTCAAGAGCGTGATTCGGCGCAATATGGCCCGGCCGCTGCCGCACTGCCAAGCGTTCCCGTGGCTCCAGGGCCACAAAAGCAAATTATTAACCATATCGCGAGGGTGCCATGGCCCAGCCATTTTGTTGACGGATCAAAGGGATGGTAGTGAGTGAGAGAGTAAGTCAGCCGGAACCATGGCGGCCCGACCAAAGGGGATCCCGATTTCGGGTTGGTCGCGAGCCGCCGTTCCAGCGCGCCAGGTGGGATCGTGCGGTAACGATGGGGTCGATCGACAAATATATCTTCCGCACGACGCTTGCGTCGTTTGCGCTGGTCCTGGTCAGCCTGACAGGGGTGATCTGGATTACGCAGGCGTTGCGTGGCATCGACCTGATGACCAGCCAGGGTCAGACCATCCTGACCTTCCTCGGCGTCACCAGTCTGGTCATTCCGGCGCTGGTCCTGATCATATCCCCGATCGCTTTGATGATCGCGATCTCGCATACGCTGAACAAGCTCGCGACCGATTCGGAAATCATTGTCATGAACGCGGCCGGCTTCTCGCCGCTTCGGCTGTTCCGCCCGTTTATCTATGCCACCTTCGTGGTGGCGCTCCTGGTTGCCTTTATCGCCGCCTATCTCGCTCCCGACGGCATGCGCCGCCTCAAACAATGGGATGCCGAAATCACTGCGGATGTGCTGGCCAACATCCTGCAACCCGGCCGCTTCGCCCAGCTCGATCAGAACCTGACCATCCGCATTCGAGAGCGGCAACCGGGCGGTCTGCTGGTCGGCATCTTCATCGATGACCGCCGTGATCCAAAGGAGCGCGTCAGCATCGTCGCCGACCATGGAACTGTGGTGAAAAACGAAGGTGGTTCGTTTCTGATCCTTGAGGACGGAAATCTCGAGCGCTTCGAGGTCGGCAAGCGCGACCCGGCGCTGGTCGCGTTTGGCCGCTATGGTTTCGACATGTCGAAATTCTCCAATCAGGGCCACGACGTCGCGCTGGGCATTCGCGAACGCTATCTTTGGGAGCTGCTCTCGCCGGCACCGGACGATCCGGTCTACGATCAATTGCCCGGACAATTTCGCGCCGAGTTGCATGACCGATTCATGGCGCCAATCTATCCGTTTGCATTTGCGGCCCTCACCTTTGCCTTTCTCGGCGCGCCGCGCACGACGCGTCAGAGCCGAAACTTTTCGATTGGCGGGTCAATCCTCGCTGTTTTCGGGCTGCGCATGGCGGGATTCGCCTGCTCGGTCATGGCGGTTAAGTCGCCGTTCGCTCCGGTCGTTCAATATCTGATGCTGGCCGCAGCGATCGGTGCGAGCTTTTGGATCATCATCGGGGGCATCGTCATAGAGCCGCCGGCTGCGCTGATGGAAGCCATCAACAAATCGAACGCGCAACTGCTGCGGCTCTTCGGTCGGCCTGCCGCAGCATGAGCATGATCACCAACACACTGGGGCGCTATTTTGCCGGCCGCTTTGTGGTTGCGGCGCTCGGCGTTTTTGCCAGCATCTTCATGCTTCTGGTGCTGGTCGATTACATCGAAATGGTCAGGAAGACGTCGGGGTTGGTTGACGCCTCGGCGATCATGGTCGCGGAAACCTCGCTGTTCCGGGTTCCGCAACTGCTTGAAAAGATGATGCCGTTTTGCATCCTGATCGGTGCGATGACCTGCTATCTGGCGCTTTCGCGGCGACTGGAGCTCGTGGTCGCGCGGGCCGCCGGGGTTTCCGCGTGGCAGTTCATTGCGCCGGCACTGGCAAGCGCGATCGTGCTCGGAATCCTGGCCACCACGGCCTACAACCCGATGTCTGCCAATCTGCGCGAGCTCTCCAAACGGATGGAGGCCGAGTTGTTCGGCTCCACCCCCGGTGGCGGCGTGCAGGATGCGGCCGGCTTCTGGATCAATCAGGTGAACAGCGACGGCCAGGCCATCATCAATGCTGCCCGCAGCGAGCAGCAGGGCGTCCGGCTAACCGGGCTGACGGTGTTCCGATTCGATAACGATTACCGGTTCAAGGAGCGGATCGAGGCGCAGGCGGCCACGCTTGAAGAGGGGCGCTGGCTGTTCAAGACCGTGCGGCGCTACACCCTCGACGGTCCCCCCGTCGACGAGGACAGTTTCTCCCTCAACACCAGCCTGACGCCGGCGCAGGTTCGCAACAGTTTCTCCACCCCGGAAACTGTATCTTTTTGGCAACTACCCGGCTACATCCGTTCGTCCGAGAGCTCCGGATTCGCGACTGCCGGGTACCGATTGCAATACCACAAGCTGCTCGCACAGCCGTTTTTGCTGGCGGCGATGGTCATGCTGGCCGCGGCCGTCAGTTTGCGGTTCTTCCGCTTCGGCGGCGTGCAAAAGATGGTTTTGAGTGGCGTGGGAGCAGGCTTTCTGCTCTACGTTCTGTCGAAAGTAACTGAGGATTTGAGCAAGGCTGAGTTGATGCATCCGATCGCTTCGGCGTGGCTGCCTGTTTGCGTGGGCGGTCTCACCGGCTTTTTGGCCTTGTTGTACCAGGAGGACGGGTAGTGGCCGTTGTCGCCGCCCGCCAAGTCAGGTCGCCTGCGTTGCCGCGGCGCGCCATTGTGCGCCGCTATTGCGCTCGCTTGACCGCCGTCAGCCGACCGGTTTTCGCCGCTCTTCTCGGCGTTGTCCTGGCTGGCGCGTTGGGGCTGGCGACGGCGCCTCCCGCTTCGGCGCAGGGCTTTAGCTACAATCCGAGGCCCCCACGGCCAGTAACACCCAAGCCCGCCAAAGATGGACAGATGCTGGTCCAGGCGACCGAGGTCGACTACGACTACAACAACTCGCGGGTGTCGGCGGTCGGCAACGTCCAGATGTTCTACAACGGGACGAGCGTCGAGGCGGACAAGGTCATCTACGATCAGAAGACCAAGCGGCTGCATGCCGAAGGCAACATCCGCATGACCGATGCGGACGGCAAGATTACCTACGCCAACGTCATGGATCTGAGCGACGACTACCGCGATGGTTTCGTCGATTCGCTGCGTGTCGACACCGCCGACGCGACCCGAATGGCCGCGACCCGCGCGGACCGCACCAGCGGCAACTACACCGTCTTTGAAAACGGGGTCTATACCGCCTGCGCCCCCTGTAGGGACGACCCGAAGAAGCCGCCCCTGTGGCAGGTCAAGGGTATGCGCATTATTCACGATCAGATCGACAAGATGCTCTATTTCGAGAACGCCCAATTGGAGTTCTTCGGCGTTCCCCTGGCGTATATCCCGTATTTCTCGACACCCGATCCGACCGTGAAGCGCAAGACGGGATTCCTGATGCCGGCCGTCACCTCGAATGTCGGCTACGGGATTGGCATCGAGACCCCATTCTACTGGGCGATCGCTCCCGACATGGATGCGACCTTCAACCCACGCTTCACGACTCAGCAGGGCGTGCTGATGCAGGCCGAATTCCGTCAGCGCCTGCTCGACGGCTCCTATCAGATCCGCGCCTATGGCATCGACCAGCTGGATCCCGGCGCTTACGCCGGTCAGCCCGGCGACCGTCAGTTCCGCGGCGGCGTCGAGACAAAGGGCGAGTTCGCGCTGAACCAGCAATGGGTTTGGGGCTGGGAAGGCATCGCGCTCACCGACCCCAATGTGTTGTTCGACTACAGTCTGTCGCTTTACAAGGATCCGCTGCAGTCGTTCCTGACCCTGCCGACGGAAGCCATTTCGCAGCTTTATCTGACGGGCGTCGGCAACCGCAGCTATTTCGACGCGCGTACGATCTACTTCCTCAGTCTTTCAGGTAACCAATCCCAGGTGCCCGTCGTTGCGCCTGTTGTCGATTACTCCAACGTGATCAACCACTCGGTGCTGGGCGGCGAGTTCAGCTACAAGACCAATTTCACCAACCTCACCCGCGAAAGCGCGGTTTTCGATCCCATCAATACGGCTTCCGCCGCCAACGGTTCTTGCCTGGCAACAGTTTCGGCCGATCCTGCCAAGAGTATCGTGCCTGCGAACTGTCTGCTTCGGGGCATGCCCGGCACCTACACGCGATTGACGGGTGAGGCGGATTGGCGCCGGTCGTTCACCGATTCGGCGGGTGAAATCTGGACGCCGTTTGCCAGCATCCGCGCCGATGCGATCAATGCCGATATTTCGAACCAGCCGGGCGTTGCGAACTTCCTGCCCGTCGGCGACACCCAGGCGCTGCGCGTGATGCCCACCGTCGGCTTCGAATATCGTTACCCCTTCATCAACGTTCAGCCGTGGGGTTCCACGACCGTCGAACCGATCGCACAGGTCATCATTCGTCCGAACGAAAGCTATGCCGGCAAGCTGCCCAACGAGGACGCGCAGAGCATGGCGTTCGACACCAGCAATCTGTTCAGCGTCGACAAATTCTCTGGCTATGACCGCGTCGAAGGCGGTGGCCGCGCCAATGCCGGCGTGCAGGCGACAACCCAGTTCGACCGCGGCGGCGCGG
>JBKQRS010000345.1:0-14473 GCA_052143915.1 Bradyrhizobium sp.
ACGCGCTACTCGACCACGTCAAGCCTGACCTTTGCGGTACCCTTGCCGACCATTCCCAGCGCGTCAGCCGCCGAATACGAGACATCGACAACCCGTCCCGGAACGTACGGGCCGCGGTCGTTGACCCGAACCGTCACCGATCGCCCGCTTGCGACGTTCGTCACGCGCAGCTTCGTGCCGAACGGCAGCGTCGGGTGAGCGGCGGTCAATTCGTGCGGGTCGAACCTTTCGCCGCTCGCGGTCCGCGTTCCCTCCGTGTAGAAGCTGGCAATTCCTTGCGAGGCCGCAACGTCCCGCGAGGCCGTCTTTGTTCCGGCTGCATCGTTGTGCCGCGCGAACGGGGTATGCTTTCTCGCGGATGCGACGCGCCTGTTCGTCGTGAAAGACGCCGTTGGATTGCGTTCCACCAACGCCTGCCGGCTGCTGCCGAAAAATCCGGAATTTTTGCTGACGACAGAGGACTGCGCGCAGGCCGCAAGCGACGCCGCCCCCAGGGCGACGGCAAACCATCGAATGATGTTCCCGCCACGCGCGACCGGAACCAATGACACGTCAGGAATATGATCTGCCTTAACGGCGACGTCCGAAATCCCAGCGCAGCAGATGGAAGACATTTTGTATCCCCAACTTGCGCCCCCACCCCAAAGCGAATGCGACCAGCACCAAGGCATGATTCAATCAGGGCGCTACCGTGGCAGAAGGTGATCAGGTCCCCCGTCAACCACGCTTTTCCATTTCAGTGTGATCATTACGCCACAGCAAGCGTAGCCCGATATCCGGGGTCTTTGCATGCGGCTGTGCCTCCGGCATCTCGCTTGCGGGCTACGGCCTGATTTTGCACGACGGGCAATTCGCGCATCGCCGCCATGCGCGAATTGCCCGTCGTGTTATTCGGCCGCAGGGGCGCGCCCTTGCGGCGCACGCCCGACACAGCTCACATTGACGCCGTCCCGCGCTCGAAAAGAGGGGCGCTTCGCGGTCGTCACGAACGTTGGGTGCGGGATGCGGTGGACGCGGCGGCGCTTCTGACGAGGGCGCTTGTTGCGGACGGCGAAGTCGCGTGGTCCTGACGCCCCGACGCTGGCGTCAAGTTCTTGAGAAGCAAGCTTCTCAGGGGCGACGGTGGCAAGAAAGCCCGGTCACCGGACCGGTGACCGGCGGTCACCGGGGAGAGCGCGCTATAAGCCGTAAAACCATTGCGCGGGGAATGCCGGGTGTTTCCGGTGTGACCGTGGTGACTAACGCGTGTGCTTTCTACCACTGCGCACGCGGCTGCGGACGCGCCGAGCGTCCGGCATTCCCTGCGCCCTCTGATCTCTGAGGGCGGGATTTCAAAGCAAGACTCGCGCGAAAATGCGCGGCGAGATCGCGGGTGTGTGTCCGGTCGTCATTGCGAGGAGCGCGAGCGACGAAGCAATCCAATCACGCGGACTCATGGGCACGCGGACTCATGGATTGCTTCGCTAACGCTCGCAATGACGGATGCCTGCTGTTTGAAAACCGAATCGAACTGTCATCACCCGCGAAAGCGGGTGATCCAGTACTCCGAGGCGTTAGTTATGGAATCGAAATGCCGCGGCGTACTGGATACCCCGCCTGCGCGGGGATATGACGACTCGTCGTGGAGCAGCATGCAGGAAGGCTTGAGACCTACGCCCGCCGCTCCCTGCGATTCATCACCCGTTCTCCCCCGCCTCCAGCTTCGCGAATTCCGCCTTCACCAGCGTGTGAAACGCTACCTTGTCGAGCACGCCGGATTTGCGGAAGGGTGCTGCCGCCAGCGCATTGATCACGGCATCATGGACTTCGATGCCGCCTTCGCTGTGATGGACCATGCCCCACTTGATCAGCTTCTTGTCGCTGACGATTTCGGAGAAGCGCTGCAGCCGGAGGCTGAGGCTCTGGAATTCGCCGGCGTCGGGAAATTCCTGCTTCACCGCGACGATGCCGCGATTGACGGGAGTATCAGTGCTCGAGGAAGCTTCGCTCGCCTGGGGGCGTTCGGCGGCAAGCGCCGCCTGATAGATGCCCAACGCCTGGTGAAACCGCTCGGGATCGACGGGCCTGACCCTGTCTTCGCTATCTGCACTCATGACATCCTCCCGCTCGGCGGATTGGCTCGCGCCCTGGCTTCCGCGCAGTTACGCCGGACAAGGCCACCTTTGCCCGCCCTATGCTCTTTCAGGGGCGAATTTGCAACCACCTCGGTTGAACCGGTTTCCTCCTGCCCGACACTCACCCCATGACCGGGGCATCCCCCACCCCGGCGCCCGATCTTGCGCAAGCCAATTGCGTAAAAGGGTCCGACATTTCACCCCCAGGAGATACTAGCATCATGCGTCGACTTTCCATGCTTTGCGCTTCAGCCTTCATCGCCGTCACCGCGCTCGCCGCCACGAGCCCGGCCGAGGCCGCCTTCCATCTGATCCGCTGGCATGACACCGGCTTCTGCCAGGTCTGGGACGAGAGCTTCCCGATCGCGCCGTGGCCGTCGAACTACACCACCATCACCCACCCGCAGCCGACCTTTGACCGGGCGCTGGCCATCAAGACCCACTTGATGCACAAGCACGTCTGCGCGTTCTAAAAAACAGTTCGATCGGCGGAACGGTGGGTACGGTTGCGCGTTACGCACCGTGCCCACCATCTTCGCCAACCGATGGAGATGATCCGACCTTCGCAAAACTGACGAAACGGCATGCGAAGGTGGGAAGCGGACCACTGGACGGGAGGTTTGATTGCTCCACCAATTCTCCACGCCCGACATCACCTTCCTGGGCGAACAGAACGGCCCGGCGGAACAGCGCCTGAAGGAGGCGCTCGCCGTCCTGCTCGGTCTGGACGCGACCGTGACCAGGGCCTACCTCGCGCGCGTTCTCTACGACGGCACGACGTCCGGCATGATGCTGGGCCTGGTGACGGACGATGGGGACGAGAACGTGAAACTGGCCGAGCAACTGGGCAAGGCCTTCGCGGCGCTCTTCAACACCGGGGGCCATCTCGACATCGTGTTTCTGAACGATGAGCTGGACGCCGAGATCAGCAAGGCATGTCCGCCGTTCTATGACCGCAATGCGAGCTACCACTGATCCCGCGGCGTCATCAACCTAGTTTCGCGGTCCCGTTCGCCGCTCCATCATCAGCGCGTCGCGCGCCGCCGACAGCTCCAGAAATGCCTTCACGTTGCCGCCCGCGTCCGGATGCGCGCATTTGGCAAGGCGCTTGTAGGCGCGGTGGATCTCGGTTTCGGAAAGACGGCAGCCGAGCGGCAATCCCAGAAGCTGCCGACAGCGCTCCTCGCGCGTCGGCAATTTCAACGGGGCCTGGCGCTTGCCGAATTGCGGGGTGATGAGCGCATGCAGGACGTCGCGAAGAATGCCGAGACGGCGCCGCGCGGCATCTCTGGTGATCTGGTCGGCGTCTTCATGCGAGGCGGCGCGCAGGATCGGCAGCGCCTGCGAGGCCGCCTGCCGCAGGACCACCTCCTCGCCTGCACTCGCCATATGCGAGGCGATGCGCACGGCTTCGCCATAATCGGGCGCGGCCGCCGCCCAAATCCGCTCGATCTCGACCTTCCATTCCGAAAGCTGTCTATCCATGGCGCAATACCGGACAGAATGAATACTATGCGCAGGTAACTGTTTTCGTTTCGGCTTCCGTCAATTTGAATTAGTTTGTTTCGAAAGCCTTAAGAACCTGAACACGAGGAAGCCGCCATGCCCCTTCTCGAAAACCATATCGCCGTCGTCACCGGCGCCGGCTCCGGAATCGGGCGCGCGATCGCGGCAGGCTATGCCCGCGAAGGCGCGCAGGTGGCGCTGCTCGACATCAACGGAAAGGCGGCTGAGGAGGCCGCGCAGGAAATTCGCGAGGCCGGCGGCCAGGCCGCGAGCTTCGCGCTCGATGTCACCAGGCGCGAGGACTGCATCACGATTGCCAAACGCGTAGCCGCTCAGGTCGGGCCGGTCTCGATCCTGGTCAACAATGCCGGCATCAACCGCCGCAACGCCTTCACCGGCGAGCCTTCGGCCGTGTTCAAGGACTGGGACGACATTATGTCGATCAACCTCAACGGCACCTTCAACGTGACGCATGCCTTCCTCGAGCCGCTGCGCGCGACCAGGGGGCGGATCGTCAATATCGGATCGATCCAGTCCTTCGTGCATGTGCGGACGCCGAACTCGCCGGCCTACACCACCTCCAAGCACGGCGTGCTCGGCTTCACCCGCGCGCTCGCCGCCGAGCTCGGCAAACATGGCGTGCGCGTCAATGCGATCGGCCCCGGCCTGATCGAAACGCCGCTGAACGCGGCCGTGCGCGCCAACAGCCCTGATTTGGTGAAGATCTTCATGGACCACACCCCATTGGGGCGCGCCGGCAAGCCCGAAGACATCGTAGGCCCGGCGATCTTCCTCGCCTCCGATCTCTCGGCCTATGTGACGGGATCGATCGTGATGGCGGACGGCGGTTATCGGGCGATTTGAAGGGGGCTGGCTACTGCCGTCAATGCGCGCGGCGCTGCATCAGACCCTTTGCCCAGACGCCGACCACAAAGCCGAGCGAGATGACCGCCACGCCACCCGCCATCAGCTCGATCGCGCGCAGCACAAAGGCCGTCTCCACCGACCACAATGGCTGCGGTTCCTCGGCGAATGCAATCGGCACGATGTGCGGGACGAACAGCCGCTCCGCGCCGAGCGCAGCTACAAAAACGGCGGCGAACAGCAAGAACATTTTACAGCCCGCCTTCATTGATCGCACCTCGCATCATCGCCGCTCGCGCCTCGATGACACGGGAGACCACAATCGCGATTGATGTTGATCAAACCCGCGCCAGGGAGAAGCGCAATTGCTGGGCTCATCGATCCTCTGCTAAGAAATCCCCTCGGAATCATCGGGAGAGTGCGCAGGTGGCGAACGACACAGGACGAACGGGGCTGCAGGGCCCCCGCGGGCGCCCCGGTGAGCCGGGACGACCGGGACCGCAGGGCCATCCCGGACGGCCCGGACCTGAAGGTCCGCGCGGCAAGGCCGGCCCGCCCGGCAAGCCGGGACCGCAAGGCAAACGCGGCGAAGTGGGCCCCCAGGGCAAGCCCGGCGTGAAGGGCGAAGCGGGCCCGCGCGGCGAGCCCGGTCCGCCCGGCAAGTTACCATCGATCGAGCAGGTGATGCCGTGGCTGCATCTGTTGTTCGACGCATGGGAGGACTACAAGCGCCAGCGCGAGCGCGAGGCACTCGAGGCCGCCGAACACGAAGCCAATATGCACGAAGCACTGGCTGCGGACGAGCGCGGCGAGATGTCCGACGAGGACGAAGACGAAGACGATAAAGAGCACCGCAAAAAGAAGAAGCGCCACAAGGATAAAGACAAGCACAAGAAGTAGACCGGCGCCGGCGACGGGCTTTCGGTCGCAACGGCGCTTCAGGGGTGCGGCGGCGAATTGCGCACCTTGCCGAAGTGCCTGGCAAGCCACAGCGCCATGGCCAGCGCGCCGATCAACGCCGCGGCGCAGAGTGGCCATGGCGGCGGCAGTTGCGGAAGGAAGATGGACAACAGCGTCCCGCCGATCGCTAGATTGAAAAAGCCCCAGATCACGTTGACAATGGCGGAGGATTCGCCGACGCCCGATGGCGAGGCGAACGGCGTCTGAAACCGGTTGCCGCAGATGCCCTGCACGATGTGCGGGATAGCGTTGGCGAGAAACGCACCGGCAAAGAACCAGGCGACATAGACATACCAGACCATCAACCACCCCTGTTCCGCTGGCCGAATGCCGGCCCGTCACGACCCGGATCGTGCGCCCGGAGGTAATCGCGATCTCCGGTGAACTACTTAAGTGAAGCCCCCTAAGATATCGAGCGAAATATCCGTCTGCGCTGATCCCGCCTACACAACACTCGTAGAGTGACGTGCAGCCCTGTGATCGCCCTGAGGAGCGGAGGCTCAGATGAATCATTCCCTTTACAGTATCGACCGGACCACGCATGCGAAAATCGTGGTGATCGCATTGATGTTCGCCACCGCGGTAGCCGGGATCGGCATTGCCGTTCACACCACCGGCAGCGGCGGGATGGAGCAGGCCCAGCACGTCGGCGTCATCAAGGCCGGCAAGCCCGCGATGGTCGCGTCGGGCACTGAAGCCGCGATCCGTTAAGCCATCCCCCTATCCAAATCTCAGCTTCGAGCGTTCCCTGGCTTTCTCGGCCTCGATCTCGCGGTCGCGCGCCGGGGCGTGCGTATGCAGCGAGGTCAGAAGCCGCCGGGCGGCGGCCGAGACCTCGGCGACCGCGCGGTCGAACGCTTCCGCGTTGGCCTGCGACGGCTTGTTGAAGCCGGAGAGCTTGCGCACGAACTGCAGCGCCGAGGCTTGAATTTCCTCCTCGGTTGCGGGCGGCTCGAAATTGAACAGCGTCTTGATGTTGCGGCACATTTGTTTTCTCCTTCGCCCGGGACCGCGCAGAATTTCACCTGCCGCCGATCGGGAAACGCAAAATCCTGTATCGTGGCTGATTTTGTCATAGAATAAGCAACGCGTTCACCCAAAAAGCGAGTTCCCGATGAGCCACGTCACCTACAAGATCGTCCAGCATGACGGCGGCTGGGCCTACACCGTCAATGGCGTGTTTTCGGAAAGCTTCCCGACCCACGCCGCAGCCCTTGCCGCCGCCAAGCGCGCCGCCACCGAACAGCGCGTGCCCGGGCGCACCGAGGCGATCGAATACGAGACCCCTGACGGGAAGTGGCACATCGAGACCGCCGCCGGCAGCGACCGTCCCGAGACCGATGTCGAGGATGAGCCGTAGGCCGCTGCGCGTGCTTTTTGTCGGAAAATTGACCTCACAACCCCGGCGCCGGACGCTCGGATCATCTCGCGCGGCGTGATAGTTTCGCGCGCGGAAAGCGGCCCCGACAACGCGGCCGCGCCTTGCGGAAATGCAGCATGAAATATTCGCGCGCGGCGCTTTCGGTTTTTCCTGCGGTGATCTTTGCAATGACGTCTGTTGCCGCACTGGCGGCCGACTATCCCGCGCCGAAGCAAGGCGACTTCATCGCCAAGGATTTCAAATTCCACACCGGCGAGACGATGCCGGAACTGCGCCTTCATTATACCACCGTCGGCGAACCGACCGGCCAGCCGGTGCTGGTGCTGCACGGATCCGGCGGCTCGGCCGCGAGCATGCTGACGCCGGCTTTCGCCGGCGAATTGTTCGGCCCCGGCCAGCCGCTCGATGCGTCCAAATATTACATCATCATTCCCGACAGCATCGGTCACGGCAAATCCTCAAAGCCGTCGGATGGCATGAAGACGGCGTTCCCGAAATACAATTATGAGGACATGGTCGATGCGCAGTATCGCCTGGTCAGGGAAGGCCTCGGCCTCACACATCTGCGGCTCGTGATCGGCAATTCGATGGGCGGCATGCACACCTGGATCTGGGCCGTGAAATATCCCGATCTCATGGATGCGCTGGTGCCGATGGCGGCGCAGCCGACCGAGATGGCGGCACGCAACTGGATGCTGCGGCGGGTGATGATCGAGACCATCCGCAACGATCCGGATTACAACAATGGCAACTACACCGCCCAGCCCCGGATGATGAAATACGCGGTTGCCGCCTATGGGATCGCCACCGCCGGCGGCACGCTCGGCTATCAAGCGCTGGCGCAGACGGCCGAGAAAGCCGACAAGATGGTCGACGACCGGCTGGCGACGCCCATCACCGCTGACGCCAACGACTTCATCTATCAGTGGCAGGCTTCGCACGACTACAATCCGTCGGCAGGGCTGGAGCGGATCAAGGCGATGGTGCTTGCGATCAATGCCGCCGACGACGAACGCAACCCGCCCGAAACCGGCGTGACCCTTGCGGCGATGAAGCGGGTCAAAAATGGCAAGCTCTATCTGATCCCCGCCAGCACCGAGACGCGCGGGCATCTGACGACCGGCAATGCAGCGTTCTACAAGCAACCGCTTCAGGAATTGCTGCAGACGGCGCCGCAGCGCACGATGTGAGGTCGAAAGATTTCGCATCGCATCAATTGTTGCGCCGCGCGGGCCGCATATTTTTTGAGCATGCATCCCACCGTTAGCTCGGGCCTAATCGCGTTCAAGTGTTGATTCGTGGCTTGCCGCAACGGCGGCGCGCGGCGATGATGTGGGCCAAACGCTATCGGAGGATCGCATGCGAAGGTTCGCGCAGATCGCCTTGCTGGCGTCAAGTTACGCGGTGGCGAGCGCGGCGCTCGCCTTCGACAACGGGCAATACGAAAACGTCCCTGCCGACATCCGCGCCTGGTTCAAGGGCGTGATCGCGCCGAACGGCGTGCCCTGCTGCGACATCTCCGACGGCCACCGCACCGAATATGATTTTCGCGAAGGCGCCTATTGGGTGCCGATCGAAGGCCAGTGGATGCAGGTTCCAGCGCATGCGGTCATCCGCGACCGTGGCAATCCGGTCGGCGAAGCCGTGGTGTGGTATGTGCACCACCGCGGCGGCATCGTGATCAGTTGTTTTGTTCCCGCAGACGCGGTGTGAATTCCTGATCGCCAATAGCTGGCACTATCACGCGGCCTTGGTTTCAGTGCTCGTCCGGTGGCGCGCCACTGCGCTGACATCATCGACCGGCGGTGGCGGCGCCGGGATTATGGGGTGGATGCTGCCTGGCCGCGATGATAATCTTCCGCATGTCACGATTTGCCGGAGACCGAATGTGAGCGATCTTGCCGCGAGCGACCTCAAGACGATTTATCCGAACCCCACGCCGCGCGTGATCGCGAAGGCGCGCCCGGAAATCGACGCTCACGCGAAAAAATTCATCGCGATGTCGCCGTTCTGCGTGCTCGCCACGTCAGGCTCCGACGGCAGCGTCGATGCCTCGCCGCGCGGCGGCCATCCCGGGTTTGTCTACGTCGCAGGTCCCAACCAGCTCCTGATGCCGGACCGCGCCGGCAACAACCGGATCGACAGCTTCAGGAACATCGTCGAGGGCTCGGACTTCGTGCAGCTGATCTTCTTTGTCCCCGGTATCGACGAGACGCTGCGCGTCGGCGGCACGGGCAAGCTCACGGCGGAGCCGGAGCTATTGGCCGCGATGGAGGAGTTCGGCAAGCTGCCGCGCACGGTGCTGCGCATCGACGTGCACGAGGCCTATTTCCATTGCGGCAAGGCGTTGATGCGCGCGCGCCTGTGGACGAAGGAGACGCAGGTCGAGCGCGCGGTGTTTCCGAGCATCAGCCAGGTGATCCACGACCAGACCAAGCTCGGCGAGCCGGAACCCCAGGCCGAAGTCGAGGCGCGCTACCAGACGCAGCTGTGAGGCTGATGCAACGTTAAGCCGAGCCGTCATCACCCGCGAAAGCGGGTGATCCAGAATTCCAGAGCACTTTCGATAAAGCCGCAGCGCTGCGGCGTATTGGATACCCGCTTTCGCCGGGTATGGCAGCTGTGAGCGTTGCGGTTCGCGATGCTCCCGCCGCAAAGCGAATTCAGCTCTCGCTCTCCAATCCGCCGACATGCTTCTGGGTGTAGAGCTCAAGCCCGATGCGACCGATCAGATCGAGCTGGGTTTCGAGGAAATCGATGTGATGCTCCTCGTCCTTCATCAGGCTTTCGAACAGGTCGCGCGAGACGTAGTCCTTGACGCTGTGGCAGTAGGTCGCCGCTTCCTGGTAAAGCGTGCGCGCGCCGACCTCGGCCGCCAGATCGCACTCGATGATTTCCTTGACGTTCTGGCCGATCCGCAAGGGATCGAGCACCTGCATGTTGGGAAAGCCGTCGAGAAACAGGATGCGGTCGGTGAACTTGTCGGCATGCTCCATCTCCTCGATGGATTCCTTGCGCCAGGTCTTGGCCATCTCCAGCAGGCCCCAATTATTCAGCAGCCGATAATGCAGCCAGTACTGGTTGATGGCGGTGAGCTCGCTGCGCAAACCCTTGTTGAGATATTCGATGACTTTTGCGTCGCCCTGCATGATGCACTCTCGCTGCCGGTGCCACCCCGAGGTGGCCGTTGTAAGTTGACCTGCAACGCTACTAGCGCATGATCCGGCAAAGTGTAAGCGGTTTGGCGATTCCTGAGGATTCAGGCGGCAGCTTCGAACGCCAAGGCGCCATGGTCGTGCTGATGTGCAGCCGTCTGGCTGTGCGGGCAGCCGGCGCAGCAGGCCTTGGCGCAAGCGCCCAAGGCCTCGTCAATGATGGTCTTGATGGTGCGTGCACACCGGCCGCATTCGGCGCTGCAGCCGAGGCAGCCGTAGATCTGCTTGGCATTGCGGGGAAGGTCTTGCGCTGACTCGACGGCACTGCGGACATCGTGGTCGCTAAGGACGTTGCAGGAACAGACAATCATAAAAGCGGCAGGCCCATCGGTGATGCAGAGCCCTTCGATATTGAAGAGCCTGACGGGATGCAAAAGGAAAAACCGCTCTTTCAAGCGATTCCAAACTGGCGGCAGAACATCCTGGAATGGATCTAAAAACCGCCGTTGCGGTAGATCAAAATCCCGATCTTTTCCGGGGTGATGCGGCATTAATCACCCCCGCCGCCCCCATCACCACCGTCGCCGCCTCCCCCGCTGTCCCCGCCTCCCGAGCTGTCCCCGCCTCCCGAGCTGTCGGCGCTGCCCGAATGGCCGGAACTATCTGATGTGGCGTGGTCGCTACCGAACCAGCTCCAGGAATGCCCCCCGGAATCCTCGCCGGCATAGCTGCCGCCATCCGGCGAGGTCCTCCGCTTGTTCCGGCGGCGCTCCGCGTGGGTCATCAGCGCCAAGCAAATCAGCGATGTGCCGCCAACCGCGATCGCGAATGCCGTGAGCGCGCTTGTCATCGTTCCCTATCGCTCCGGCGGTCAATTGTGCCCTGCAAAAAGATACCTAGAATCGCCATTATTGGTCGCCAAATAGGGCGACCTCGTTCATTGATCATTCAAGTGGAATATGAAACTTTTGCCACTTGAGACCGCTTCAACCGCTGTCTTGCTCAATCTGAAAGGTAATGCCATGAGGAAAACATTGATGGCACTGGCCGCCGTTGCCACGTTGGCCGTTTCGGCCGTGGCGACGCCTGCTCATGCCCAACGCGGTCTTGGCGCGGCTGTCGCTGGCGGCCTGATCGGCGGCGCCATCGTCGGCGGCGCGATTGCGGCAAGCCCCTATCCCTATGGATATGGATATGGATATGGACCCGGCTATTACGGGCCCGGCTACGGATATTACGGTGGCCCGGCCTATGTCGCGGCTGACCCTTACGGCTGCTACTGGCAGCGTCAGCGCTTCTGGGATGGCTATGGCTGGCGGATTCGCCGCGTGCGGGTTTGCGGCTGACACCCGTTCATCTTCATTAAAACAAACCCGGTTTTTCCCCGAACCGTTGGTTTTGAAGAACGCCTTCGGATATTGGCCTGAAAAAACCTTTTTTCAGGCCAATGCGTTGATGGCGTTTACTTCGGATTGACCGTTGTGCGCTTTTCTAGCGACATGGTAAATTCTAGTTCGGCGTGCGAGTCATCTTAAACCTAAGGCGCTGACTGAGGGCGCCATCATCTCCAGGAGAGCCCAAAATATGAAGAAGACATTTGCTGCCTTGGTCGCGGTTGCGACGATCGCTGGTGCGCTTGCGGCGACACCCGCCAGCGCTCAGCGCGCCCTCGGTGCCGCCGTGGCCGGCGGGATCATCGGCGGCGCGATCGTCGGCGGAGCCATCGCCGCCAGCCCGCCGCCGCCCCCGCCGGGCTATTATGGCGGTCCTCCGGTCTACGTCGAAGGTGCGCCCTGCCGCTGGGTTCGCGAGCGTTATTGGGATGGTTACGACTGGCGCTTCCGCCGCATCCAGGTCTGCAACTGATCTGAGTGGACCGGCGCAAAATTCAACGTCTTGATCTCAAACCCGGCCGATGCTTCGGCCGGGTTTTTCGTTGTCGGCTTCGCCGCGATGTTCAGTGCGCCGTGCTGATCGAACGCAGCACCGCTTCGCTCGGCCAGCAATCCACCTTGAGGCCGGCCTTCTTCTGGTAGGCGCCGAGCGCCGCGCGGGTCTTCATTCCTGCCTTGCCATCGAGCTTGTCGGCATAGAGACCGATGCGCGCAAGACCCCGCTGCATCGCCTCGACGTCGGCGGTGCGCAGCTGGGTCGAGGCCGACCACGGCGTCGCGAAGGCCAGCGGGCTCAGCATGCGGTCAGCGAGATGGCCGACGAACAGCACATACAAATCCGAAAAATTGTATTCCTTGATCACGAAATAATTCTTGGTGGTCAGAAAGGCCGGGCCGTAGATGCCCTCCGGCTGTAACAGCGATGCCGGCTGCGCCTGCTCGGTCGCGCTGAGGCTTTGCCCGCGCACCGGCACAAAACCTTCGCGCAGCCACTCGCCGATCGGCTTTGTCACTTCCGGTACACCCAACGTGCAATCGACATCGGCCGGCGGACGCACCTCGTAAGCCCAGCGCAGGCCCGGCTCCCAGCCCTTGTTGACGAGTTGCTGCGCGGCGGAGGCGAGCGCGTCCGGCACCGAATGCCAGATGTCCTTGCGCCCGTCGCCGTCGAAATCCACCGCATGCTTGTAGAATTCCGACGGCAGGAATTGGGTCAGCCCCGTGGCCCCCGCCCAGGACGCGCGCATGTCCTTGCGCGTCACCTCGCCATCATTGATCAGCTTCAGCGCCAGGATGAACTCGGTGCGATACTGATCCTTGCGGCGGCCGACATAGGCCTGGGTCGCCAGCACGCGCAACCCGTCGTAGGGCAGCGTGTAGCGGCCGTAATCGGTCTCACGGCCCCAGATCGCGAGCACGATTGTTGCGGGCACGCCGAAGCGCGCCTCGATCCCGGAAAGTGCCACGCGGTATTTCGCCATCAGCCGCTGCCCCTCTTCGGCGAGCCGCGCGATGCTGGCTTCCTTCAGGTAATCGGCCGGCACCTGCACGAACTCGGCCTGCGACGGCGCGCCGGTCGCCGGGCGCCCCGGCAAGATCAGATCGGGCAATTTGTAATCTGGCTCGAGCCCGCGCGTCTCGGCATCGAAAGTGGCGCGCGAGACGCCTTCGGCC
Source organism: Bradyrhizobium sp. (assembly GCA_052143915.1). Taxonomy (GTDB): domain Bacteria; phylum Pseudomonadota; class Alphaproteobacteria; order Rhizobiales; family Xanthobacteraceae; genus Bradyrhizobium. Next base: position 13,049 of record JBKQRS010000345.1, read on the forward strand.
TGCGCCTCCGGCCAGAGCGAAGCGATGAATGCCGTGAAGCCGGGATCGGGTGCGGCAAGGGCGGGAAGAGGCTGGAGCAACAGCAGAAGGCCAAGCACACGACGAACAAACAACGCGAGCGGCTCACTCACGCGTCGGTCAGATCGAGGCGGCGCTCGATACGCTCGATGCGGACGTCCATACGATCAAGCCGGTTCGACATATTGGCATACTGGTTCTCAAGATTGCCGACACGCTGCTTGATCTCTCGGATGTCATCGCGCACGTCATCGATCGCGCCACGAATGTGGCGCAAATGTTCAAGAACTATGTTGTCAGTATCACTCATAATATGAGATTAGCACAGCTCCAAATCATTGTGAACCATGACGGCTGACCCGACCTCGGAGACGCCCTCAAATTGGGATGCAGTCAAATGAAAAGGCGAAAAAGCCGAGCAAAGGAGCGGCCGTTCCGCGACCCACTATTCCACCGGCCATGTCGATTGGAGCAGGGCCGTTAATCAAGATGTAGTGGCGCAGAAGGTGGGGTGGGAAACCTGCATTTTCCGCCCACGAGGAGGGCCAAATGGCAGCACAAAATCTCGACGAAACAAAAATAACAGAGGCCCTGGAATGCGCCCGCAAAAAGGAAACGCTGATAGAGGACGACTGCTTTGATGCCTATTCGGCACTTCTAGATTTCTTCAATAAGCTCGATCTCCAGAACAAGCGAAATGTAATAGGCGCCGCCCACGCTGTTTACGGCTGGATGCCGACAATACTTAAAAAGGAAACAAAGACCAAGGAGCTGATGGAGTTCGTTCGGGACTTAAGAAAGATCGACGATGATCCCAATCAGAAAAACCTCGCTTTAAGTCGATTAGAGAATCGAATCGACCTCACAAAGGCCGTTAATGGATCGACCGTTGGAACGAGCAAATTCCTGCATTTCGTTGCGCCGGAAGTTTTTCCGATTTGGGATAGCAACGTTGCTCGCGCGTTTGATGCTACCTCAAAAATCAATGATGAGGCTACTTATCTAAGCTATTGCAAAGCAATCCATCGGTATCTGGAGAAGAACCGCAAGTTGAAATGGCCCAAAGAACTTCCGGGTGGAGTCTCCGCTGTCCGCAAAATAGAACTTTGCTTATACGCTTACGGTAAGTCTCTCAAATCGAAACCGTGAGGCTCACCGCGTCAGCTTCTTGTATTTCATCCGATGCGGGATGACGGAGTCCTGGCCGAGCCTTCGCATCTTGTCTTTTTCATAGTCCTGGAAATTGCCTTCGAACCACTCGACATGGCTGTCGCCTTCGAAGGCCAGCATGTGGGTGGCGATGCGGTCGAGGAACCAGCGGTCGTGGCTGATTATCATGGCGCAGCCGGCGAATTCCTCCAGCGCGGATTCCAGCGCGCGCAGCGTGTCCACGTCGAGATCGTTGGT
>JBKQRS010000346.1:0-3223 GCA_052143915.1 Bradyrhizobium sp.
CCGCCAACAAATCGGGGCGCCCGACAAAATACTTGAAGTAGTAGGCGGCAGTGGAAGCGCGCAGCGTGATCGTGATCGAAATGATAAGCGCCAGGACGAACAGCACCAACCAGGGGCCATTTTGGGCTCTATCCGATGTTCGGCCGCGGCCTGACCAGATTGCAGCCGGCTTATGTGGAGGATGTTGCCGAGGCGATCGGCCGCGTCATGCAGCGAGGCGAGACGCCTTCAATGATCTTCGAGCTCGGCGGCCCCCGCGTCTATTCCTACGAGGAGTTTCTCAGAGCCGTTGCGCGCCAGGCCGGCGTTTCGCCCGTGCTGATTACAAGCCCGTTTGCCGTTTGGTACGCGCTCGCATGGGCCTCCGAAATCCTCCCGAATCCACCCCTCACCCGTAATCAAGTGGAGCTGATGCAGGTCGACACCGTGACGGCGCCGGAGTTGCCTGGATTTGCCGAACTCGAAATTTCGCCCCGCTCGGTCGAGGTGATGCTCCAGGAGATCCTGTCGAGTTGCGATTAAAGCTCGGTCCATCCGCTTCGATGACAGGCGACGTTCTGCATCTGCTCATGCGAGCCAAGTCGGCGAAGCAGGTTTCGAAATGACGTCATCTGGCACCGTGTATAAAGTTCACAAGCTGATCAATGACAAATGTCTGATCGCTGATGATATCCTTCACCAGATCCCCAATGGAAATCATGCCTACGACTTTTCCGTGTTCGATGACGGGAAGATGGCGCACGGCCTTTTCGGTCATGACGGCCATGCAGTCTTCCACGGATTGATCAGGTCGCGCAAAAACGACGTTCGTTTCCATAATGTCGCGGACGAGAGTCTTGGGTGATGCGCGGCCTTTCAACACGACGTTCCGGGCATAGTGGCGTTCCGTGATGATGCCGACGAGCTTGTCGCCCTCCATCACAGTCAAAGAACCAACGTTCTTGTCCGCCATCGTTTTAATGGAATCATAAACAGTCTCGTCCGGGCGAACTGAAAACACCTCTTGGCCCTTTTTGTCGAGCAGTTGCCTAATGGTTGCCATGTGACGACCTCGTATGTGAGCCTCGCCTAGACTTGCCGATAGAATTTGCCAATAGCAGAATGGCCAACACGGTTGGACCGCTTCTTGTTCAGGCGCAAAAGGCAATCAAGAGCCATGCACCTTCGGGAGGCTACGCAAACCATGCCTGCGCTCCGATTGCCCGAGGGGCATTGATCTGGATCATTTTTCTTGGGATCATAAAATAATATTTGCGATCTGAACTCAGCCGCGCGCATGCTGGCGCCTTTGTAAGGAGCCGAGTTGCTATGCACCTCAGGACGCCGGGTCGGCTGATCCAGCCTAATGTCATCATCCACTAGGCATTTTCCAGCGTGAAGCCGACTTTCAGCGCCACCTGATAGTGATGAACGCTGCCGTTTTCTATGTGGCCTCGTGTTTGAACAACTTCAAACCATCGCATGTCACGAATGGTTGTCTTTGCGCGCGCGACGGCGTTCTGAATTGCGTCTTCGATGCTCTTGTCCGACGACCCAACGAGTTCGAGAATCTTATAAACATGGTCTTGCATTTTCGATCTCCTCTCTTTCGCTTCAGTTTCCGACGACGGTTGTCCTTTGCTTGAGCATGATCCTTTCGGAAAATTGGTGTCCACTTTTCCGGATCATGCTCTAAAGCCCGGTCGCGAAGCGCGCCATCACCACGATCATTGCAACCTGCATCGAGCCCTGGATCGCCACCACGCGGAATAAGCGCCGCATCATGACGCCAATCCGCGCGAGGTTCGGCTCCGGCTTCTGCAACTCGAAATAAACCCGGAGATTGGTCGGCAGCAAGAGTCCAAGCCCTTGCAAGGTGAGTACCGTGAGGATCGCGAGCGCGGCCGCCACCCAGTAAAATTCCGGATAGGCAATCTCGAGATAGCCAAGGCGCTTGGCGAGGAACCAGCCGGCGGTGCCGGTGACGATGGAAAGCGTTGGCATAAGCACTAGCGTGCGCGGGATGAGTCCGTTGAGCACGGCGCGGCGGGTCTCCAGCGGCAGCGTGCGCAACACCGGGCCGACCACGAAGCCCATGAACAGGTCGATGCCGGTCCACAGCGTACCGAACATCACATGCACCCAGTTGAGGAACCAGTCGCTCGGCCCAATGATCGCAACGATCATCACGATGACGCAAAGTACCGCCATGATAAAATAGCGCGGGCGCAGAGGCGAGGCGGGCAGCATGGCTTGTGAGGTCATCGGGAAGGAATTCTTCCAATCTTCCGTGAAGTGAACCATATCACGTTTCCGCACCCGGCGGCGCGCGGTGGTGGTTCGTCAACGAGGGGTGGCGGATTGGTGACCAATCCTCGGCCGATCGCATCAACAATACGTCCGAGCCTGATTTATGAAGGGATTGGGGGGCAGCCGCTCGGAACCGAACACGGTGGTCCGTTCGCCGAACGGCAGGTTAGAGGTGACCGAAGCCCGTGTTGCTGACAGAACCGTTCAGCGTACCCGCAGCACCAAGACCGCCGACGATTAGGTTTTGGCTCGTCGTATAATTGGTATCCGCCCAGGCTGCGCCGCCCTTGATGCCCAATCAGGTGATGTCACCTAGGCCGTTGATCCACATCAATTGCCGATGATCCGATTAATGCACACTTTTTGGGCTACTGAACGTGGAATGTTCGGTGGCGAAGAATGGCAGGGAGGTGGCCATGGCTCATACCCTGGTTCCCAGCGATCACGTAGAGACTGCATCGGTCTACGGTCGCGGCGATGAGAAAATCGGCACGATCGAGCGACTGATGCTTGAAAAGAACAGCGGAACAGTTGCCTACGCGGTCGTGAGATGCGGCGGATTACTCAAAGGTGAGGTACACCACTATCCGGTGCCTTGGGATACGCTGAAGTACGATGTGGCGCGTAAGGTCTACACAACGAACCTAACATTAGAAGAACTTAGGAGCGGCCCATCGGAACTCGACGGCGAGGCTTTCGACTGGGGCGACCGCTCCGCGGTCTATCGCCATCCGCAGTATTGGTCGGTGTAGAGCAGCCAACCTGCCGCGAGAATATGCCCCCGCCGCAAGAAACTGGTCGTGGAGGCCAAATTCGTGGCATCGGGCGCGCCCGACTGAGTGGCCTGTGGACGATCTTACAGGTGATGAGCTAGAAGCAACAGTGTCCCCAGCACCGACGCGGCAATTACCCAATCTGCGAGGTAGGAATGCTG
>JBKQRS010000347.1:0-3790 GCA_052143915.1 Bradyrhizobium sp.
GTGGTCAGAGGCTTTGCGCCGACCTCGGAGATCTTCGCCAACCGCGAGATGCTGTATCTGGCGCTCGGCATTCTCGGTGCGACCGTGATGCCGCATAATCTCTATCTGCATTCTGGACTGGTGCAGACCCGCGGCTATGGCGGTAGCACCGATGAAAAGCGCGAGGCGATCACGCTTGCGACCATCGATTCCTCGATCGCGCTGTGCCTCGCTTTGACCATCAATGCCTCGATCCTGATCCTGGCGGCGGCGACCTTTCATCGGGCAGGCCGAACCGACGTCGCCGAGCTCGATCAGGCCCATTCCTTTCTCGCGCCCTTGCTCGGCTCGACGCTGGCGCCGACGCTGTTTGCAATCGCGCTGTTATGCTGCGGGCTGAACTCGACCATCACCGCGACCTTGTCGGGGCAGATCGTGATGGAGGGGTTTCTCAACCTGCGCATCGCGCCCTGGCTGCGGCGTTTGGTGACGCGGATGATCGCCATCGTGCCGGCGGTGGTGGTGACGGTCTGGGCCGGCGAGAAGGCGACGGGTCAGCTCCTGATCCTCAGCCAGGTGGTGCTCAGCCTGCAACTGCCGTTCGCCGTGGTGCCGCTGGTGATGTTCACGGCCAGCCGCCGCAAGATGGGGCCGTTCGTGGCGCCGCGCTGGCTGACCGTGCTGGCGACGCTGACGGCGGCGGCGATTATCGCGCTGAACGCGAAACTGGTGTGGGATTATGTGGTGGGGTGAAGGCGGCCTCAGTCAATCCTGCGGCTCGCTCAGCACTTCGCCTGACGCATCGACCCGCAACCAGCCGGACGGCGCCAGCCGCTGCTGCGGCAGGAAGCGGCCCTTGTAGTCCATCTTCTTCGAGCCTTCGATCCAGTAGCCGAGATAGACGTAAGGCAGCCCCTGCCTGCGGGCACGGGTGATGTGGTCGAGGATCATGAAGGTGCCGAGCGAGCGGCTCTCCTCCGAGGGTTCGAAGAACGAGTACACCATCGACAGCCCGTCGCTGAGCACGTCGGTCAGCGCGACCGCCACGAGCTCATTGCCGCGCCCGGTGACGCCGGTATCGATGCCGCGGCGGCGATATTCGATGATGCGGGTTTCGACGTGGCTGTCCTCCACCATCATGGCGTAGTCGAGCACGGTCATATCCGCCATGCCGCCATGGCGATGCCGCTGGTCGAGATAGGCACGGAATACCGAATATTGCTCGGAGGTCGGCACCGCGCTGCGCTGCTCGCCGGTGATGTCGGCGTTGCGGGCCAGCACCTTGCGAAAGCCGCGCGAGGGCCGGAACTCGTTGGCGATCACGCGGATCGAGACACAGGCGCGGCACTGGTCGCAGGCCGGCCGATAGGCAATCGACTGGCTTCGCCGGAAGCCGCCATGCGTCAGGAGGTCGTTGAGGTCGCCGGCCTTGTCGCCAACCAGATGCGTGAACACCTTGCGCTCGTGGCGGCCCGGCAGATAGGGGCAGGGCGAGGGCGCCGTCAGGTAGAATTGCGGGGTGTCACGCGAGTGCTGGGTCACGGGATGTCGTCAGTCTCCGAAAGGCGAAGCAACCTCAGCATCGCGCCGCCGAGCTTAGCGGTCAATTGGTTTGCAAACCGTTTTGCCGGCTTGCTTTGCCAGCCTTGCTTCCCAGCCTTGCCGCAGGTCAGAAAGTCCGCGCCGGCTGGGCTACGGGGTTGCGGATCGAGCTGTTGATGACCACGGTTCCCAGCACGATATCGTGCAGCAGGCGCCGCCGCCCATTAAACAGGCCGACCAGCAGGACCAGCGGCGACAGGAACGATATCGAAAGCCAGAACAGCACCGCATGCATGGCGCCCAGAACGAAATAGCCTGGCGCGCCGTACCAGGTGCGCAGTTCCAGATCCATCACACGCATGCCGAGTGTCGCCGAATAAGGCCCGCCGAGGCAAGCGCCATAATAGATGATGGCCCACAGCACAGAGGCCGGCCACGCCAGCCAGAACAGGGCCCAGCCGAGCCCAAGCGTGATCAGGCCAAACAGGGCAATAAACAGGTAGCCGACGATCACCGGGACCGAAAGCACCACGATGTCGATCAGGAACGCGAACACCCGCCGCGTCAGCACGCCGCGAAACAATTCGGGATGCAACTGGGGATCGAAGGCATGCGGCGGTACCCCGCCGTCGCCGCGCCAGGCGCCGCCAGCACTATAAGGGCCGCCGGTATTTCCATAGCCGCTGTCAGACATGGTCCGCCCTCCAATAAGGTTCATCGCAGGACATGGGAACCGGCTGCCACGCCGCAAGCCCCGGGGCATTAACAAGCAGCAATTTTCTGGCGATTCCGCGACCGGCCTGCTGGGTAGCGGCCGACCTGGACCACCCGGCCGTCCGAGGTTATTTTGCGAAGGACCATATTGGTTGCTTGGCTTGCACGGGGGACCGGCTTCGAATGAATGCACAGGCCGAACTGCGTTGCCGCTGCGGGGAAGTCCGCGCGCTGGTCACGGGTGCGTCGCGACGGGCAGTAAATCGCGTGGTTTGCTATTGCGATGACTGCCAGGCGTTTGCGCACCAACTCGGCCGCGCGGACCTGCTTGATTCCCATGGCGGCACCGACATCGTCCAGGTCGCACCCGCCTCGCTTAGGTTCGTGCAGGGAGCGCACCGGATCGTAGGACTGCGGCTGACGCCCAGGGGCCTGTTCCGATGGTACGCGAACTGCTGCAACACCCCGGTAGGCAACACACTCAGTCCCGCAATTCCTTTCGTTGGAATTGTCGCGCAGGCTTTCGACAACGGCACGCAGCGCGCAGACGACGTGTTCGGCGCGCCGATCGGCGCTATCATGGGAAAGTACGCGATCGGACAGGCGCCGGCGGGCTCAACAGGCATAAAGCTTTCGCTGCTCGCGCGCGCCATTGCCAAGGTGCTCGGCTGGCGCCTGCGCGGACAGGCCTGGCCGCACCCGTTCTTCAGGCAGAATACGAACGAGCCCATTTATCCGCTGACGGTGCTGTCGGCGGAACAGCGCGAGGCGCTCCGTGCGTTTTGCGGCCCGCATCCAACAGCGCAACCGGCCCGTTGATCGGCCACGGAGCCGGGGCCGGAATCCGGCCCAAAGCTTTATTTGGCTGCTATGGGTCCCTGCTTCCGCAGGGACGACGAGTTGGGGGAGTTCTCAACTCTCCGCCTTCAGCTTCTCCGCCGCCCGCGGCGCAAAGTAGCTGAGCACGCCATCGGCGCCGGCGCGCTTGAAGGCCAGCAGGCTTTCCATCATCGCCCGCTCGCCGTCGATCCAGCCATTGAGGCTGGCGGCCATGATCATCGCGTATTCGCCGGACACCTGATAGACGAAGGTCGGCATCGCGAATGTGTCTTTGACCCGCCGCACGATGTCGAGATAGGGCATGCCCGGTTTCACCATCACCATGTCGGCGCCCTCGGCGATGTCGAGTTCGACCTCGCGCAACGCCTCGTCGGAATTGGCGCTGTCCATCTGGTAGGTGCGCTTGTCGCCGGTCAGCGTCGTGGCGGAGCCTACGGCGTCACGGAACGGGCCGTAGAAGGCGGAGGCGTATTTCGCGGCATAGGACATGATCTGCACGTCGAGGAATCCGGCTGCGTCCAGTCCTTCGCGGATCGCGCCGACCCGGCCGTCCATCATGTCGGACGGCGCGATGATGTCGCAGCCGGCCTCGGCCTGGACCAGGGCCTGGCGGACCAGCACCGCCACGGTTTCATCATTGAGGATGACGCCCTCGTGCAGCAGGCCGTCATGGCCGTGGCTGGTGTAGGGATCGAGCGCGACGTCGCACAGGATG
>JBKQRS010000348.1:0-4924 GCA_052143915.1 Bradyrhizobium sp.
ACCCATAAGAGTGCGCTCATGCCGGGCGCACCATGAAAACGGCTGGGCCACTTAGCCCAGCCGCGGTGTGCGTTCAATCACATATTGGGCCAGCACTTCCGGCGCTCCGGCCCAAGGTGGTATCCCGGAGGGCAAGCCCTGCCGTCGAACATCGGATGGCACGCGCCACCCGGGCCGCGCCAGAAGCCCCGCCCGCATCCTTCCGCAACCTTGATCACCGGGCTATTGGAAATGCCCACAGGCGCGGGGGTAACCGCGGCACTGGCGGCGGTGGCAAGACCAAGTACCAACGCAGCACCAATAAAGATTGTTCGAATCATTTTGCACCTCTTCCTTCTGGATTTAAATCGCAACGATTTACCGATCGGGCCGGAAAATCAGCAGGGCCGTAGCATTCGGCTGGTGAAGGGCTAATGAACACGCTCTTCCCCGGCGTGTTCCAGCGCTGTCGCCCGCAGCAATTTGGCGCGGACGAGCTCTGCCCCGGCTCCGCCGCGCTCGACAAGATCAACCGCCAGCCTGCGCTAACCCGCCTGCCGTCCGGCCGTTTGCTGCGCTCAGGAGCGGGCCGCATCCGGCTTTCCTGCATGGGATCCGGCGCGCTGCGGCAGGAACGCGATACAGGCGAGGATGACGGCGACGAGAATGGCCGTCGCATAAGACCTGCTGAAGGCAAGTCCGCCATCCTCGAGCGGCTTGTCGAGAAGGTCGCCGAGCGTGGCGCCAAGCGGCCGCGTCAGGATGAAGGCAGCCCAAAACAGCAGCGTTCTCGAGATGCCAGTCCAGAAGTAAGCCGCCGCGATCGCGGCAAGCCCGGCTGAGAACACCAGCGCGCCGCCTTCATAACCGAGCCCGTTGGTGTCGGCCATCCAGTCACCGAGCGCGGTGCCAAGCGTCTGTGAAAACAGGATCGACACCCAATAGAACGTCTCGACCTCGGGCGAGACGATGGTGTTGACCGAAATGGATCCGGCCGACCAGTACCAGACGATCAAGCAGGCCATCAGAAGCAGGAATAGCAGCGACGCGCCGCCGGGATAGCCGACCCCGAGCGAACGGTCCGCGAAGTCGGCCATCGTCGTGCCCGCAGTCGTGGTAGCGACGACGACGAACCAGTACAGCAAGGGATGAAAGGCCTCGCGGAAATCTGCGCAATGACAGCGACCACGAAAATGCCGATGAAGATGAAGCTGGAGAGCGCATAGCCAAGCTCCATCGACATCGAAACCGCGTCGCCCGCGGTCTCGCCCAGTGTCGTCGCCAGTATCTTGATGAGCCAGAAGACAAGCGTGACTTCCGGAACCTTGCTTCGCTGCAAGCCCTGATTCATTTGGATATTCCTTGCCTTGAAGATGGCGGGGTGATGACGGGCAGTGAGCGGCCCGACTATGCAGCGGTTCCCTGCAACGATAGCTGAAATCGCGGCTCATCGGTCCGCCGCCCGGCCTGCCCGGTACGCGCGCGCCTGGATCAAGCCTTCAGGTCGCGCGGCGCACGAAGCTCGGATTGAGCTCCTTCACCGAGCGCGCACCGCATTGCTGAATGGCCGCGCGCGTTTCGGTGCGGACGATCTCGAGCACCCGTTCCACGCCCTCCTGGCCGAAGGCACCTAACCCCCAGAGATAGGGCCGCCCGACACCGACCGCCTGCGCGCCCATCGCGAGCGCCTTGACGGCGTCCGTGCCGCGGCGAAATCCGCTGTCGACGATGACGGGCATCCGCCCCTTCACCGCCGCGATGATTTCCGGCAGCGCGTCTATGGTGGAACGGCCATTGTCTTCGCCGCGACCGCCATGGTTGGAAACCAGAATGCCGTCGATCCCGTTTTGCGCGGCCAGATCGGCGTCCTCGGCCGTGATGATCCCCTTGAGCATGATCTTCATGCGGGTGACGTCGCGCATGCGCTTGACGGTATCCCAGTTCAGATTGGAGGACTCGCCGCCTCCCTTGATACCGGTAAGGTCGATGCCGTCGTAATTGTGCCGGCGCGCCGCCCGCGCGGCAAAACTGCTGCGATCGTGACAGGACGAACATTCGCGCGTATCGGTGCGCATCAGGCGGAACAAGGTTTCCTGGTTGCGGCCCGCAATGCGATCGACCGTCACCATCAGGACCGGGCAGCCGGCGCCGTCGGCCCGCTTGATCAGTGCCTGCGCAACCTCCCAGCTCGGCGATGCATAGAGCTGGAACCAGATCGGCGCCCCGCGCGCCTTGGTCACGTCCTCCACGGAAAAGTTCGAAGACGTCGACAGCATTTGCAGATGGTTGCCGACACGCGCAGCCCTCGCCACGGCAAGCTCGCCGTCGGGGTGAAAGAACTGGTTGGCGCCGGTCGGGCATACGAAGATCGGCGAATCATATCGGGTGCCGAAAAGCTCGATGCTGGTGTCGACCTTGGAGACGTCATTGAGACGATGGGGCATGAGCTGGAATTTGAGGAAACCCTCGCGGTTGGCGCGCAGCGTGACCTCGTCGTCGATGCCGGACGCCATGTAGCCGAAATGCGCCGGCGGCACGTTCTTGCGGGCCACCGGTTCGAAGTCGAACACGTTGATGGCGTCCTTCGGACGATCGATCAATTCGCCGCTGCCCGGTGGCGCCCACCTCATCGGGTCGGGCAGCTTGGACGGTGCTTCCATGCCGTAGGCTGCGAGCGCGCCGGATGCCAGCAGCGGACTTCCGGCGAGGAATTGCAGAAAACGGCGGCGGCTGGCGGCGCGAACGATTCCCGACGTCATTGAAGTATCCTCCCCTGCAACCATTCTTTTTATGAGTGGACGATAGCAGCGAGACGGGTTGCCCGGAAGGCGTTGGCGATGCCAGGCAGCCCAGGCATGCACATCCGCCGGAGATCTTGGCACGAGGGGACCTTAAACTCCGCCCTTCCGTGCCAACCGAAAAACGCGGGGAATGCCACCGAACCGGCGGGTTCTGTGGGATCGATATGCCGCCAATGGCGTTATCCCGTCGAGATGATCCTAATCCCGTCATCGGCGCACGGAAGGATTTGTTGACAATCCGGCGTCCCGCCAGAGAAGGTTGCGGCCAAGCCACAACAGACCCGCTCGAACAGAAACAGGGCATCATGAATCCCGTCAAAGCACTCGAAGACCACGGCCAGGCGATCTGGCTGGATTTCCTGGCCCGCGGCTTCGTCGCCAAGGGTGACCTGCAAAGACTGATCGATAGCGACGGCGTCAAGGGCGTGACGTCGAATCCATCGATCTTCGAGAAGGCGATCGGCAGTTCGGACGAATATGACGGCGCGATCGGCCATGCCTTAAAGAAAGGCGATCGTCCGGTAGCCGAGCTGTTCGAGCATTTGGCGATCGAGGACATCCAGCACGCCGCGGACGTGCTGCGCCCGGTCTACGACCATTTGAAGGGCGAGGACGGGTTCGTCAGCCTCGAAGTATCGCCCTATCTGGCGATGGACGCCAAGGGCACGATCGCGGAAGCCCAGCGGCTCTGGAAGGACGTCCACCGCAAGAACCTGATGGTCAAGGTACCGGCGACGCCGGAAGGCCTGTCCGCGATCGAACACCTGATCGGCGAGGGCATCAGCATCAACATCACCTTGTTGTTCTCGCAAAAGGTCTATCTGGAAGTCGCCGAGGCCTATCTGGCGGGTCTCGAAAAACATGTCGCCACTGGCGGCGATCCCTCACATGTCGCCAGCGTTGCGAGCTTCTTCGTCAGCCGCATCGACAGCGCGGTCGACAAGCAGCTCGATGACAAGATCGCGCGCGCCAACGACCCCAGCGAAAAGGAACGGCTGGCCGCGCTGAAGGGCAAGGTCGCGATCGCGAACGCAAAACTCGCCTATCAGGACTACAAGCGCCTGTTCTCCGGCGCGCGATGGGACAGGCTTGCGGCCAGGGGAGCAAAACCGCAGCGATTGCTGTGGGCCTCAACCGGCACCAAGAACAAGGACTACAGCGACCTGCTCTATGTCGAGGAGTTGATCGGTCCCAACACGATCAACACCGTGCCGCCGGCGACGCTCGACGCCTTCCGCGATCACGGCAAGCCGCGCGACAGTCTTGAGGAAAATATCGAGGACGCCAAACACGTGCTCGCCGAGCTCGAAAGGTCCGGCATCTCGCTCGATGCAGTCACTGCCGAGCTGGTCAAGGACGGCGTCAAACTGTTTGCCGACGCCGCCGACAAGCTTTACGGTGCCGTGGCACACAAGCGCGCGACCGTGCTCGGCGCCGGTATCGACCATCAGAAGCTCGCGCTCGGCGCTAGCATCGACAAGGCCGTCGAAAAGAGCACCGAGGAATGGCGCGCAGCGGCAAAAATCCGCAGGCTCTGGCACAAGGACAATTCGGTCTGGACCGGCGAGGACGAGCACAAATGGCTGGGCTGGCTGAACAGCGCCGCCAAGGCCGATATCGCCGACTACGAGGATTATGCCCAGCGCGTCAAGGGGCAGCATTTCACCGATGCCGTCGTACTCGGCATGGGCGGATCGAGCCTCGGGCCCGAAGTGCTGGCCGAGACCTTCCCGAAGAAATCCGGCTTCCCCAAACTGCATGTGCTTGATTCCACCGATCCCGCGCAGGTCCGCGCAATGGAGAAAACGGTCGACCTCGCAAGGACCCTGTTCATCGTCTCCAGCAAGTCCGGCGGCACCACCGAGCCGAACGTGATGAAGGATTATTTCTTCGCCCGCGTTGCCGAGACCATCGGCGCCGAGAAGGCTGGACATCGATTCATCGCGGTGACCGATCCCGGCTCGTCACTCGAGAAGGTTGCGACCCAGCAGGGTTTTGCGCGCATCTTCCACGGCGACCCCTCGATCGGCGGCCGCTACTCGGTGCTGTCGCCGTTTGGCCTGGTGCCCGCCGCCACCGCCGGCATCGATGTGCGCGCGCTCATCAAGCACACGCTGGCGATGCTGCGCTCCTGCGGGCCGGAC
>JBKQRS010000349.1:0-8700 GCA_052143915.1 Bradyrhizobium sp.
CCGCGGAACATCCCCCGGTCCGCGCGTCGTGAATGCGGGTAGAGGAACAGGTGGCAAGGGGATGCGTCGTGGTTGGCAGGAACTATTTCACGTGGCGGGCGGCAAACCTTCTCAAGCTGGCTAAATCGATCAGGGACCCTCATGTGGCGGGCGCGCTGGTCGAGAAAGCTGCCGATCTCAAATCCGAGCTTGATCAGGCGAATCCTCCTGACCGTAGCCCCCGAGCTCCAGACGTAGAGTACCCCCTGCCGTCCTCATGATGGCCCTCGCCTTCCTGGGAGGCCAGCAATGGGGACGGGGTCCGGAATCGCCGCCGCCTCAATCGTCGGCCAACCGCTTCAAGGTGGCGCGAAAGCTCAGGCTCTTTGTTCCAACCAGCGACGTGCCGAACACCTCCGCCTGGTCATCGGTAAACGTCCCGGAAAACCCGCTGGTGACTTCCTGCCCGCCGGACAGTGAGCGCAGAAAGGGATCGGCGAGGGGCGTGTGCTGATTGGTGGTGAGCTCGCCCTTCCAGGTCCCGTCCCCGACGGTGTAGGTGCCAACCGACCAGAAATAGGGACCGCCGCCGTAAAGCCGGCCATCCCGCAGGATCAGCACCCCGCTGTCGCGGCCCTTCACGCCGTCGAGCATATGCATGTGGAGGGAATAAAGCCCATTCCGCATTGAAGCCGCTGCCCCTTCGGGTCACACGATACAACCCACGGCGACGGGCGTCGAGAAGCTCTGTTGTCGCGTAGCCTGTGGAAACAGGCCGGCAAACCCTTGAATCGACGCGGTATGTTTCGGTGTATAAGTCTGTGAACAAGCCTTGCGTCTGATGTGGATGGGCTGTGGGCAGAGGGTGGTGTCTGAGTTTGAAATTTTCTCGGCTGAGGATGGAATGCGGACTCCCTCACTTGCGCCCCATGGTGTGGATCGGCTCAAAGCAACCATAGATGAGGCGCTTGGCATCGAAGGGAATTTCCCCGGAAACCTCGAACCGTCCGTCCTGGTGCATCTTTGCCTCGGCGGATTCGAGGCTTGCCTTGTCAGGCCAGACTTGCCAGGTGAAGACAATCTTTTCCCCCTCCTTCGCGTTGACGGCGCGGCGGAAGTCGGTCTGTTTTCCATCGGGGACGTTGTCCTCCCAGGACTCCACGATTTCGAGACATCCGTATTCTCTGAATATCTTCGCCCCGTTCTCGGCCCATCTGCGATAGGCTTCCATCTTTTCCGCAGGCACAGGGATGACGAAGCCAGCGATGTACAAGGTCATGCTCCTTGCGATCGCACAGGTCGGTCGAAACCAGCGCCGCCCCTACGCCCCCAGCATAAGGCCCGAGAGCCGATCAGTCAGCCCGCTGGACGTCAGCAATGGCTCGCAAAGCTGAATTGAAACTGAGACACTCGATGACCCTGACCCCCTCCACCCACCGCGCTACCTTCGCCATCGGCAACGAACACGCCGCCAAACGCGTGGTCGATCTGCTCACCGAAAGCTTTTTCGAGGGCCAGGCCGCCATCGCCGCCTTCGAGGGCGCAGGCGGGCGCTGGGACATCACGGTGCATTTTGCGCAAGCGCCCGATCAGGTCTCGATCCGCGAACTGGTCGGGATCGCGGCCGGCGATGAGGTCGCGCTGGCCGTCAGCTTCGACACGGTCGAGGCCAAAGACTGGGTCAAGGCGACGCTGGAGGAACTGGTCCCGGTCCGCGCCGGGCGATTCATCGTGCATGGCGCACATGACCGCGAAAGAGTGCCGCCCAACAAGATCGGCATCGAGATCGAGGCGGCGCTGGCGTTCGGCACCGGCCACCACGGCACCACCCGCGGCTGCCTGCTGCTGCTCGACGCGGTGTTGAAGGCCTGTTCCCCCAGGCGCGTGCTCGATCTCGGCACCGGCACCGGCGTGCTGGCGATTGCGGCGGCCAAAGCACTCCATGGAAAGGTCCTGGCGAGCGATATCGATCCGCTCTCGGTCAAGGTCGCGGCCGACAATGCCCGGCTCAACGGCACGGGCGACCTCGTGGAGACGATCCGGGCAACCGGGTTTTCAGCGCCGCAATTTGGGCAACGCGGGCCGTTCGATCTGGTGCTGGCGAATATCCTGGCCAATCCGCTGCGGCAGATGGCGACGCCGATGTCACGGCATCTGGCGCCAGGCGCGCTCGTCATCTTGTCGGGGCTGTTGCCCCCTCAGGCCAACGCCGTGATATCAGCCTATCGCGCGCGCGGGCTGGTTCTCAAACGGCACATCCAGATCGAAGGCTGGAGCAGCCTGTTGATGTGCAAGGTGAGGTGATGTCATTCCGGGGCGATGCGAAGCATCGAACTACGATGTGCAATTGCACATCAGAGAATCTCGAGATCCCCGATGCGCAATTGCGCATCTGAGGTCTGGTCCTTCGGACCATCCCGGAATGACGTTGATGGTTTTCGACCCGCGTTAACCCGTCGGCTTCCGCTTGCGGCGAGCAGCGACGCCCTTTTCCCTAAGCATCGTGCGCTTGACGCGTGCCTCGACGAAACGATCCAGAATTTGAACAATGACACCGCGCTGCTTCTTGGCGATCGGAGGAAGCGGCCCGCGCCGAACCGGCGGCGAAATCTTCTCAAAAGTAAAGACAGGCATTGTGGTTCCCCTCGTCATTGAGTTGAAACACCCTGGATTTCCTCCGGAACCTTGTTTGACGACTGGCTTTGGCAGCAAACCGTTCAAACCCGTCTAACGCAGGTGCAGCAATTCAATCACAATAAATCTGGAATCGGAAGCATTTTGCTGCGATTGCGCAGTTCTCCACCTGATCCTAGAGTACTCACGATGTTCGAAGCCCTCTTCCAGACATTCGACGAACCCGAAACCGGCGTTGCGCTGACCGCGCGGTTATCCGCCTTCCGCGAGGAACTGGCGCGGCGCAACCTGACCGGGTTCGTTGTCCCCCGCGCCGATCAGCAGCAAAACGAATATGTCGCGCCATCGGAAGAGCGACTGGCCTGGCTGACCGGTTTTACCGGTTCCGCCGGCCTCGCCATCGTGCTGAGCCGGGAGGCCGCGGTATTCGTCGATGGCCGCTATACGCTGCAGGCGGCAAAGCAGGTCGACACCAGGGCCTGGCATGTCGAGGCGTTGGTGGATCCGCCGCCCGAGGCCTGGCTCGCCAGGCATCTGGTCGCCGGCGACCGCCTCGGATTTGACCCGTGGCTGCATACGTCGGCGGCGGCGGAGCGGCTGGCGGCGGCCTGCGCCAAGGCCGGCACGGAGCTGATCGCGGTCGACAGCAATCCGCTGGACTCGGTGTGGACCGAACGCCCTGCCCCGCCGCTGGCGCCCGTCACCGTGCACGGCACGCAATTTTCGGGCGAAGCGGAAACCGACAAGCTGAAGCGGATTGGGCTCGAGATCGACAGGCTCGGCGTCGATGCGCTGGTGCTGTCGGATTCGCACGCGGTGGCGTGGACCTTCAACATCCGCGGCGGCGATGTCTCGCATACGCCGCTGCCTCTGTCCTACGCGCTGGTGCCGAAAACCGGCCGTCCGACGGTGTTCATCGATCACCGCAAATTATCCAACAGCGCCCGCGACCATCTCGAACGGACGGCCGACGTCGCCGAGCCCGGCGCGCTGACGCCGAAACTGACCGAGCTTGCACGAGGCGGCGCTGCAATCGCGCTCGACAGCGCGACCGCCGCCGACGCCCTGAGCCGCCTGATCTCGGCCGCCGGCGGCAAGCCGGTGCGCGGCAACGACCCGGTCAGCCTGCTCAAGGCCGTCAAGAACATCACCGAGATCGAAGGCACCAGGGCCGCGCATCGGCGCGACGCGGTGGCGCTGGCGCGCTTCCTCGCCTGGATCGATCGCGAGGCGCCCACGGGCGCGCTGACCGAGATCGACGCCGTCGAGGCGCTGGAGACGTTCCGCCGTGACACCGGCGCGCTGAAGGACGTCTCGTTCCCAACCATCTCCGGTACCGGGCCGAACGGCGCCATCGTGCATTACCGCGTCACCCGCAAGAGCAACCGGCGGATCGCGCCGGGCGATCTCTTGCTGATCGATTCCGGCGCGCAATATGAGGACGGCACCACCGACGTCACCCGCACCATCGCGATCGGGCAGCCCTCGATGGAAATGGGCGACCGCTTTACCCGGGTGCTGCGTGGCCATATCGCGATCGCCCGCGCGGTATTTCCGGATGGCACCACCGGCGCGCAGCTCGATACGCTGGCGCGGCAATTCCTGTGGCAGGCCGGCATCGATTTCGAGCACGGCACCGGCCATGGCGTCGGCAGCTATCTCTCGGTGCACGAGGGCCCGGCGCGAATATCGAAACTCGGCACCACGCCGCTCAAGCGCGGCATGATCCTCTCCAACGAACCCGGCTACTACAAGACCGACGCGTTCGGCATCCGGATCGAGAATCTGGAGCTGGTGGTCGGCACTGAGGTCACCGGCGCCGAGAAGCCGGTCAACGCCTTCGAGACGCTGACGCTGGCACCGATCGATCGCCGCCTGATCGATCTGAATATGCTGACCGGCGAAGAGCTGAGCTGGCTCAACGATTACCACGAAAAGGTTCGCCACGCGGTGCGCCCCCATGTCGACGAGGCCACCAAACTGTGGCTCGACGCCGCGACCGCGCCGCTGTCGCTGTAGCAGACGCGACGCGCAGCTCCGTCCCGCCCCTCAGTCGTCATACCCCGCGAAAGCGGGGTATCCAGTACGCCCCGCCCTCTCCGTTCAATCACCAGCGTCTCTGGAATACTGGATCACCCGCCTTCGCGGGTGATGACACTTGTGCGAGTGGACCAATCGCGCTGTCCCTTGGACCATTCCGGAATAACAGACCCACTTGCGCTCAACGCATCCCGAAAAACGAATAGCGGCATTCCGAAACGCCCGTATTCGCGAGGCGGAATAACGCTAGAGTCGATTCAAAGTTTGGATCAGAGCTCAATGCACGGAGTGATGGGCAGACCGCCCGGCGCGGCGACAAAGGCGGATATCGCGACGACCGATATCGCTAAATCCCGGATCATGCTGTTGCTGCTGGTCGCGATGACCGGCGTCGCGCCGATCTCGCTCTATATGCTGGTGCCCGCGCTGCCCCGGCTTGCCACTACATTCGGCCGCGACATCTCGATCGCGCAGATGACCGTGTCGCTCTACATGGTCGGCATCGCCTGCTCGCAGATCCTGATGGGCCCGCTGTCGGACAGGTACGGACGCCGCCCGGTGCTGCTGGCGGGTCTCGGCCTGATGGTCGTGGCGAGCGCGGCCTGCATCTTCGCGGAAACCCTGCCGCAACTGATCGCCGCGCGTTTTCTGCAGGCGCTCGGCGGCGCCACCGGCATGGTGGTGAGCCGCGCCATCATCCGCGATCTCTACAGCCGCGAGCGCATCAGCGCGATGATCAGCCTGGTGATCGCGGTGATGATGATCGCGCAGATGCTGAGCCCGCTGACCGGCGGCCTGCTGGAGACCGCGTTCGGCTGGCGTGCGATCTTCTACGTCATCACCGCCGCCTCCCTTGCCATCGCGGTGGCGATCGCCGTCACTTTGCCGGAGACGCGCCGCGGTCGCCTCGAGGCAGGCGGATTTCGCGGCGATGTCGGCAGCCTGCTCAAGAGCCGCGCCTTCATCGGCTATGTGCTGTGCCAGGTGCTGGCCTCGCAGATCATCTTCGCCTTTGCCGGCGGCGGGCCTTATGTGGTCGTGATGCAGATGGGCCGCTCCAGCGCCGAATATGGCGCGTGGTTTGCGGCCACGGGATTCGCCTATCTGATCGGCAATTTGTTCTGCGTGCGCTTCGCGCCGCGGCACTCGCTGGAAAAACTGATCTGGTTCGGACTTGCGCTGCAACTCGCCGGCAGCCTCCTGAACCTCGTCTGGGGCCTCAGTGGGCTCAATCAGGCGCCGTCATGGCTGTTCGGCACCCAGATGCTGGTGATGTTCGCCAATGCCTTCGTGATGTCGAACTCGGCGGCGGGCGCCATCAGCGTCCGGCCCGAAGCGGCCGGCACCGCGTCGGGCGCGATGGGATTCCTGCAGATGGGGCTCGGCTCGTTGCTGTCGCAATTCGGCGCCTACCTCGGCGGCCATTTTTCAACGCCGGTGCCGCTCAATGCCGCCGTCTTCGCGCTGTCGATCGCCTGCGCATCGACCATGGTTTTCCTGATTCCGCGGCGCGACGTCGTCGTCAGCGCGGCACTGATCGAACAGGCGGAAGAGGAAGAGTCGGGGATACTGTAGAAGTGCGGCGCGCGGTGCCGCCGCACCAAAAATGGTGTCATCGCCCGGCTTGACCGGGCGACCCAGTATTCCAGAGGCGCTGGTCATCAATCGAGAAGCCGCGGCGTCGCGATGAGCGCGTTGCGCTCACGCCGGGGATCACCCGCTGGAGCCTGTCATCGGGCTCGCCGAAGGCGAGACCCGGTGGCGGGTGACGACAATTGTGTGTGCGGCAGACGCGGCGATTCCAATCGGGGAGAGCCTCACTCCCCAACCAGCTTCAGCCACTCATCCTCGGTCAGCACGGTCACGCCGTGCTTGTTGGCCTCCGCCAGTTTTGAGCCCGCACCCGGTCCTGCGACGACATAATCCGTCTTCTTCGATACCGAGCCGGCGGCCTTGGCGCCCAGCCGTTCGGCCATCGCCTTGGCCTCGTCGCGCGTCATCTTCTCCAGCGCACCGGTGAACACCACAGTCTTGCCGGCGATCGTCGAATTGCTCTTGGGCTTTTCGGCATCGAGAATCGTGACTTCCTTCGTCAGCCGCTCGACGATGCCGCGGTTATGGCTTTCGCCGAAATAGGCCTTGATGCTGGCGATCACGGTGTCGCCGATCTGGTCCAGCGCATCCATCTCGGCGACGGCTTCCTCGTCGCCTTTGGCGACCTTGAGGCATGCATCATGGAAGGCGTCCCATGCGCCGTAACCGCGCGCCAGCGCCAGGGCCGTGGTCTCACCGACATGGCGCATGCCGAGCGCGTAGATAAAGCGCTCCAGCGAAATCCGCCGCCGCTCCTCGATCGCCGAGAACAGGTTGCGCACGGACGTCTCGCCATAGCCTTCGATTTCCTCGAGCTTGAGCCTTGAGTTGCGCGCGGGCAGCGTGAAGATATCGGCCGGTTCCTTCACCCACCCCTCTTCGAAGAAGAATTCGATCTGCTTTTCGCCGAGCCCCTCGATATCGAAGGCGCGGCGCGAGCAAAACAGTTTCAGATGTTCGATCTTCTGGTAGGGGCAGGCGAACTCGCCGGTGCAGCGGGCGCGCGAGCCTTCCTCGCCGGTCGCGGTCTCCTCGCGCACGACGTCGGTATGCAGCGGGCACGGACATTTCTTCGGAAAATGATAGGCCTTGGCGTCCTTCGGCCGCTTGTCGATCACGACATCGACGACCTGCGGGATGACGTCGCCGGCGCGCTGGATCACGACGGTGTCGCCGATCCGGATGTCGCGGCCCTCGCGCAACTGTTCGCCGTCGCCGCCGATGCCGCGGATGTAATCCTCATTGTGGAGGGTGACGTTCTGCACGATGACGCCGCCGACGCCGACCGGCTCGAGCTTTCCGACCGGCGTGAAGGAGCCGGTGCGCCCGACCTGGATTTCGATATCCCGCAGCACGGTCATGGCGCGCTCGGCCGGGAATTTGTGCGCGATCGCCCAGCGCGGCGTGCGCGAGACGAAGCCGAGCCGCTCCTGCCAGTCGATGCGGTCGACCTTGTAGACGACGCCGTCGATGTCATAGTCCAGCCTTGCGCGCTGCTCCTCGATCTTGCGGTGAAACGCGATCAACTGCTCGACCGAATGGCAGATTTTCGTCAGCGGGTTGGTCTTGAAGCCGCAGCGTTCGAACCAGGAGATCATGCCGGCTTGCGTGTCGGCCGGCATCTCCGTCATCTGCCCCCAGGCGTAGGCGAAGAAACCAAGAGGTCGCGAGGCGGTGATGGCGGGATCCTTCTGGCGCAACGAGCCGGCGGCCGAATTGCGCGGATTGGCGAAAGGGGTTTCTCCAGCCTCGACCTGCTTCTTGTTGAGCGCGAGAAAGGCCTTCTTGGTCATATAGACCTCGCCGCGCACCTCGCAGACCCCGGGCATGTTGCGGCCCTTCAGTTTCTTCGGCACGTCCCCAAGCGTGCGGATATTGGCGGTGACGTCCTCGCCCTCGGCGCCGTCGCCGCGGGTAGCGGCGGTGACGAGTTCGCCGTCCTCATAGCGCAGCGACATCGAAAGCCCGTCGATCTTCGGCTCGGCGGAAAAGTCGATCCTGTGGTCGTCATCGAGCTTCAGGAAACGGCGGATGCGGCCGACGAAATCGACGACGTCCTCTTCGGCAAAGGCGTTGTCGAGGGAGAGCATCGGAACGGCGTGCCGGACCTTCTTGAATTTTCCCGACGGCGCTGCGCCGATCTTCTGCGACGGCGATTCGCCGGTGACGAACTCCGGAAACCGCCTTTCGATGGCATTGAAGCGCTGGCGCAAGCCGTCGTATTCGGCGTCGGAAATCTTCGGGGCGTCTTCCTGATAATAGGCCTTGTCGTGGCGCTCGATCTCGAGCGCCAGCCGCATGTGCTCGACCTTGGCCTGCGCCTTGGTGAGGGTTGAGACGTCGGGGAGTGCCCTGGGTTTTGCTGCTTTGGCCATGGCCGATAAGTACGACGAACTTTGTTGGGAGAAAAGGCGGCGGGGATTCTTACCTCTCCCCGCGCAGAGCGGGGAGAGG
>JBKQRS010000350.1:0-3946 GCA_052143915.1 Bradyrhizobium sp.
CTCCGGCGAGCTGTCGGCGCTGGCGCAGCCCGGCGCCGAACCCGCCGCGCGGCATTCGCTGCACAAGACCGGCGCGATCCTGTCCGACGGCATCGCGCTCGGCCATGTCGTGCTGCATGAACCGCGCGTCGTCATCACCAACTACATTGCCGAAGACCTCCCCAAGGAGATCAAGCGCCTCGACGCGGCATTGACCAAATTGCGCGCCGACCTCGACCGCATGCTGGAACGCGGCGACGTCGCCGACGGCGGCGAGCACCGCGACGTGCTGGAAGCCTACCGGATGTTCGCCCACGACCATGGCTGGTCGCACAAGCTGCACGAGGCGGTCGCCACCGGCCTCACCGCCGAGGCCGCCGTCGAGCGCGTGCAGTCCGATACCCGCGCGCGCATGCTGCGCTCCACTGATCCTTACCTGCGCGACCGCCTGCATGATCTCGAAGACCTCGGTCATCGATTGATGCGGCAGTTGGTGGGACAGGATCACGCCCCTTCCCGGGAGTTGCTGCCAGACAACGCCATCCTGATCGCGCGCGCGATGGGGCCTGCGGCGCTACTCGACTACGACCGCAAACGCCTGCGCGGGCTGGTGCTGGAGGAAGGCACCGCCAATTCCCACGTCTCGATCGTGGCGCGCGCGCTTGGTATCCCTGCGGTCGGCGAAGTACCGAACGCGCCGGGGATCGCCGATCCCGGCGATGCCATCATCGTCGACGGCACCTCCGGCTCGATCTACGTCCGCCCTTCGGCGGAGATCGAGCAGGCCTATGCGGAGCGGGTACGGTTTCGCGCGCGGCGGCAGGCACAATATTCGGCGCTGCGCGACAAACCCTGCGTCACCAGGGACGGCCAGCCGATCGAATTGATGATCAATGCGGGCCTGACCATCGACCTGCCCCATATCGACGACACCGGCAGCGCCGGCATCGGCCTGTTCCGCACCGAACTGCAGTTCATGGTCGGCCAGAGCCTGCCGCGCAGCAGTGATCAGCTGGCGCTGTATCGCACGGTGCTGGATGCCGCGGGTTCCAAGCCGGTGACGTTCCGCACCCTCGACATTGGCGGCGACAAGGCGCTGCCCTATATGGAGACCGTGATCGAGGAAAATCCGGCGCTCGGCTGGCGCGCGATCCGGCTCGGGCTCGACCGGCCCGGCCTGCTGCGCGGCCAGATCCGCGCGCTGCTGCGGGCCGGCGGCGGACGCGCGCTGCGCATCATGTTTCCGATGATCACCGAAGTCGCGGAATTCGATTCCGCCAAGGCGATCGTCGAACGCGAGCTGACCTATCTGCGTCAGCACGGCCACCCGCTTCCGGAGCGCATCGACGTCGGCACCATGGTGGAAGTGCCGGCGCTGCTCTATCAGCTCGACGAACTCCTGAAGAAGGTCGATTTCGTTTCGGTAGGATCCAACGATCTGTTTCAGTTCCTGTTTGCGGTCGATCGCGGCAACGCCAAGGTTTCCGAACGGTTCGATACCATGTCCGCTCCCATCCTGCGGGCGCTACGCGAGATCGTGCGGAAGGCGAATGCGGCAAAGAAATCCGCATCCCTCTGCGGCGAGATGGCGTCAAAGCCGATCGGCGCCCTGGCGCTCATCGCGCTCGGTTACCGATCGCTGTCGCTGTCGGCGACCGGGCACGGTCCGGTCAAGGCGATGATCCTCGAGCTCGACGCCAGGAAGGCCGAAGCGATGATCATGCCGCTGCTCGACGCGCCGTCGGGCAGCGTGTCGATCCGGCAGAAGCTGACCGAATTCGCCGAGGCCGAGGGATTGCCGTTGTAGCGGACGCGGCCCCGCATGACGCGCCAAAGCCTTTTGTAATTGACGCGCATTCTATTCGCAAAACCGGTATCCACTTTTGCTGAATGCGCCTGTATTCGAGACCAAACCATGTCGATGCTCCCCGAAGCCAAACTCGATATTCTGCTGGCGCACCACGCTTCCCTTGAGGCCCAGTTGCTTGGCCAGGTGAGTTCGGAGGACTATGTGCGGATCACCCGGGAGCTCGCCGAGCTCAATCCGCTGATCGACGCCGTAAAGGCCTACCGCGCCGCCAATGCCGAGATCGCCGGGATCGACGCGTTGATCGCCGACCCCGCCACCGAACCCGAAATGCGCGCCATGGCGGAGGCCGAGCGCGAGACGCTGGGCGCGCGCAGCGTCGATTTGGCACAGCAGATCCGCGTGGCGCTGCTGCCCAAGGACGCGATGGACGACCGCAACGTGGTGCTGGAAATCCGCGCCGGCACCGGCGGCGATGAGGCCGCGCTTTTTGCCGGCGACCTGTTCCGGATGTATGAGCGTTTCGCCGCCTTGCAGGGCTGGAAGGTCGAGGTGATTTCCGCCAGCGAAGGCACCATGGGCGGTTTCAAGGAGATCATCGCCGAGGTGCGAGGCCGCGGCGCATTCGCCAAGCTGAAATTCGAATCAGGCGTCCACCGGGTACAGCGCGTGCCCGACACCGAAACGCAGGGCCGCATTCACACCTCGGCGGCGACAGTGGCCGTGCTGCCGGAGGTCGAGGATGTCGATGTCGACATCAAGCCGGACGATTTGCGGATCGAGACCATGCGTGCGCAGGGCGCCGGCGGCCAGCACGTCAACAAGACCGAATCCGCGATTCGCATCACCCACATCCCGACCGGCATCGTGGTGATGATGCAGGACAGCCGGTCCCAGCACAAGAACCGCGCCTCGGCGATGAACATCCTGCGCTCGCGGATCTACGACGCCGAACGTCAGCGCATCGACGCGGCGCGCTCGGCCGACCGCCGCGAGAAGGTCGGCTCCGGCGACCGAAGCGAGCGCATCCGCACCTATAATTTTCCGCAAGGCCGCGTCACCGATCACCGCATCAACCTGACGCTCTACAAGCTGCCGCAGGTGATCGCGGGCGAAGCCTTAAGCGAATTGGTCGACGCGCTGACAACGGAGCATCAGGCGGCGCAACTCGCCGCCCAGGGCGCCGCGGCGTGAGCGCCAGCGAATCTTTCACCGGACTAACCGTCGAAGCGGCACGGCGCATGTTGACCGCGCGGTTTCGTACACAGGCCATCGATTCAGCCGAACTCGACGCGCGGATGCTGATCGGCGCGGCGCTGGGCCTCGATCTAACCGGGCTGATCGCCGCGGCGGCGCGGCCTGTCAGCGCAGAGCAGTCGATCCGTCTTGAGGATTTCGCACAGCGGCGCCTCGCCGGAGAGCCCGTCGCGCGCATTCTGGGGATCAAGGAGTTCTGGGGCTTACCCCTGCAACTCTCACCCGCAACGCTGGTGCCAAGGCCGGACACCGAAACGGTGGTCGAACTGGCCCTCGAAATATGGCGCGCCGAACGCCACCCTGATCATCGGCCCCGCATCGCCGATATCGGCACCGGATCAGGCGCGATTCTGTTGGCGCTGTTGTCCGAATTGCCGGAGGCCTGCGGTGTCGGCACCGACATCAGTCCGGCGGCGTTGCGTACCGCACAGAGCAATGCCGCTCGTCTCGGGTTCACGTCGCGCGCGGCTTTCGTCGCCTGCGATCATGCGGCGGCGCTGTCGGGTGTGTTCGATCTGATCGTGTCGAACCCGCCCTATATCCGCTCGGCGGACATCGCCGGTCTCGCAAACGAGGTCCGCGCGTATGACCCGCCTGGCGCGCTGGACGGCGGCGCCGACGGCCTCGACGCCTACCGCACGCTCATTCCCCAGGCGGCTCACCTGCTGGCCCCCCGCGGTACGCTCGTCATGGAAGCCGGACTTGGCCAAAGCGGCCATATCCAGGGATTGATGACGGCGGCAGGGTTAATGCTCGAGCGGCCTCCCAAGGCCGATCTGGCCGGTATCCCGCGGGCGGTCGCGGGCCGGAAAGCGCCCCGATAAAGCCTGATTGAAACGCAAAAAAACCACTTGGAATATTCCCCGGGAGCGACTACGTTCCATCCACAACATCGGTCCAGGG
>JBKQRS010000351.1:0-10290 GCA_052143915.1 Bradyrhizobium sp.
TCATCGAGAAGCGCGAGCCGAAATGGCAGGACAGGTAGTTGCCGTCATTGCGGGGCGGTTGCAAGTCATCGACCCGGAATCTCGCTCCTCACCATCGCCTGAATACAAACGGTCTCTCCAAATGAACCATGACGCCTACGACGACAATTACATCCGCGCGATCCTCAATGGCGTGAAATCCATCGCGATGGTCGGAGCGTCGCCGGTCAATGTGCGGCCGAGTTATTTCGCCTTCAAATATCTCGCGCAGCGCGGCTACGACATGATTCCGGTCAATCCCGGCCACGTCGGCAAGAGCCTGCTCGGAAAGCCCTTCGTCGCTTCCCTGCTCGAAATCGACCGCCCCGTCGACATGGTCGATATCTTCAGGAATTCGAGCCATATCGGGCCGGTGGTCGATGAAGCGCTGAAAATGACGCCGCTGCCGAAAGTGATCTGGATGCAGCTCGGAGCGCGCGACGATGCCGCAGCCGAAAAGGCGGAAGCCGCCGGCCTCAAGGTGGTCATGAATCGCTGCCCGAAAATCGAATATGGACGGCTGTCCTCGGAAATCTCCTGGATGGGCGTCAATTCGCGAACGCTGAGTTCGAAGCGCGCGCCGATGCCGACCCAGGGCATGCGGCTCTCGCTGAGCCGCACGAGCGTCAGCGGCGGTGAGACCACGGCATCCGATCGCGCCGCGAAAAACAAAAACGATCCCGCGTAACGCAGATGCGAGACGATTCTTTCGCGAGCACTGCGGAGCGAAGTACGACCGTTGCGAACAAGCGGCAGCGCGCAAAGTCGCCTTGACGCCAGACGCCGCTGACATCAGCATGGGAACTCGCGCGTTTGCAAAATAAAAGCAGAACAGGAAGCAAGCATGACCGATCGTCCCCCCGGCTTTTCGACCCTCGCCGTGCACGCCGGCGCGCAACCCGATCCCACCACGGGGGCGCGGGTGACGCCGATCTATCAGACCACTTCTTTCGTGTTCAACGATGCGGACCATGCGGCGTCGCTGTTCGGATTGCAGGCGTTCGGAAATATCTACACCCGGATCGGAAACCCGACCCAGGCGGTGCTGGAAGAACGTGTCGCCGCCCTCGAAGGCGGCACCGCTGCATTGGCGACGGCTTCCGGACATGCGGCGCAGGTTGTGGTCTTCCAGATGCTGCTCAAGCCCGGTGACGAGTTCATCGCAGCGCGCAAGCTTTATGGCGGCTCGATCAATCAATTCACCCACGCTTTCCAGAGCTTCGGCTGGAACGTGGCGTGGGCCGACCCCGATGACATCGGCAGCTTCGAGCGCGCGGTCACGCCGCGCACCAAGGCGATCTTCATCGAGTCGATTGCAAACCCCGGCGGCAGCGTCACCGATATCGAGGCGATCGCCGCCGTCGCCCGCAACGCCGGCGTGCCCCTGATTGTCGACAACACCCTGGCGACGCCGTACCTGATCCGCCCGATCGACCATGGCGCCGACATCGTCGTGCATTCGCTGACCAAGTTTCTGGGCGGCCACGGCAACTCGATCGGCGGCATCATCGTCGATGCCGGAACCTTCGACTGGTCGAAGGACAACAAATATCCGATGCTGAGCGAACCGCGGCCGGAGTATCACGGCATCAAGATCCAGGAGACCTTCGGCAATTTCGCGTTTGCCATCGCCTGCCGCGTGCTCGGCCTGCGCGACCTGGGCCCGGCGATCTCGCCGTTCAACGCATTTCTTATCCTCACCGGCATCGAGACGTTGCCGCTGCGGATGCAAAAGCATTGCGAGAACGCCAAGGCGATCGCGGAGTGGCTGTCGGCGCATCCGGCGGTAGCGGCGGTCAACTACGCCGGATTGCTGGGCGACAAATACAACAATCTCGCGCGCAAATATGCCCCGAAGGGTGCCGGCGCGGTGTTCACCTTCAGCCTCAAGGGCGGTTACGACGCAGGCGTCAACCTGGTGTCGAACCTGAAACTGTTCTCGCATCTCGCCAATGTCGGCGACACCCGCTCGCTGGTGATCCACCCGGCATCAACCACCCACAGCCAGCTCGACGATGCCGCCAAGATCAAGTCGGGCGCGGGCCCCGACGTGGTGCGGCTGTCGATCGGCATTGAAGACAAGGAAGATTTGATTGCGGATCTGGAGCAGGCGCTCAGCGCGTGAGGCGAGCGCTCGCCGGCATCGTCATGGCGAGGCGGCGCTCTGTCCCCGGCACGGCCGCATCTGGACCCTGTCATCCTGGTGCGGTCACCTTTTGCTTGCCGGCTGAACCCGATCTTTCATCAAATCCGGCGATCAGAAGCATCTCGTTAACCGCCATTCCGGCATAAAGTGGCGGCGAATCACCGCTGTTGATTCGGAGCGGAACCATGTTGCGCTGGATGCTGTCCTCTGTAGCCGCGATTTTTGCGGTCGGGTCCGCTGCTGCCGCCGACCTGCCGGGATCCGGAGCGGGCGTTCATGGCAAGGCGCCGCCTGTTCATGGCCGCCCTGCCTATGTCGAGGAAGATTCAGACCTGCTGTTCACGCCCTCGGACGGGAGAATACCCTACGTCCGACTTCCGCCCCCCACACCGCTGCTCCCGGGATCTTCGGCGCTTCCCGGCTTTTACGGATCGCATTTTTCTTACGAGTATCAGGGCCCCTATTACGGCGGACCCAATCTCAGCTATTGGTACCGCCTGCCCTACGCCTGCGGCGTCTACGGCTATTGCTAGAGCGTTTTCGAGCGAAGCATGCCCTCGGACCTGATCCGGGGGTGGGTACCGGCTCGCGTAGAGAAAACGCGTCAAAACAAAGAGCTAGAGCACCGGTTCTGATTCAATCAGAACCGATCGCGCTCTGGAGATTTCTGATTTACGGCTTGGCGGTATGTATCGCGGCCTTGTCCTCGCGCGCGAGCCGGGCGTTGCGCCGGACCACCGAATAGGTCGCCAGCGCAAATACGATCACAAGCAGCTGCGCGGACAACGCCTCGACCGTCGGATTCAATCCGACTGCGCCGAGCCACGCGGCGCTCTTCAGTTCGGTATAGGGCAGGACCGCCTGTTCCTGGAATTCCTGCACCGCCTCGCCGATGAACTTGATCGCCATCGCGAACAGAAATGCCGAGGTAATGATGAACAGCGGCCGCAGCGGAATCTTCTGCGCTATCAGGTTGATGAAATAGAACAGCACCGCGAGACCGACGGTCGCAGCGCCGAGTCCGGCGAACAGGCCGGCGCTCCAGCCGCCTTCGGTCGTGGCGAGCGCATTGATGAACAGCACGGTTTCTGCACCTTCGCGAAAGACCGCCAGGAACGCCAGCGCACCGACCGCCCAGACGGTATCCTGCGCCAGCGCGGTGTCGGCCTTGTGCGCGAGGTAATCCTGCCAGCCGCGCGGGTCTTGCTTCACCATCAGCCAGCCGCTGACGTAAAGCATCAGGCTTGCTGCGACCAGAATGATGGCGCCCTCAAGCAGGTCGCTGTGTTCGCCCGAATTCAGCACCGCGAAAAGCCAGGCAGCGATGATGCTGGCCCCGACCGCGGCCAGCGATCCGACATAGAGGGCCTGGATGCGATGGCCGGCGCCGACCCTGGTCAGATATCCGGCCAGCGCGGCGATCACCAACATGGCTTCAAGCCCCTCGCGGAGCAGGATGACGGCGGCCTGAACGAATGCAGATGACATGGAGCGAACCCGGGTTTGGCTGGTTTTATCCCCCAAACCGCTGAAGTAAAATGGCGGCGTGTCACTCGACTTTGTCAGTCGCGATGAAGCGCGAGGAAAGCCCCGCAGAATGGGGGTTTCTGCATGAGCGAGGAAAATTAGAATAGTTCAATTCAGCCGGTCTGGGTGACAGGCCGGACCATCTCTTGTGGTGTCCGCTCTCGCTGCCTTCCAGCAAGGCGTTCGACCTGAAAGACCGCGAGCGTCAGAACCGCAATCGCGACGGCCTGGTGGGCGAGCGCGAGATCCATCGGAACCTGATTGAGCAGCGTGAGAATGCCGAGCGTCGCCTGCAGGGTGACGACGCCGGCCAGCCACACGGCGCCGTTGATCGCTGAACGACCGGCCCGCGAGCGCACCGCGTCGAGGGCATGCAGAACTGCCGTCACGAACAGCGCATAGGCGACCGTGCGATGTTCGAATTGAACGGTCAACGTGTTGTCGAACAGGTTGCGCCACCACGGCGTCTCGAAGAAAAGTCGCGCCGCGGAGGGGATCAACCCGCCGTCGATTTCTGGCCAGGTGTTGTAGATCTTGCCCGCGCGCAGTCCCGCGACCAGCGCGCCCAGATAAAGCTGCACGAACGTCAGCACCAGCAGGGCTACCGCCGTGATCTTCAGCCGTGCAGATGCAGCCGACGGCGCCCCCGCGCCCATCCGGCGCAGCGTCCAGACAATGCCTGCAAAAATCAGCAGCGCCAGCACCAGATGGGTGGCAAGACGATAATGCGAAACTTCGACCCGTTGCGAAAGTCCCGACGCCACCATCCACCAGCCGACCGCGCCCTGCAGCGCGCCGAGGCCGAAAATCAGCCATAACCGCCGCCGCAGTTCCGCGCCCAGTACCCCGCGCCACAAAAACCAGAGAAACGGCAGCAGATAGGCCACGCCGATCACCCGCCCGAGCAGCCGGTGGCTCCATTCCCACCAGAAGATCGTCTTGAACTCGTCGAGATTCATGCCGGCCTTGAGTTGGCGATATTGCGGGATGGTCTTGTAGGCGTCGAAGGCCTGCGTCCATTGCTCCTGATTGAGCGGGGGCAGCGCACCGGTGACCGGTTTCCATTCGACGATCGAAAGCCCAGACTCGGTCAGGCGCGTGGCGCCGCCAACCAGCACCATGATCGCGATCAGCGCGGCGATCGAGATCAGCCAACCGCGGACGGGGCGATCGTGTGAGGCTTGATAGGCGGAAATACCGGTCATCAAAGCTGCGCTTGAATGAATTTGCGCGCACCTTATAGTCCGCCCCTTCCCGCGCGCAAGGCGCGTATTGGCAGCGAGCCGCATATTTCGGTCATGAGAATACGCACCCGCAAATTCCTCGGAACCATCGCGCTATTGTCGCTGGTTGTGGTGTGGTCGCTGATGGGAATGACGCTGGCGCAGACGCCGTGGCTTGCGAATTCCGGACTATTGCAGGCCATCTTCTACGTCGTGGCCGGCATCGGATGGGTGCTGCCGGCGATGCCGATCGTCAGCTGGATGTCGCGGCCGGACGCCTGACGCGATTTTTTGACGCGAACCGGCAGCCGGATCGAGTCCGGGGGCATGCTTCGCGTGAAAGCGCTCTAAAATTCCCCGCTTCGCGTTGGCTTCACGGCAGGAAATGTGATGCCCGACAGGATCACGCGCATGGCGCGCAGCGAGCGTTGCCGGCCATCCCAGGCGATACGCGGCAGCGCGTGCAGGCTGGTCCGCCCCTCCGCTTCGACGACACCTGGTATCGCCGATGCGGCACTGACAAAACCGGCCTCTTCAGCCATCACAGCGTGTTTCCGGCGCCACGATGCGCGATCACCAAACGGATAGGCAAAATGTCTGACGTCGCGCCGGAACGCGGCCTCTGCGACCGCCCTCCCCATCGTCATTTCACGCAGCGCGGCCGCGTCCTTCAGATTCGACAAAACGGGATAATTCACCGTGGCGCTGCCGAGCGTCACCAGCGGATCTGCCGCGAGCTTCGCCAGATCGTTCCAGTCCAGCGATGCCTCGCGCGACAGCGCCGCGAGGTCGACAGCGTAGCGCGTACAGAGGTCCTTGATCGCGGAGGAAAGATCTGACGGCGCAAGCGTACGCATCCATCCCGCAAGAAAATCATAGAGCTGGTATTTTTCCGCCGTGCCTATGATATTAAAATGCTTTTCCTCACGGCCCACCACAAGACTGAGGCGGCCCTCGCGCGCGATCACCTGTTCGAGCGCAATCCACCAGGCCTCGCCGATACCGTCCGGGAATGCGGTTGGCACATAAATTGTGAAGGGAACGCCGTGCCGCGATAGCACCGGATAGGCTGACGTCATCACGTCCTTGTAGCCGCCGTCGAATGTGAGACACGCAAAGCGTCGCGGCGAGGCCAGCGTTACCGCCCTGCGGCAGACCTCATCCATCGAAATGATATCATATTTCCAGCGCTTCAACGCGCGGATCGTTCGATCGAGAAATCTGGGCGTGATTTCGTGAGACTTGAGCGGCCGAAAGCGCGCCGCGCGCCGCGGGCGGACACGCTCAAACCGCAGGATGACGCCGGCGCCGCCGGTTCCTCGTCGCGTCAGCCATGCGCGACCACTGAAATAGGCGAGTTCCAGTCTCAGGCTCGTCAGGAATCTGGTGTCGGATGACAACGTCTCGCCTCTCAGCGCGCATTCCGCGAAGGTAATTGCCGGTTTTGTAGGTAGAACACGCGCAACTCTTAGTCAGGAGCATTTCGCGTGGCAAAGCGAATTCCGATGAGCCGGCCAACGCGCCGGTGCGGGCGATTTCCGCCTCGCCGCGGCGGGATTGTCATTACTCTTTGTTGACATTTCTTTGCAAAAGTCGGCCAACGCTGAAAAATGCAAATAATGTAGACAGGTTTCGCATGACCATGGCTGCCGCGATCGAAAGCCGGACGGCAGATGCGCCAGCGTGGTCGAAAACAAGCCGCATCGCCAGCGTCGATTTTCTCGCCGACCTCAGCCAGGCTGAGACAGTCTGGCGCAGCCTCGAACATCAACAGCATTTCACCCCGTATCAGCGGATCGATTTTCTCCGCCCCTGGCAACAGCTGGTCGGAGAGCGCGAGGGGCTTCGGCCTTTCATCGTTATTGCGTATGACCGCGCGCGCCGGCCGCTGTTACTGCTTCCGCTCGCGCTGCACCAGGCGCACGGCTTTCGCATCGCGTGTTTCATGGGCGGCAAGCACACCACCTTCAACATGGCCCTGTGGGACCGGGATTTTGCCACCGAGGCGACCCGCGCCGATCTCGACGCGCTGATTTCGGCGATACGCGCGCGGTCCGAAGCTGATGTTCTGGCATTTGGCCAGCAGCCTCTCACGTGGCGGGACCTGCCGAATCCGATGGCGCTGCTGCCGCGCCAGGCCGCGGCCAACGATTGCCCCCTGACGACGATTGTGACGGGCGCACCGCCCACCGCGCTGGTCAGCCATTCCCTGCGCCGCCGTCTCAAGGGCAAGGAACGCAAGCTGAAGACGCTGCCGGGCTACGGCTATCGCCTCGCCACCACCGACACCGAGATCGAAAGGCTGCTCGACGCGTTCTTCCGCATCAAGCCGCAGCGGATGGCGGAGCAGAAACTGCCCAACGTGTTCGCAGAGCCCGGCGTCGAGGCTTTTATCCGCAACGCCTGCATGACGCCGCTGCCTGGCGGTGGCCGCGTGATCGACATCCACGCCCTTGAATGCGACAATGAAGTCATCGCGATCTTTGCCGGCGTCGCCGACGGCCATCGTTTTTCGATCATGTTCAATACCTACACGGTATCGGGTAATTCGCGTTACAGTCCCGGCCTGATCCTGATACGCAACATCGTCGACCACTATGCCGAGCGCGGATACGGCGCGCTGGATCTCGGGGTGGGATCGGATGGCTACAAGAGGCTTTTTTGCAAAGCCAATGAGCCGATTTTCGATTGCTTCATCCCGCTCAGCCAGCGCGGCAGGGTCGCGGCCGCCGCAATGTCGGGCATCAACCGCGCCAAGCATTTGGTAAAGCGTACGCCAGCGCTCTTGCACGTGGCGGAGTGGCTGCGAAGCTCGCTGCGCTGATCAGCAATGAGCGCGAGCGAAGCCGCGCAATCAGGCCGCCACTACCCGCGGAGCGGGATCGACAGCATCTGAAGGCTGAGCCGGCTTGCTCAGCATCGTCACCTCGCTGAAGCCGACTGCCTTGAGCTGATCGCACATCAGGGTGCGGGCATCGCTGGCCATCGAGGCATCCGGCACCACCACGGCGCGAGCCTGCGCGGTCAACAGCTCCGCGGGCAGATCGGAGGCGGTACCGGCATCAAGCAGGACATGGTCGTAGACCCGCAGCAGCGCATCGATCGCAAGGCCGAGCCGTGGCGATTGCAGCAAGGCCCGGTCCGAGCCTGGCCTTCCTGCGCTCACGAGGTGAACCCGCGAAAGCCGATCCTTGGTGATGACTTGCGCAAACGAGGCTTCGCCCAGCATCAACTCCGCAAGCCCCGGCGCGTTGGGATCAACCGATACCGCCGAGATGGTCGGCGACGACGCTGCCAAATCGACAACCACGACCTTCGCGCTCCGCGCGATCAGGCGCGCGATCGTCAGGGCCGTCAATGTGATGCTCTCGCTCGCGGCGGTGCCTAGGACGGTAATCTTGCGCGCGGCCGCACCCGCCTCACGCAAATCGTCGGCGAGGCGCTCGATCTCGGAGAACTCGGAAATAATATCCGGAGCGACCGCGGTCGCGACGCCGGTGGGCGCTGCGGCGGCAACGGCTCGAGCAGCATCCGGCACGCGGACCGCTGGCGGCGCCGATGTAAAGGCCGCCACAGCGCGCGGCGCGGTCATGCGCAACAATTCGCCGGTTACGATCGCGCCCGCTGAGAGCATCAGGGTTGCCAATGTCGCAATCAGCACGATCGGCAGCTTCTTCGGGTATGCCGGGCTGTTGGACACGCTGGCGCGCGAAATGATCCGGCCATCCGCCGGCGCCGCCTCGATGTTCTCACGGGTGTTGGCCTCGCGGTATTTCGCGAGATAGGATTCCAGAAGGTCGCGCTGCGCCTTGGCTTCGCGCTCCAGCGCCCGCAACTGGACGTCCTGGCCGTTGGTCGAGCTCGCCTGCTTCTTCAACTGCTCCAGGCTTGCGCTCAGACCCTCGACCCTGCCGCTTGCGATGCGCGCATCATTATCCAGTGAACGCGAGATCTTGCTCGCCTCCTCGCGAAGCTGGCGGTCGAGATCGGCAAGCTGCGCCTTCAGTTCCTTGATACGGGGATGGCCATCAAGCAACGTCGACGACTGCTCGGCCAATTGCGCGCGCAGCGTAACGCGCTGCTCGGTCAGCCGGCGGATCAATTCGGAATTGAGCACTTCCGAGGCTTCGATGGGTTTACCGCTCTGGAGCATTTCGCGGATCAGCCGCGCCTTCGATTCCGCATCGGATTTCAGCGCCCGCGCATTGTTCAATTGCGTGTTGATCTCGCCCATCTGCTGGTTGGAGAGCGTGGTATTGTTGGTACCGACAAACAGGCTCGACTTCGAACGAAAATCCTCGACGCGGGACTCCGCGTCCGCAACTTTCTTGCGCAGATTCTCGATTTCACCTGATAACCATTGGCTGGCTGATTTGGCCTGGTCCTGCCGCGCGCCTTGCTGCAGCACCAGATAGCCGTCGGCGATGGAATTGGCTATTCGCGCCGCCAGTTCCGGATCGCGTGACTGGAATTCGATTACAATGACGCGCGATTTGTCGACCGCATAGGCTGTGAAGCGATCATAATAGGCGTCCAGCACCCGCTCTTCCGGGGTCAAGGAAAACGGGTCGCGGCCGATCCCGACCAATGCTAGCAGCGATTTCAGCGGCGACAGCCCCTGCAGGACCGGATCGAATTCCGGCCGTTCGGCAAGCTTGTTCTTCTTGATGATTTCGCGCGCGAGATCGCGCGACAGCAGGAGCTGGACCTGACTTGTCACCGCCTCGGGATCAAGCGCGTTGCGTTCCTCGTTGCGCTCGCCGTTGGGCCGCAGGAAGACGTTTTCCCGTCCATCGATCAGGATGCGCGCTTCGGACTTGTATCGTGGGGTGACCATGTTGACGGCGGTAACCGAGAGCGCCGCGGCGAGCACCGTCGGAACGACGATCCAGCTTCGCTTGCGCGCAAGCGCCTGGCCAATCGCCCGCAGATCCAGATCGCCGGCTTGAAAAGCCGCAGCCGGCTTGTCGGTGACTGGTGCAGGCATGGAAGCGGCCTTCTGGACCGCTGCCCCATCCTTGCCCGCACGCCAGAACGCTAAACGCATCGCACACTCCCGCGGACGCCACGACTCTACTGGACCCTGCGCGATTACACTCCATTAAGGTTGCTGCCGGGTTAATTCGGCAGTTTTGCTCATGCACTAAGGGCCGCAAAGTCGCCGTAGTCATGTTTTGTTAACCATGAAAGCCCTTAATCGGAATCAACATTTGCTCGTGGGTTGTCCGATGCGAGGCGTACGCGCCCAAATAGTCTGTCTATTCGCGGGGCTTGCTTTGTCGGGCTGCATGCAGACGACCGCGCCCATGGCGGCGGCGCAGCCGCAGAGCGAACTCGACTACATGGCTTACGGCCAGCCTTCCTATTCAGCTCCCG
>JBKQRS010000352.1:0-9346 GCA_052143915.1 Bradyrhizobium sp.
ATCTTTCTGGCGACGAGCCGGGCCAACGAGCTGTTTCCGGCGCCGGTGGCCAATCGCATTCTCGGCCTGATCGTCAACGCGACGCGATCTACCCCCTTTATTATTCTCGTCGTGGCCATTGTTCCGCTGACCCGGTTGATCGCGGGAACCTCGATCGGCACCCGCGCCGCGGTGGTGCCTTTGACCGTTGCTGCTATTCCCTTTATCGCCCGCGTCATTGAGGCTGCCGTCCGCGAAGTCGACCAGGGACTGGTGGAGGCCGCGCGCGCATTCGGCGCCAGCCCCCTGCAGATCGTGCAGAAGGTGCTCTTGCCGGAGGCCATGCCGGCCGTGACGCTGGCGTTGACGTTGACGGTGGTCAGTCTGCTCGGCTATTCGGCCATGGTCGGGGCGGTAGGCGGCGGCGGGTTGGGCGATCTCGGGATTCGCTACGGTTACCAGCGCTTCATGCCGGAAGTCATGGCGACCGTCGTGCTTGTGCTGATTGAGCTGGTGCAGGGCGTGCAAACCCTCGGCGAAGCGATCGCGCGCCGGCTCGACAAGCGCACCCGGAAATCATGAGCCATACTACTCAAAGGAACAAAAAATCATGTCGCTACGCCTTCTCATGGTCTCAGCCGCGGTCCTGGCGGTGGTTGCAAGCGCGGCCCGCGCCGAAACCATCAAGGTCGGCGTCACCCCCGGCCCCCACGCCCAGATCCTTGAAGCCGTGAAGCCGATCGCCGCCAAGAATGGTCTCGACATCCAGATCATCGAATTCACCGACTACGTGGTTCCCAACGCCGCGCTCGACGCCGGCGATCTGCAGGCGAATTCGTTCCAAAACCAGCCTTATCTCGACAACCAGAAGGCGGACCGCGGATACAAAATCGACTCGGTCGGCCTCACCGTCAATTTTCCGATGGGCGTCTACTCGAAGAAATACAAGAGCTGGGATGCGGTGCCGCAAGGCGCCACACTGTCGATCCCCAACGATCCGACCAATGGCGGTCGCGTTCTGCTTCTGCTGCAGGACAAGGGTGTCCTGAAGCTCAAGCAGGGTGTCGGCTTCAAGCCGACCGTCGGTGATATCGTCGACAATCCAAAGAAGTTCAAGATCGTGGAAGTGGATGCTGCGCAGACAGCGCGGACGCTCGACGACGTCGATGCCGCCGGCATCAACACCAACTATGCGACGCAGGCGGGACTCGATCCGGTCAAGGATGCGATCCTTCGCGAAGATCCCAAGGGACCCTACGTCAATATCCTTGTGGTGCGCACCGCCGACAAGGACAAGCCCTGGGTCAAGCTTCTGGTCCAGAGCTATCAGACGCCGGAGGTCCGCGACTTCGTTCTCACCAAGTTCAAGGGAGCCGTGCTGCCGGCCTGGTAAGTGTTCACCCTGCCGGCATCAGAGCGCCTGGCCGATCAGGCTTGAAGCGCCGCGAGCAGCTCGTCGGGCCGCTCGACCATCATCATGTGGCCGGCGCCGCGCAGCACGACCGTGCGTGAGTTCGGCAGCGCGGCGGCAAGCGCTCGGCCAGCCTTTGCGGGGGTCATCATGTCGCGTTCGCCGAGAATCAAGGTGGTCGGGACCGTGATCTTTGCGGCGGCGGTCAGCGCATCCTGATAAGCGTTGCACGCCGACAGGTCGTTGAACAGCACGCCGGGCCGGCTTTGCTCCAGCACGCGCTGGGCGCCGCTGTGCATCCACAAACCCGGCGCCAGGCTGCCGCCCAGTTCCGCCTGATAGCCGAGACCCCAGATCGAGACCATATCGACGGCGGCGTGATCGTTGGCCTCGGCAGCTCCAAGCAGATCGGGTCCGACCGTCATGGTCGCCGCCGTCCCGATCAGACTGAGCGCCGAGACCTTGGCGGGATGCCGCGCGGCGGTCTCAAGCGCAATCAGCGAACCCATGGAATGACCAACAAGCCACGCCTTTGCTGTACCGGCGGCATCAAGCAGGGCGGCGGTCCAGTCGGCCATGCCGGCAATCGTAGGCAGTGGCGCGCCGGAGGATCGGCCATGGCCGGGTAGATCGGGAGCCAGCACACTGTGGCCGTGATGGGCGAACCACCGGCTGTGCAGGGCCCAGGTGGTGTGGTCGAAGCCGGCGCCGTGCAGCAGCACGATGGTCGATTGCGAGGAATCGAACTCCCGGCCGCCGGTGGCGACGAAGGTATCAATTCCGTTCACGGACAACTGCATGGTTCAAGCCTTCTGCGAGATACGGAGCGCTTGGCCGAGGTCATCGATGATGTCGGCGGCGGATTCGATTCCGATCGACAGCCGGACCAGCTCTTCGCCGATGCCCGCAGCCTGGAGCTGGGCGGCATCCATCTGCTGATGGGTTGTGCTGGCGGGATGAATGACCAGGGTCTTGGCATCACCGACATTGGCCAGATGGCTGATCAACCGCAGGGACTCGATGAACTTTCGCCCCGCGGGCCGGCCGCCCTTGATGCCGAAGCTGACGATCGATCCAGCCCCGCGCGGCAGCAATCGCTTGGCAAGCTCATGGTCGGGGTGACTTTCCAGCGAGGGATGCAGAACCCAGTCCACCGCCTTGTTCGCGGCGAGCGCTTCAAGCACCGCATGCGTATTGGCGATATGGCGCTCCATGCGAATGCTCAGCGTCTCGACGCCCTGCAGCAGCTGGAAAGCATTGGTCGGTGACAGGCAGGCGCCGAAGTCGCGCAGGCCTTCGGTGCGCGCCCGCATGATGAACGCCGCCTGGCCGAACTGCTCGTCGAAGACAATGCCGTGATATCCGGCATAGGGCTCGGTCAGGACCTGGAATTTTCCGGAAGCTCGCCAATCGAACCGGCCGCCGTCGACGATCGCGCCGCCGATGGCAATGCCGTGGCCGCCGATCCACTTGGTGGTCGAATTCATCGCGATGTCGGCGCCAAGCTCGATCGGCCGGCTGAGATAGGGGGTCGCGAATGTATTGTCGATCAGAAGCGGAATTTTCGCATCGTGCGCGATTCTCGCAACAGCGGGGATATCCAGCACCTCAAGGCCGGGATTGCCGATCGTCTCGCCGATCACGAGCCTTGTGTTGGGCTGGATCGCCGCACGGAATTGGTCCAGCGCGCGCGGCTTGACGAAAGTAGTCGTAATGCCGAAGCGCGGCAGCGTATGCGTGAGCAGGTTGATACTGCCGCCATAGAGCGAGGAAGAGGCGACGATGTGATCGCCGGCGTTCAATAGCGTCGCGATCGCCAGATGCAGTGCCGCCATTCCGCTCGCCGTGCAGATCGCGCCGACGCCGCCCTCCAGCGCAGCAAGCCGCTCCTCGAGCACCGCCGTGGTCGGGTTGGAAATGCGCGTGTAGATGTGCCCTGCGCGTTCCAGATTGAACAACGCCGCGGCATGCTCGGAATCCTGAAAGACGTAGGAAGTGGTCTGATAGATCGGGACTGCACGGGCGCCCGTCACGGGATCCGGATGCTGGCCGGCATGCAGGCTCAGGGTGTCAAAGGCAGGCGGCTTGGGCGCGGGCATGTTGAACTCGGAAACGGTGCGGTTTCGAGGTGTCTCGGGTGGCAGCACGGTGTGCCACAAATCTCCCTCGATTGTTAGCCGGGGGTTGGCGCCGCGTGGTGGCCTTTTTCCCGCCCGCAGCCTAAAACCTCGCTTATAATCGTCTTTGCTGGCTGGCCCCTGACCCGATGAAACGTATCGCAGTCCTTGCCTTTTACGCCATCGGCGCGCTCGCGATTGCCTATCTCGCGCTCTACGCCTATGCGGCCTTCACCGGGCGCGGCCTGCAGCCGGGCGACCCGATCCACATCTTTCGCAAGCCCGATGCGCCGAACTATTCGTAGCACCAGCTAATGCAAACTCATTCCGGATCGCGACGGGCTTGCTCCCTGGCATCCGACGGCGTCATGCCGAAGCGGCGACGAAACGAGCGGGTAAAGTAGGGCAGATCGCCAAAGCCGGCCTTTAGCGCCACCTCGCCGATGTTGTGATTGGCAAATCGCGGATCGGCGAGCATCCGGCTTGCCTCGAGCAGACGCCGTTCGATGACGTAACCGGTGAACGTGGTGCCTTCCGCTTCGAACAGCTTCTGAATGTAGCGAGGCGTGACGCCATGGCGCAGCGACAGAGCGGTAATCGACAGATCGTTCCGGCCCAGAGATCGTCCGATGTCGAGTTTGATGGCGGCGAGCCGCGCGACGCGCAAGCCGCGGCCGCGGGCCAATTCCCGTGCCATCGCGGGAGGCGCCGATTGCCAGCGCCATCAGATCCTGCACATGCGTAGCGAAGGCCTGTCCGAGCCCAGGGGATTCGAGGCTCAGCCGGTCGGTCGATTGCGTGTAGGCGATCAGCAGGCGCGAAACCCCGGCGTTCGGCAGCGTTCGGCAGAGCGCGGCTTCGGGATCTCCGACCATGGTGGCGATGGTGTGGCGTGGTACGCTGAACATCAGCGCCCGCGAAGGGCCCGGAGAGAGTCCGGACATTTCATCGACGCTCGACACCAGCACCGCCTCATGCGCGGAGACTACGGCTTCGCGGCCGACCGCGCGATATTCCGCTGTTCCCGCGATGTTGATGATGAGATTCAAATTGTGGTTGCCGTCATCGATCTCCTGCCTGGTCCGTTTCGTGTGGAAGCCGGAACTGGACATCGACGCCAACGACAATCCGGGCAGGCTTCGCAGCGTGGCATTTTGCGAAAAGGCGTGGCTTCCGACGGGATCGAGCTGAGCTCTCACCATGTAGCGGCCGAATACGTCGATCCATACCGCGAGACGGTCGCGCTCCGGCAATGCGTCGGTGGAAAATCTCAATAATTGCTGCATGGGCGATTGGTCTTTACGAGGCTCGTGAGGCAAATTCGCGCGGCGGGGCCTGCGTTGTCAATTTCTGGGCTTTTGTTCGTTTCTTTTCTCCTCGTCTCCATGGCGTGGGCGTGAAGATGGTGCGCGGCACATGGTAGTTGCTGCGACCGGCTTCACGGTTCGATGATTCATCGATTGGTGGGACGAAATCAGGTGTGGCCGGACTGCACCACACCCGATAAACAGCCAAAAGTTCACCTCCAAGCAAATCTCGTTCGCTTCAGGACAAACGCGTTTGCGGGGCCCCCGGCTACTCTATGGCTAGGTTGAGTGTATCCGCCAGATTCCAAGAGAGAACAGCCGACAATGTATCATTCCCACCCGATCAAGTGTTGCCTAATTAGCGTGCTCCTCGGCGCCCCGGTTGCCGCTCTGGTTGGCGTGGCGGCTGCGCCGGCCGGGGATCTGGCACCGAAGACCTACCTCAAGGCGCCCGCGGCGCCCGATCCGGCGCCCTACAACTGGGCAGGGTTCTATGTCGGCGCAAACATGGGCTATGGAGCTGCTTCCGATCCCCTCCATGTCTCGTTCACTCCGGCGATCTACGGCGGCGAGCAGCCCACGATGGCGCCGGCGGGCGGGCTCGGCGGTGCTCAGCTCGGTTATAATTTTCAAGCGGGCCGCTGGGTCTTCGGCGCAGAGGGTGACATCCAGGTGAGCGCGCTGCGGCAGTCGTCGATGTGTTTCGATTTCTGCGGTGCCATCACCTTCCGGGCGGCGCAGGAGCTTTCGTGGTTTGCGACCGCGCGTGCCCGCGCGGGTTATGCGATGGGGCCGGCGTTGATCTATGCTACCGGCGGTGCTGCGTTCACCAATGTCAACACCTCGCTCAGCTCGATTTTTCCATCCTTTCCGACCGTGATGGGAACCTTCAACGATGCCAGGACCGGATGGGTACTCGGTGGCGGTATCGAAGCGGTGTTGGGCGGGCATTGGACCGCCAAGGTCGAATATCTTTACATGGACTTTGGCACGATCAGCCACATGCTCGCAGATCCGTTTCTCGGCGCCGCGTTTCCGGAGACATACGCGATCGGTGTGCGAGAGCATGTCTTTCGCGCCGGCGTGAACTACCTGTTCAACGATCCTGGCCGCGGTGCCTCGGCCGGAAGTTTCGCAGGCGCTTATGCAATGATGCCGCCGGCGGCTTACAACTGGACCGGCTTTTATGTCGGCGGCAATCTCGGATCCGGCGTGGCGAATGGTCCCGCGCCGCTCGGCTCTGACAACGCGGTGTCGACCCAGACGAATTTCGCCGCCCGCTCCCTGAACGGCGGCTTGCAGGCGGGCGCGAACTGGCAGACGCGGAATCTGGTGCTCGGCGTCGAGGGCGACTTTCAGCTGAACGATCAAAGCCAAAAGAATTGCTTCGACTACTGTCTGCCGGATCAAAGCGTCGACTTCGGAGCTCGGCTCCCTTGGTTCGCTACCCTGCGGGGGCGCATCGGCTACGGCGCGGGACCGCTTCTGGTTTA
Organism: Bradyrhizobium sp.; assembly: GCA_052143915.1. GTDB lineage: Bacteria > Pseudomonadota > Alphaproteobacteria > Rhizobiales > Xanthobacteraceae > Bradyrhizobium. Next base: position 6,308 of record JBKQRS010000352.1, read on the forward strand.
CGGCACCGCTGGAGCCGCCTTGGGTCGCGTGGAGACGAGCTATCTCTCGCACGACTCTGGCCTCACTTTCGCGTCGGGTAATTTTGGCGAGGTCAAGTCCGGCTGGACTGCAGGCGGCGGCATAGAAGCGGCGCTGTCAGAGCGCTGGACGGTGAAGGCCGAGTACCTCTATCTCGACCTCGGTAGCGTGGCCCACGCCATGCCGGATCTGTTTTTTGGTGGATACGACCAGTTCTCGACGACCGTCCACGATCACATCCTCCGCGTCGGCCTGAACTACAAAGTCGGTCCGTGATGGAATTTCATGGATTTTTGTAACGGGGCGGCGCGTATCGCCGCCCCGTTGTCGGAGACCAGCCTTTCCCGTAAGGGGAGAGGGATGAGGAATCACACCGTGGCGCCGGCCCGGTGCAGATCGCCGGCCCCTGCCGGGGTAATCGGCAAGCCGCCATCGGCATATTCGTTCAGCTTGTTGCGCAGCGTGCGGATCGAGATGCCGAGGATATTGGCCGCATGGGTGCGATTGCCGAGGCAGTGCTTCAACGTCTCCAGGATGAGGTCACGCTCGACGTCGGCAACCGTGCGTCCGACCAGGGCGCGGGTCACCTGTTCGGCGGCGAAGGTCGCGTGCGCCACTGCGGGCACGGTCTTCGGCACATCGAGACGGTCGCCGTCCGGCGTCAGGATGGCCTCGACGCCGATCTCGTCGCCCTGCGCCATCAGCACCGAGCGATGGATGGTGTTCTCCAGCTCGCGGACGTTGCCCTGCCAGCGGTTGGATGTCAGCACGCGGCGGGCATCCGCGGAGATCGGCCGCAGCGGCACGCCGTTGGCGTCGGCATATTTCTTGGCGAAGTGCTGCGCCAGTTCAAGGATATCGGCCGGGCGTTCGCGCAAGGGCGGTATCTTCAGATTCACGACGTTGAGCCGGAACAGCAGATCCTCGCGGAAGCTCCCGTCGCGCACGGCGTCGGCCAGGTTGCGGTTCGAGGTGGCGATGATGCGGATATCGACCGGAACCGGCCTTGTGCCGCCGACGCGATCGATGACGCGCTCCTGGATCGCCCGCAGCAATTTGGATTGCAACCGCACATCCATCTCGGAAATTTCGTCGAGCAGCAAGGTGCCGCCGGTGGCCTCCTCGAATTTTCCGATGCGCCGTGCAACGGCGCCGGTGAACGCGCCCTTCTCATGGCCGAACAGTTCGGATTCAAGCAGGTGCTCGGGAATTGCCGCGCAATTGATCGATATGAACGGCTTCTTGGCGCGGGTGGAGCGGGTGTGGACGTAGCGTGCCAGCACCTCCTTGCCGGTGCCGGATTCGCCGGTGATCATGACCGAGGCGTCCGAGCCGGCGATCTGCTGAGCCAGCTTGATCACCTTGGCCATCGCTTCGTCACGATAGACCAGGTCGCGTGAATCATTGGCGACGGCAGCGAGCACCGCGGCGATCAATTCCGGCTCCGGCGGCAGCGGGATGTATTCCTTGGCGCCGGCATGGATCGCCGCCACGGCCGCGCGGGCGTCGTTGGAGATGCCGCAGGCGACGATCGGGACGTGAATGTGTTCGGCCTCGAGCCGCATCACCAGGTCGCGGATATCGAGGGCGACGTCGACCAGCAACAGGTCGGCACCCTTGCCGCCGCGCAGCACGCGCATGGCCTGTTCGTGGTCCTCCGCATGTGTAACGGAAGCGCCGTTGTCCATGGCGATCTTGGTGGCTGTCGTGAGCTGGCCTTTCAATGTGCCAACGATGAGAAGCCGCATGGTAGTCTCCTGTTCGTCTGTTCGCGCCCGTTACGCGCGTATCGTTAGAGAGAGCCTCAAGTGCGTTCCGCCTTGATGATTTCCGTCATGGTCACGCCAAGCTTGTCTTCCACCAGAACTACCTCGCCACGCGCCACCAGCCGGTTGTTGACATAGATGTCGATGGCTTCGCCGACGCGGCGATCGAGTTCGAGGACGGTGCCGGGCCCGAGTTTCAGCAATTCGCCGACATCCATTTTGGATCGGCCGAGTACCGCAGAGACCTGTACCGGTACGTCGAACACGGCCTCGAGATCGGCGGCAATACGCGCGGCATTCTCGTCCTCATTATATGCGATGTCATCCGCCGTCGGCGTATGCGCGGCGTTGAGATCGGGGAGCGGAACCTGTGCGTCGGTGTCACTCATGGTTCATTCCTCTTGGCCATGGCTCAGGCCTGATTGCGGGACGCTATGTAGCGCCCGACAAGTTCGTTGATCTTTGCGTCGATCGTCGCGCGCTCAAGCACGACGCCGCCGTCGGCCCATTCGATTCTGCAATCGCCGGTCTCGATCTCCGGCTCGGCCAGAATCACCAGGCGCCCCTCGAAGCCGCTTTGCTTGGCGAGCCGCTCGATGCGCTCGTGCGCCGCCTCGTACAGCGATTCGTTGATCCGGACCACGAGATGCGGTGTCGAAACCAGCTGGGAAAAACAATCGCGCACCAGCGCTGTGACCTCGCCAAGCGGCTCGCGGGCAATCAACTCGCTGCACAGCTTGCGCGCCACCGCGACCGCGACGTCGACGGCCTCGGTTTCCATCCGGGTCTCGATGCCGGAAAAGCGCGCCGCGATGCCCTTGATGGCGATTCCGATTTCCTCCAGCGCCAGCGCGGAACGGCGATCGCTTTCCACCTTCGCCTCGCGCAGCGCGGCGTCGTAACCGTCGCGATAGGCGCGGGCCTCGGCTGCGGCGACCTTCTGGGCGACTTCCGACGGCGTGGCGGCACGCTCGCGCATCTTGTCGGGCGCCGAGAAGTCCATGTCGAACAGGAATTTTGCGGGGGCGGCCATCAATACACCAGCTCGTCGTCGGCGCGATTCTTGGTCAAGGTGATTTCACCCTTGGCTGCGAGGTCCTTGGCGAGGTTGACGAGCAGCGCTTGTGCCTCGTCGACATCGCGCAATCGAACCGGCCCCATCGCGGCCATGTCGTCGAGCAGCATCTTGCCGGCGCGGGACGACATGTTGCCGAGGAAGAAGCCGCGGACATCCTCGTTGGCGCTCTTCAGCGC
>JBKQRS010000353.1:0-9507 GCA_052143915.1 Bradyrhizobium sp.
GTGCCCTACATTATTGCCGGCCCCCTTCACCGCCGCGAGCCTGCAAGCCATGCTCGATCGTTCCGCGCGCCTCTACGTCAATCACCCCCGCGGGGTCCGCGCTGACGCTGGCGGCCTTACCGTCTCATCGATCTACAAGTGGTATCAGGAGGATTTCGGCGGCAACTGGCAAGGTGTTCTTGCTCATCTTCGCCGATACGCAAATCCAACCACGGCGCAAATTCTTGTGCCATTTTCGACCATTCAGGCCGATACATACGACTGGCAATTGAACGACGCCGCGACCGCTTCAAATACCATGCAGGAGCCCGGTCGGGGATAGCTGGCACAGCTTTTCAGCGAACGTCCATTTGTGCCAGAAGCCGCCGCTCGCCCCCCGTGCCGGCAGCGCCCTCATAGAACGATCCCTCGACTGTACCTTGCGTTACGTCGCGGCGAATGTCGCGTCGGCATGTGTTGCCAACATCAACAGGACGAGACTTCAGCCATGTGCTTTGGGCGGTGATGAACGGTCGCAGAGACGAAGTTCTCGATTTGGCAAAAACCAATCTGCTGGCACGCTGAATTTCGTCAGATCGTTGAGCGCCTGCCGCGCTCGCCAGGCGAGCGTCGTTTCGGTATTTCGAGTTTCAGTCGCAATGGCGCGTTATGATCAGCTCAGTGCACCGCCGCTGCCGCGCCTGCTCTCACCTTGCGGGTGAACAGGATTGCGATGGCTGCGATCACCAGCACAAAGCCGATCGCCGCGAAGGCGTCGCTGAAACCCATGATCAGTGCCTGGTGCCTGACGGCATTGCCGAGAGCAACGATAGCTTGATGGCCGGCCGTCGCCGGATCCGGAACGCCGTGCTGCATGAAGTAGTGCGTGCTCTGCGCAAGGCGGTCGCGCACCTCCTGCCGTCCAAGCGTCACGGACTGACCGATGACGTTGGAATGGAACTGCTCGCGTTTTGTGATAATGGTCGCCAATACGGCCGTGCCGATGGCACCGCCGAGGTTGCGCAGACTGTTGGATATGCCGGACGCGGCCGCCGCCTCGCTGGGGTCGACGCCACCCAGCGTCAGCGTCGACAGCGGCGTCAGAACCAAAGCCTGGCCGATCGCGCGCACAATATTGGGAACCCACAGCTGATCGCCTGCGTAATCAGGCGACATTTCGACGTTCATAAAGGAACTGACCGCAAAAATGCCGATACCGACGAACGCTATGAAGCGCGGTTCGAATTTTTTCATGAGTCTGGGAACAAGCGGTATCAGCAGCAACTGCGGCAATCCGGTCCAGGCCAGGACGGCGCCGATCTGTTCGGCATTGTAGCCCTGGGCCTGGCCGAGATAGGCCGGCAGGATATAGACCGATCCGAACAGCCCGAAGCCGACGCAAACCGTGGCGATGGTCCCAAAGCCGAAGTTTCGTCGGGTCAGCAACCGCAGTTTCATCAGGGGGTGTTCGACGGTGAGCTCGATCCAGATGAACAGTGACAGGCTGATCGCGGCGATCGCCGCCAGACGAACGATGAAGAGCGAGCCAAACCAGTCATCCTTATTGCCCTCCTCAAGCACCGTCTGCAATGCAGAAAGACCTACCGCCATTGTCGCGATACCTATCCAATCGCCCTGCCGCAGCAGCCCGAGATTCATCGGTTGCCGTTCCAGAGTGAAGTAAAGCGCGATAACCATTACTGTACTCGGCAACACATTGACGAAAAAGATTGTTTGCCAGCCGAAATTCTCGGTGAGGTAGCCGCCGATGGTCGGGCCGATCGCCGGTGCAAAGGTCACGGCCAGCGCGAAAACCGCCAACCCGATCGACTGCTGTGCTTTGGGGAGTTTGGTGAGCACCATCGTGAACGCCATCGGGATAAGTACGCCACCTGTGAATCCTTGCAGCGCGCGCATCGCGATCATGGAACTCAGATCGTGAGTGAACGCGCACGATACGGAGAACAACGGAAACAGGATGGCATTGGTAATCATATAGTTTCGGAATGAGAATACGCGGCTGAGGTAGGCAACCATCGGAATTACCACGATCTCGCCGATTAGATAGGAGGTGGAGATCCAAGAACCGTTATCGACGCCGGTACCGATGCCGCCCTCGATGTTGAGCAGCGACGCATTGGTGATCTGGATGTTGAGGATAGCCATGAAGGTGCCGATCATCGCCGCAAGCACCGCAACCCATGTGGTTACGGTGGCGTGGTCAGAGTCGCGCCACGCCGAATTGATCGGCATTTGCAACGGGACCGTAATCTTGATGACGCCTGACATTCTGGTGCTCTTCGGATCAAATCGTCTCATTCGATATGGGTCGGTGTGGCCGCCACACGCGTCGTCAGATTAGGCCGCGTATCGATAGTCGGCGTCACCGACATGCCGGGCCGCAGGTCGCCTGACAGTGGGCTGCCGGGGTCAAGGATAATCTTGACCGGGATGCGCTGGACGATCTTGGTGAAATTACCGGTCGCATTGTCTGGCGGCAGCAGCGCAAATTGCTGCCCGCTCGCCGGTGCGATGCTATCAACGCGACCATGGGCGATCCGGCCGGGAAACGTATCAACCTCTATCTCCACGGGCTGACCGGGCTGAACGTAGGTGAGCTGCGTCTCCTTGAAGTTGCCGACAATGTAGGTATCCGCCGCCGGAACGATGGACATAAGCTGCGTGCCGGCCTGAACGAACTGCCCAACGCGAAGTGTACGATTGCCAACTACCCCATCGACCGGCGACACGATGGTGGAATAGCCGAGATTCAATTCAGCCTGTTGCTGGACTGCAAAATTGCGCGCCACAGCGGCTTCGGCCTGAGCCAATTCTGCCTTCAGCAGGCCGACTTGCTTGACCGCGGAAGCAAGAGCCGCGGTATCGCGCGCCACACTTGCCCTTGCCACGCCGATCCGCGACGCAGCTTGCTGCGCATTCTGCGCGCTCCCGTACCCCGTTGATGCCAAATCCGAGTAGCGCTTGTCTTCCTGCTCCGCGAATTTCTCGGTAGCCCGATCCACGGCAAGCGTGGCGGTCGCCAGCTTCGATGGTGGATCGCTGAATATCAAGTGCAACCTGTTTGCCCGCGATGGCCGCCCGTGACGCCGCAACGTCCGCTTTCGCCTGATCCAGCGCGACGATAAAGTCGCGCTGGTCGATACGGGCCAGGATTTGTCCGGCCTTTACGCGCTCATTGTCGCCCACAAGGACTTCATCAAGATATCCGGACACGCGCGGGGCAATAGTCGTGTTGTCGGCCTGGACATAGGCGTCGTCCGTCAAGACCTTGAAACGGCCGACCGTCCAGTATTGTGTGCCGTAATAGGCACTGAGCACCAGGACGACCACGCCGGCGACTGCGAACAGCCATGGTCGGAGCCGGTTGGTGCGTCCAGCGTCGCCCCGGGTTCCGCTCGCGGCAACCGTTTGCGGCGCCTGATCGTCTGGATTTGCCAGCGCCCCGGGCAGCCGGCCTTCTGCCGGTGGCGCCTCGGGGGCGCTATCCCTCAATAACGGGACGGCTTCCACCGGCGAAATCGACCGCTCGATCTCAACTGCTCTGGTGTGACGCATCATTGATCTTACTCCTGTTCTCGCCGTTTCCGTTGCTTGGCCCTGGGCTGGTTGTCCGTTCCTTTTCCGTTTGGTCGTATTGGCCTAAAGCTTGTGTTACGCCGCAGCGCGGGCTCGATAGCGTGCAGCCGGCACGCTGCGAGATAGGTTCGGCATGAGCTTCTGCCGAGCGGCCTCATAAGCCTGCCAATCGGCTGTTTCCGGAAGCGACGGGATGGTAATCAGCTCGCCCTGATCGAGACCGGCAAGGGCGGCGTCGACCATGTCATCCGCCCGCATCACGATCTCGCCTGGCAGATGCTCGACCGGCAGCCCGGCCGTGCCCCAGAAATCGGTAGCCGTTGCGCCGGGCAGAACAGCCTGAATGCGCACGTTCTTGTCGGCAAGCTCCTTGTGGAGCGACTGGCTCAGGGCCAGCACGAACGCTTTGGTTCCGCCATAGACGCCGTTCAGGATTTCCGGCGCTACGCCGACGATCGAAGCGATGTTGATGATCGTGCCGCCGCCACGGGCGACGAAGCCTGGCGCAGCGGCATAGGTCAGCCGGGTGAGCGCTCCGACATTGAGCGTGATCATGTCGTCCATTTTGTCGACATCCGAGCCAAGCAGCGGCGCGGTCGCACCGACGCCCGCATTGTTGACCAGCAGCGTGATGCGACCGTCGGTGCGCAGCAATTTTTCGATGCGGCCGAGATCAACCTTGTTATTGAGATCCGCCGTGACGACTTCGACCTCCCTGCCCGTCTCGTCTCTGAGACGCTTTGCCAAACCGTCGAGACGCCCACGGTTGCGCGCTACGAGGATTAGGTCGTACCCGCGGCGTGCCAGCCGGTCGGCATAGATCGCGCCGATACCCGAGGAAGCGCCCGTCACAAGCGCGGCGCCTTTTGTTGAAGTGGTCATCGTTGTTCTCCTGTTGTGTAGGCTGAATTCAGATGGGGCAACGCCGATCAGCTTTCGGCGGCGTCGATCACCGCTTCGGCAAAAGCTTGCGGGGCTTCCTGAGGCAGATTGTGCCCAACGCCGCCCTTCATGATCCGATGCGTGTATTTCCCGGAGAATTTCTTGGCATACGAACTCGCTTCCGGGTGTGGTGCACCATTGGCATCGCCTTCAAGCGTGATGGTGGGCACGGTGATGCTGGGGCCTTCGGCAAGCCGCTTTTCCAGATCGTCATATTGCGGCTCGCCTTCTGCCAGGCCAAGCCGCCAGCGGTAATTGTGGACCACGATGGCGACGTGATCCGGATTGTCGAAGGCGGCCGCACTACGATCAAACGTCGCATCATCGAAGTCCCACCTCGGCGAGGCGATCTGCCAAATGAGCTTCGCAAAGTCGTGCCGATATTTCTCGTAGCCGGCGCGGCCGCGTTCTGTCGCAAAATAATATTGATACCACCATTGCAGCTCAGCCTTTGGCGGCAGCGGCAACTTGCCGGATTCCCGGCTGCCGATCAGATAACCGCTAACGGAGGTGAGAGCCTTGCAGCGCTCCGGCCAGAGCGCCGCGACGATGTCGGCGGTCCGCGCACCCCAGTCAAAGCCGGCAAGGGTCGCCTTTTCGATCTTCAACGCATCCATCAAGGCGATGACGTCGACGGCGAGCGCCGACGGTTGGCCGTTGCGGAACGCTTCACTCGCAAGAAAACGCGTCGTCCCATAGCCGCGCAGATAAGGAACGACCACGCGGTAGCCCGCGGACGCCAGTAATGGTGCGACATCGACATAGCTATAAATGTCGTAGGGCCAGCCGTGCAGAAGGATCACCGCAGGTCCATTGGCGGGACCAACCTCCGCGTATCCGACATTCAAGACGCCGGCATCGATCTGCTTCAGTGAGGCGAATGACGTGTTGGTCCCTCGCCTGATCTTGGGCAAATCGGCTGGCTTTGCCCTGCCGGGCTGTCCGTACGCGGAATCGTTCAACGCGAATTGGGCGGCGGCGAGCGTCATGGTCGCCTTGCCAAGAAATCGGCGGCGATCGCGGTCGATTTGTTCGGATTTTTTGATCGTATTCATGGGTGAATTTCCTGATTTGGCGACTTTCTTGGAGATTCGTCGGACATCCACGACGTGCCCGGCTCGATTGTTATCCGTTTTGCGATGGGCGCAGCGATCTGAAGCCCGCGCGGACCTCTTGTGCAAAGAGTTGCGGCTGCTCCCAGGCCGCAAAGTGCCCGCCTTTATCGGCCTGGTGGAAGTAAACCAGCTTGTGATACGCCTGTTCCGCCCAGCTCCGCGGCGCCTGAAAACTCTCGCCGGGGAAGACTGTCACAGCCGCCGGGATGGAGACGTTGGCCGGGAGGTAAAGGTTGATCTTGTTTTCCCAATAGAGGCGCGCCGAAGAAATCGCCGTGTTGGTCAACCAGTAGAGCGTGATGTTATCGAGCACGTCGTCGCGCGTGAGATCGCCTGCGGAGTGTCCATTGATCGTGCGCCCGAGCACCGCCGAGGTGATCGCCGCGGCTGGTTGGGCATAGCCGTCACCGTGGTCAAGCAGCCAGGCTGCAAGGCCAGCAGGAGAATCCGCCAATCCGGACAGCGTTTGCGGGCGCGTCCCCATTATCTGCGCGTAGGCGCGTCGCTTCGCAAATTGCAGCTTGAGTTGCTCGAAGGCGTGTTGTTCGTCGGCTGATAGACTGGTTGGAGCGCCATCGCCGGACTGCAGCGCCTTCACGATCTCGGGTGGAACGACACCGGGCAGGTTGACGTGGATACCCAGCAGCTCCGGAGCGCCAAGTTTTGCCATCTCGTTCGAGACCGGCGATCCCCAATCTCCGCCCTGCGCGACAAATTGCTTGTAGCCCAGGCGCTTCATCAGCGCGATCCACACGCGCGCGATATGGGCAGGATCCCAACCGGTCGTGGTCGGCTTGCCTGAAAACCCGTAGCCCGGCATCGACGGAATCACCAGATGGAAGGCGTCCGATGCGCTGCCGCCATGTGCAGCGGGATTCGTCAAAGGATCGATGATCTTCAGCTGTTCGATGACCGAACCCGGCCAACCGTGCGTTACAATGAGCGGCAACGCATTTTCATGTGTCGAACGAACGTGAATGAAATGAATGTCGAGCCCGTCGATCTCGGTGATGAACTGCGGCAAGGCGTTGAGTTTCGCCTCCACCTTGCGCCAGTCGTAGTCCGTCCCCCAATAGTGGGCGAGCTTCTGAATCATCGCAAGCGGCACGCCTTGCGATTCATCCGAGACCGTTTCCCGGTCAGGCCACCTTGTCGCGTTTATGCGCCGGCGGAGGTCGACGAGCGCTGCTTCCGGAACGTTGACGCGGAAGGGGCGGATTGCGTTGCCTTCGGTTGCTGCGGCCAATTGCACTGGAAACAGGCTGAGCGCACCCGCGGCAGCAACGGCCGTAGCCGCGCCGCCGACGAAGCGACGACGATCCTGATCGATTTGTTCAGACCTTGTGATCCTATCCATGACAATTCTCCTTGTGATTGAACCTTCGTGTCTTGATGGTGGGGAAGTCGATGTCGGTGTCGCCAACCTTGTTGAGGTAGCTCGTCAGGATGTTAAGACCGACGTGCAGAACGATCTCGACGATCTGCCCGTCGTCGTAACCAGCGGCCTTCAGAGCGCCGAGATCGTCGTCGCTGACCACCCCCTGCGTCCGGCAAAGCTTCGCTGCGAAGCGGACAGCGGCTTCCGCCCGCGGATCGTTGGAAGCGCCGCTGCGGTTCGCTGTAATTTCGGCGTCGTCGAGCCCGGTGCGGCTGCGAGCGCGGTCGGTGTGCAAGGACAGGCAGTATTGGCATCCGTTCGCCTCCGCGGCGGCGAGCGCGATGCGCTCGGACATCTGGGCACCGAGCGTGCCGCCGTCGAGAGCCGTCAGCAGGGCCAGATATCCCTGCAGCGCGGCCGGGCTGACCGAGAGCAGTCGAACCATGTTGGGCACCCGGCCAAACCGTTCTGTGGCAGCTCGAAGCATCGGGCGGGAGGCGAGTGGCGCCTCGTCGATCGTTGCTGGGGTTGGAAGCCTCGACATCGGATCATCTCCTTCGCGAGGAGATACATGGAGCATTCCATCAATCAGCAGAACTGGCTAAGATCGAAAAGCATCCTTTCAAATTATGAGAGGGCTGGATGGACCGGATCGAGGCGATGACAACGCTGCTGGCGGTGGTCGAGGCAGGCAGCCTCTCGGCTGCATCCCGCAAGCTTGGCGTTCCCCTGCCCACTGTCAGCCGCCGCATCTCCGAGCTCGAAGCGCATCTGAAAACGCAGCTGCTCAACCGCTCGAGCCGGCGCATTACGCTGACCGACGCCGCCGAGTCGTATGTCCAGGCCTGCCGCCGCATCCTCGACGAAGTCGACGAAGCGGAACGGGTCGTCTCGGGGGAATATCGGGCGCCGAAAGGCGAACTTACCGTCACGGCCTCAATGGGCTTCGGCCGCGTCCACGCGATACCAGTCGTGGCAGCGTTCTTGAAAGCCTATCCCGACATCGTGCTGCGTCTTCAGCTTGTCGACCGCATCATCAGCCTGCAGGAAGAGCATGTCGACCTCGGAATTCGGATCGGCACCCTGCCGGATAGTGGCATCGTAACCCGTCGGGTTGGATCGGTCCGGCGCGTCGTTTGTGCCAGTCCCGAATATCTCGCCGCCCGAGGCAGCCCCGAAACGCCGAAGGACCTGGTAGTCCATGACTGCGTTTGCTTCACGGGCTTTGCGCACGCCGAGTCCTGGGAATTTCCGGTCGGCGGTTCGGCGACTTCCGTGTCGATCCGGTCGCGGCTCATGGTCGACGCCGCCGAGGCAGCCATTGATGCCGCTCGCGCGGGAGCGGGCATCGTTCGACTTTTTTCATATCATGTCGCCGACGCCGTTAGAGACGGCAAGCTGAAGATCATGCTCGAAGCCTTCGAACCGCCGCCGCTGCCCGTCAACATCGTCTATCTCGGGGGCGGTCTTCTGCCTTTGAAAGTCCGCGCCTTCCTTGATTTCGCAGCCCCAAGGCTGAAGGCGCGACTGGCGGCGGATCTGTCTTGAACGGTTGACGGTCGACGTCTCGGGCGTCTTCTCCCTGACTAGCCGCGATCTCGATTGAGATCCCGGCCTTTTCAGGCTGGCTGTCAAACAGTCATGGCGCAGAGTAGCAAACTCGGCTGATGCAGCCTCCGCCAATAATCAGTGAATTGAACAAACTGGCGCTAATTTAACTTCGCCTGACCGCGACGCTCCAATGAGCGGCCGCTTGGCGCCAAATCCAGTCGTTCCGATTGATCGCATTGTTCGGTTTGGTTCAGTTTTCGTCGCAGAACCTGCGGACCCGAACCGGCGACGTTTGCATGATCGAAGATCTCTACTGATATCCCATCGTCATGCATCAACGACGAACTGCTGGAACAGCCCGATCTGTCCCCCTGCGTGTCGCCGGGTCCGCCTCAAACGCTTGCTTCCCCATTGCGGCCCAAAGCGCTTGTGCCCGTTCGCCCTTATCGCTTTTAAGCTTGTCGGCGCTCCATAGCAGCGCGCCGAAGATGGTGGCGCGGTCGTCGCCGGTCAGGTCCACGATGCCTGCCTTGACGACGAGACCGCCGAGTTCAATAAGATGCCGCGTGCGCTTGCGGCGCTCGACCTGCCATGTGCGCATATCATGCCGCGCCCTTGCTGCCTGTTGACGGTTGCGCGCCACCCGGTTGCGCCCGAGCGCCGCCAGTGTGGCGCTGAGCTGGCGGTGCAGTTCGCCGCGCCCGGTTCTGAAAGAAAGCGGCTCCGCGCCCGGCCCATGCCTCCCTCTTTCCAGCCTCTTTGGTCTCAGTCAGCACGATCAACGCGCCTGCCAGTTCATCGACGCTGAGGCTATCTGCCCCGGTGGCGATTACCAGTTCGCCGAGCTGCTGCACCTTGAGGCTCTTGAGGTCGCGCGCCTTGTCCTGAAGCGCTTTCAGTTACCCGTCGAAATCCCGCGGCTTGCGCATAACGTTCTCCAGCAAT
>JBKQRS010000354.1:0-5084 GCA_052143915.1 Bradyrhizobium sp.
CGCTCGCCGGAACAGGCTGGCGGATCGCCACCCCCGGATCAAGTGCTTTTCCGGGCGAGTTTCCAGACGTCTGCCTCGGTCGGGTACGCCTTGCTCAGCTTCGCGTCATTGCAAAATAGCGCGCATCGGGTCGCTTCCCTCGAAAACGCGTTAACGCGCCGGACGGGGTGGGGGGTTTCAGCCCGGCGGCGGGCCGTTCACGCGCTCGTGAGAGGTCAGAAGTCGCCGTTTTCGGGCCGTTTCGGGCGGGAGTCCCTGAGTCGTAAACGAGTCCTGAATCGCCGGAAAAATATCCTGCGAGACTCCCCGGGTAGAATCGCCGGATGTTTTGGGCGTCATGGAAATGGCCGTCAAAACCACCGTCGAGAGCGTGCACGTGGCGCTGACCGTCGCGCTGCTGGCGGCATGCGCGGCCAATATCGTGCTGGTATGCGTCTGGCTCTAGCGCCGCTAGCCGCCGGCCGCAAAATTGTCGCTGCGCACCGCCCAGCCCGTGACACGGCCCTCGATCAGCGAGAAGATGACATAGAGCGCAACGCCAAGCGCGGCCAGGATGAACAGGCCGGCGAAGACCAGCGGCATGTCGAAACTCGAGCTTGCGATCATCATCAGATTGCCGATGCCGCGGTTGGAGGCGACGGTCTCGGAGATCACGGTGCCGACGAAGGCGAGCGTCGCTGCGACTTTCAGGGAAGCGAAGAAATACGGCATGGTTCGCGGCAGGCCGACGTTCCAGAGGATCTCGAGCTTGGTCGCCCGCAGCGTTTTCATCACGTCCTGCAGCTCGGGCTCTGTCGCGGCCAGCCCGGTCGCCACATTCACGACGATCGGAAAGATGCACATGATCATGGCCGTCAGCACGGCCGGCACGGTGCCGGCGCCGAACCACAGCACGAAGATCGGCACCACGGCCACTTTCGGGATCGAGGAGAAACCGACCAGCATCGGATAGGCGACATCATAGGCAAGGCGCGAGGAGCCGATCAGCATGCCGAGCAGAATGCCGATCACGATGCCGAGGCCGAATCCGACCAGCGTCGTATAAAGCGTCTGCAGCGCGTGCGGCCAGATCGCGGGAAAGCGCGTCCACAGGGTCGCGAGTATCTGGCTCGGCCGCGGCAGCACGATATCAGGGACATGGAACGCCAGGCACAACAGCTCCCAAATGACGAAAAAGCCGATGATGCAGGTGATCGACAGGATGCGGCGCCGGAGCACTTCGTTCATGACGCGGCCTGCTGGACGGCGCGGGCGGCGACGATACGTTCACGCAGCCGCTGGGTGAGCGATACGAAGTCAGGCTCGAAGGATACCTCGATGGTGCGGGGCCGGGCGAACGGAACCGTGCTGTCGTCGACGATGCGGCCGGGACGCGCCTGCATGACGCAGATCCGCGATGCGAGATAGGCCGCTTCCTTGAGGTCATGGGTCACCAGCAGCACGGTGGGCTGCTTTTCGATCCAGAGATTCTGCATGATCTCCCATAATTCCTCGCGGGTGAACTGATCCAGCGCGCCGAACGGCTCGTCGAGCAGGAGCAGCGTCGGATCGTGAATCAGCGCCCGGCAGAGAGAAGCCCGCTGCTGCATGCCGCCGGACAATTGCCAGGGAAATTTCGCGCCGAAACCCGCGAGGCCGACGCGCGAAAGCGAGGCCTCGACGCGGTCGCGATACTCGGATTTGCGCTTTTCCGAGAATGCCTGCTTGAAGGGCGGCACGATCTTGAGCGGCAGCATGACGTTGTCGCAGATGTTCAGCCACGGCAGCAGGGTCGGGTTCTGGAACGCCATGCCGATCCGCACATGGTTGGCGCCGACCTCGCGGCCGGCGACGAACACGTGGCCTTGCGAGGCATCAAGCGTTCCCGCGACCAGCTTGAGGATCGTCGACTTGCCGCAACCGGAGGGGCCGACCAAAGCCACGAACTCGCCATGCGTAATGCGCAAGGAAGTTTCCGCCAGCGCCGTGACCTCAGTCTTGCCGCTGCCGAAGGTGACCCTGACCTTTTCCAGGTCGATCACATGGCCTGTTGGCAGTTCAGGCTTTGCTGGCGAAGCATTCATCGGCCGTCACTTTCTCGCCGCGAGGTGATGGCGGCCATCGTGGTGGCGGTATTGCGCAGGCTTGCGGCAGGCATGTTCTGGATCGCATGAACCGAGCGGCCGCTGCCGCGCGCGTCCTCCTGCAACGTGCGGTCTTTCATGACGAAGCGTCCGCGCACCAGCGTGTGGATCGGCAGCGCGGTCGCTTGGCGGCCGTGCCAGGGCGAGATCTTCGAACGCGACTGGATCCTGGCGTCGTCGATCGTCCATTCGCGGTTGATGTCGACGACGGCGATGTCGGCGTCCGAGCCGACCGTCAGCGTGCCTTTGCGGGGGTAGAGGCCCCAGATTTTCGATGGATTCTCCGAGCTCCATCGCACGTAGTCCTCGATGCTGGCGCGGCCGCGGCTGACCTCGGTCAGCATCAACGGCATCTGCGTCTCGACCCCCGGAAAGCCGCAGTCGACCGTCCAGATGTCGGCGCGGGTCTTTTCGTCCGGCGCATGTGGGGCATGGTCGGTGGCGATGATGTCTATGGTGCCGTCCATCAATGCGGCCCACAGCGGCAGCTGGTTGGCGGCCTCGCGCACCGGCGGATTGACCCGGATGACGCCGCCGAATTTTTGGTAGTCCTTCTCGGACAGCAGAAGATAATGCGGGCAGGTCTCCCCGGTGATGTCGACGCCGCGCGCCTTGGCCTCAGTCAGTGGCCGCAGTTCCGCGGCCGAGGAGATATGCAGCACATGAATCCGGGCGCCGGTCCATTCGGAAAGTATCGCTGCGCGCGCCACCGCCTCGACCGCCACCACGGCCGGCCGCGCGTCCAGATGCGCGATCGCCTCGGTACGGCCGGCGGCACGCAGCCGCGACTCCCGCCGCTCCATGATGGAATTGGTCTCGGCATGCAGCGAGATGCGTTTTCCGGTGGGTGCCACCACTTCAAAAGCTTCGAGCATCGCGCCGGTGGAAGGCGAGGGGATGCGGCCAAATGTGTTGCCCATATAGAGCTTGAAGCCGATGATGCCGCCGTCGATCAGCGCGCCGACATGTCCGATACTGTCCTCACCCAGCACGGCATAGAGGCCGTAATCGACATAGGCCTTCGCAGCCGCGATCCTGTGCTTGTCGGCAAGGGCTTCCGGGTTGCCTACGGTCGGCAGCGTGTTCGGCATGTCGAACACCGTGGTGACGCCGCCGAAGGCCGCAGCAGCCGTGCCGCTGGCAAAGTCCTCCTTCTGGGGATAGCCGGGATCGCGAAAATGCACGTGAACGTCGATCGCCCCGGGAAGGACATGCAGCCCGGTCGCATCCAGCGTTTGCTTCGACGGCGGCATCGCCTCCGGCGCGCCGATGGCGTGGATCAGACCGTTCTTGACGGCCACGCTGGCGGGGTAGCTCGCGTCCGATGATACGACCGTGCCGCCGCTGATGACCAGATCCACCATCTCCGACATCGCCGCATCTCCCGTCACAACATTGCCCAGCCGCCATCGACCGGCAGATCGACGCCGGTGATCTGGCGCGACACGTCGCTGGCGAGGAACAGGCAGGCATTGGCGACGTCGGCATCGATCGTCACGCGCTTGAGCGCGTAGTCGGCGGCGTGGCGTTCGGCGGCCTCCGCTTCCGAGATGCCGAGCCTCTCGGCCATGTCGCGACAGACCTTCTCGCGGAAGCGGGGACCGTCGACCATGCCGGGCGCCACGCAGTTGACGTTGATGTTGTACTGCCCGACTTCGAGCGCAAAGCTCTTGGTGATGCCGCGCAGGCCCCATTTCGAGGCCGAGTAGGCGACGCGCCCGGCGCGCCCGCGCATGCCGAAGGTGCCGCCGACATTGACGACCTTGCCGTAGCGCTGCTCGATCATGGTCGGCAGCGCCGCGCGCATGGTGTGGAAGCATCCATTCATGTTGAGGGTGACGATCTCGTCGAATTCCTCGGGCGTGGTTTGCAACCCGGTCTTGCCGATCGGGCCCGAGCCGCCGGCGACATTGACGAGGATGTCGAGGCGGCCGCCGAATTGGCCCTTGGTCTCGTCGACGGCCTCTTCGCACTGCTTTGCATCGGTGAGATCGCAGGGGATGACGATCGCCATTCCGCCGCCGGCCTTCACCTCTGCCGCGACCGGCTCGATGGCCGCGGTGTCCCTTCCCACCAGCGCGAGCTTGCAGCCTTCGGCGGCGAAGGCATACGTGATGGAAGCGCCCATGCCCTTGGCCGGGCCGGTGATGAGCGCTACGCGATCTCCAAGCGAAAGCTTCATGGATTCATCCGTGCTGGTTTGAAAAACTGAAAACGCAGATCCCCTGTCACATCGCCGGTTGGATAGCCGTCGGGCGCTCGCTGGCCGGAGGCAGGAAGCTGCGGTCGAAGATTTCGGTGACCTTGGGGGTGCACGGCAATTCCTTGGCCTTGACCAGGATATCGATCGCCTTCGCCATCCGGTCATCGCTGATGTCGCCGATGCCGATCTTTGCAATTTCGGGATGGGTCATCTCGTCGGCCAGCGTGGCATCCAGCCTCGCCCGTTCGATCGCGGGCTTGATCAGCGGCTCGCGCGCGGCAACCGCATCGATCGCGGCCTGGCGATCGGCCATCGCATCCTTGATGCCGTGGTTGAGCGCGGCCAGGAAGCCCTTCACGGCTTCAGGGTGCTCCTTCGCAAACTTGCGCGAGACAATGATGGCGTTGGAGTAAAGGTCCATGCCGTAGTCGCCGAATTTGATGAAGCGCAGATCCTTGTCGGGGTCGACGCCGATCAGCCGGGCACTGAAGCGGATGGTGGTAACGTAGCCGAACACGCCGTCGACCTGGCCCTGCATCAGCATCTGCTCACGCAGGCTCGGCTGCATGTTGGTGATGCTCACTTTGGTGCAGTCGATCTTGGTGACTTTGCAGAAAGCCGGGAACAGCTTGAGCGCGGCGTCGCTCGCCGAGGCGCCGAGCGTCTTGCCTTCCAAATCCTTCGGCGTCTTGATTGGGGAGTCGGCCTTGACCGCGATGGTGAATGGCGGCTGGTTGAACACGACATAAACCGCCATC